>JBGTMU010000035.1:0-85127 GCA_041743405.1 Longimicrobiales bacterium | reverse complement strand
TCCGCGAGGCGGTCGCGCGCGCCGTGCGAGCCGGCTCGATCGCCCAGCGCATCATCAAGGTGCTGGGGTAGGAGCGTGTCCGAGTAATGGGGCGAGCCGCGTTACACGGACACGCTCCTGGCAGGCTGTCTTTTCCCCGAGGAACCCTGGAACGACATGGATGAAGCGGGTCCGCCGCCGGAAGAGTGGGACATTCACGGTGCCGCGGATGCGACCCTCGGGGGTTACGTGCGCGAACACAACCGCCCTCCAGCCTTCGAGGGGAGCGATGGGGAACCCTATACGGTATCCGCGGAAGTGGAACGGACGGGGAACCTCATCGCTCCCTGCGAGGGATACCTGGTGTTCCCGCGGTGGGCTTCGACCGGGCTCGGGGTCACGGGTCATGTGGAAACCCCCACCATCGTCTCCGGGCGCACCGCTGCCGAGGTAGAGAAGGCACTCGCGGATCTCCCCCTTCTCCAGGTTCAGGCTCTTCTCAACGAAGCCATCCGGGACCGCGACTGATGCTTCGCGAGGGACTCCTCTACCTGAGCAATTCCGAGCGCGCGCGCTCGATCCTGACCGGCACCTCGATCACGCGGACCATGAGCCGGCGCTTCGTCCCCGGGGAAACGGTCGAGGACCTCGTGCGGGCCACGCTCGAAGCGAATGCCCTGGGGCTGAAGGTCACGGCGAACTACCTCGGCGAGGCGGTTCTGAGGGAGGAAGCCGCGCGCGCGGCCGCGGACACCTATATCGACGTGCTCCGCCGGATTCACCTCGAAGGGCTCGATGCCAACGCGTCGCTCAAGTTCACGCAGATGGGCCAGGACATCGGCGACGCGTTCCTCGCCGAAAACCTCGGCCGTGTGCTGGACGCGGCTCGCAGCGGAAGCACCTTCCTCCGGTTCGACATGGAGTCATCCGCCTACACGCAGCGCACTCTCGACGCGTTCGAGAAGCTCTGGGCCGACGGGTGGCGCAACATCGGGGTGGTGCTCCAGGCTTACTTGAAGCGAACCCCGGGGGATGTCGCGAGAATGGTGGAGCTGGGTGCCCGCGTCCGGCTCTGCAAGGGAGCCTATGCCGAGCCCGCCGAAGTCGCGCTCCAGGACATGTCGGAGATCCGCAGGAACCTCCTCGAGCAGGCCCGCATACTTCTCCGGGATGGAAACCGCCCGGCGATCGCTTCGCACGACGAAGAGGTGATCCGCGGAGTCCGGGAGTTCGCGGAACGCGAGGGGATCGGAGCCGAGAGGTTCGAGTTCCAGATGCTCTATGGAGTGCGGCGGGACCTGCAGCAGGAGCTGCTCACCGCCGGATACCAGGTGCGCGTCTACGTGCCTTTCGGGGAGAAGTGGTACCCGTACCTCATGCGCCGCTTGGCCGAGCGCCCCGAGAACCTCGCATTCATGGCAGAGAGCATGGTGAAGGAGTCACCCCTGGGCGCCCTCTTCCGGAAGGTCCGCAGACCGTGAACACCCCGCCCCCCTTCCTCCGGATCACCGAGATCTTCCACTCCATCCAGGGAGAGTCGACCTGGGCCGGGGTCCCCTGCACCTTCGTGCGCCTCACCGGCTGTCCGCTCCGCTGCGTCTGGTGCGACACCGCGTATGCCTTCCAGGGCGGAGACCGGATGACTCTGGACGAGATCGTCGACCGGGTGCGGGACATCGGGTGCCCCGTGGTCGAGATCACGGGAGGCGAGCCGCTGGCGCATCGCAACGCGTTCGCCCTCGCGGACCGGCTTCTCCAGGAAGGGTTTACCGTCCTCGTCGAGACCTCGGGCTCGGAAGACATCTCACCGCTCGATCCCCGCGTGCATGTGATCATGGACCTGAAGTGCCCGGGATCCGGGGAATCGGGCAGGAATCGGTGGGAGAACCTCGGCCAGCTGGACGGCCGGGATGAAGTGAAGTTCGTGATCGCCGACCGCGATGACTGGGAGTGGGCCGAGGGGGTCATCCGGGAGAGGGGGCTGTCGGCGCGCGTGGATGAGGGATCGCTCCGGGCCCTCCTCGTGTCACCCGTGTGGGGAGACGACGGACCGGATCTCGAGGCGTTTGCCGGGTGGATCCTCCAGAGCGGGCTCCCGGTACGAATGCAGACACAGTTGCACAAACACATCTGGGGGGCCGAACGGAAGGGGGTCTGACCCCGTCCGGAGTCCCCTCACGCAAGGAGTACGCCCACAATGTCGCGATTCGCCGTCCTCGTCGGACTCATTTCCGTTCTCGCGCTGGCGCCTGCGGTGTCCTGCCAGGCTCCTTCGGTGCCCACTTCCGAGCCGACCGGCCCCGTGCTCGTGGACGGACAGGCGATCGTGGTGGAGGCCTTCGCCGATTCGACCCAGTGGGTGCGTGAGCGCGTCTGGGTCGAGACCGAATTCGATACCGACGGAGACGGACGGCCGGACCGGGTCCATGTGAGCGTGGTCCGCCCCCGCCAGACCGAGACCGCGGGTATGCGGATTCCGATCATCTACGAGACGAGCCCCTACTACGCCGGCACGGCGAGCGTGCAGGAGATCCTCTGGAATGTCCAGCACGAGCTGGGCGCCGAGCCACCCTCCCGGGGTGCCCCTCCTCTCGTCGACTACCGGACCGACCGTGAGCGGATCTCCAATTCGCATGTGGCGACCTGGGTTCCGCGGGGCTTCGCCGTGGTTCACTCGGAGTCGCCGGGCACCGGCTACTCCCAGGGGTGCCCGACGATGGGCGGCCCGAACGAATCGCTGGCGCCGAAGGCGGTGATCGACTGGCTGAACGGGAGAGCGCGTGCCTTCACCACCCCGGACGGAGACGAGGAGGTGGTGGCCCACTGGTCCAACGGGAACGTCGGGATGACGGGCACTTCCTTCAACGGCACCCTCCCTCTGGCCGCAGCCACCACCGGTGTGGAGGGGCTCCGCGCCATCATCCCGATCGCACCCAACACGTCATACGGTCACTACTACCGTTCGAACGGCCTCGTCCGCTCCCCCGGCGGCTATCTGGGGGAAGACATCGATTCGCTCTTCGACTTCGTGAACAGCGGAGATCCGGAGCGGCGCGCCTTCTGTAACACCACTTACCGCCACGAGATGTTCGCGCAGCAGGATCGCGTCACAGGGGACTGGAACGACTTCTGGGAGGCGCGGGATTACGCGAAGCAGCTCGACAGCCTCCAGGCCGCAGTCCTCATGTCTCATGCCTGGAACGACTGGAACGTCATGCCGGAGCACAGCGTCCGGGTAATCGAGGGGCTCCGGGAACGGGACGTCCCCCTCATGATGTACTTCCACCAGGGAGGGCACGGAGGAGGACCGCCCCTGGAGATGATGAACCGATGGTTCACACGGTACGTGCTCGGGGTCGAGAATGGCGTCGAGGATGATCCCCGTGCGTGGATCGTGCGGGAGGCGGATGACCGGATGGAGCCCACCGCCTATCCGGACTACCCCCACCCGGAGGCGGCGCCCGTGACCTTCTTCCCGGGAGCCGGAGGAGCTGGAGTCGGATCGCTCTCGACCTCGCCCCCGATGGGTTCCGCGATGGAAACGCTAGTGGACAACGTGGGGATCCCCGGGAGCGAACTGGCCAGGGCCGACAGTTCACCCCATCGCCTGCTCTACCAGACCGGCGAACTCCTCGAGCCCCTCCACATTTCAGGCACTGCACAGGTCACGATCACGCTCACAGCGAACCGGCCAGCGGCGAACCTCTCCGTGTGGCTCGTGGCCCTTCCCTGGGACGAGGCGGCGCCGCGCCAGCCCAACTTCAGCGTGATCACCCGCGGATGGGCCGATCCTCAGAACCATCGGTCGCTCACCGAGAGTGAGCCCCTGGTGCCGGGAGAGTTCAGGGAGATTTCCTTCTCTCTTCAGCCGGATGATCAGGTGATTCCCGCCGGGAAGCGGATCGGGCTGATGGTCTTCTCGAGCGATCAGGAGTTCACCCTCTGGCCTGCCCCGGGCACGGAGCTGACCCTGGATCTCGGGGGAACCCGGCTGGAGCTCCCGGTCGTGGGCGGAGCGGAAGTGGTGCAGCGGGCCCTCCGGCCGGAGGTGCGGTAGGAAAAGCACCGGCCAGTTGTGTGGCGCCATGGCCCGAAGCCGGCCGACATCAATCTCCCCGGGTGAGATGCGCAGCATCGACGTCGAGCGTCGCCCTCGGCTCTCCCCAGGACATTGCCGCGATGGACCCCACGAGGGCATAGGTCAGGTTCCCGCCCTCGAGTCGATGGACCAGGTCGGTGAGGAACTCAGTCGCAAGCACCGAACATCCGTTGAGACACCGCCGCGGCGACCGCTTCGGGGCTCCACTCAGGGTAAGCTTCCCGGATAGTGGCCCGCAGCCTCTCCCGGATCATGTCCGTAGCCGAGAGCCCGGCCGCCGCCCTCTCCGCAGACGTCATGGCGCGAAAGATGGGCACAAGGTCAGGGTCCAGATGCTCGATGCGGAGGGCTGTAGGGGCAGCATTTCTCATATCCGAACCTCGGGGCGCGCGCGGGGGCGCTTCACCTCGGCCTTTGCCCACTCGCCCGTCTGCGTTCGCACCCAGTCCGACGAGCTCCGGGTCACGACTCCCAGCCCGCAGTACGACCAAAACCCTCGCTTGCTCTGGAACCGGTAGGGCGTCACCACGATGGGGAGCAGCTCGGCCGTGCGCACCGGACCCAGGCCTGGACAGCTCTTCACCAGACGAAACTCCGGATGCCGCTTAGCCTCCGTGAGCATCGCCTTCTTCGCCTCGCTCTTCAGCCCATCCAGTAAGTCCATCTGCTCGTACAGCAGTTCCGCCAGCAGCTGGGACGACTTGGGAAGTCGACCCAGGTACTCGCCCCGCTTCGTGGCCGTGTAAACCCCGCGCCCGGACACCTGTACCCCGCGCGAGCGGTACAGGGCCTTCAATCGGTTCTTCACCCGGACCCCATCGCTCTGGACCCACCGATACCCCTTCGCCCGGTAGCCCAGGGCTCCGAACCCGCCTCGCTCCTTGTACACCTTCCGCCGGATCGCCCCCAGCCGGAGGCCTTCCTCCAGGCAGATGTGCCGGGGCTTCGGAATCTGCCGCACCGCTTCGATCAGGCACCGTGCGTTCGTCTCCACCACGTGGCTTCCGATCCGCTTCCCGCTCGGCGTCATCACCCCCAGTGTACAGCTTGACGCATGCGCATCCAGCCCGATATACCTGTCCATGTGCGTTCTCCCGTTGGGGTGGATACTGATGGGCTCTCGTACATCCCAGAGTGTCCCGCCCCTCGGGAGATCGCCAACTGTTTGCTTGGGCCAGCCGTCCCATCGATCCTCCTCCGGTCACGGACGCGCTGCCCCTATGATGCCTATCCCTCCATTGATGAGGCAGGAGGATTCCAAGTCCCGACTGGTGGCTCCCATCGGGTCGGGGTAGCGATGGCCATGACCGTTTCGGATGCGAACTGGCCCGAGCTGCTGGAGTCGTACGAGGTTCCTAGTCGTTTCCGTGCTCTACTCTCTCTGGTGCGAGTGGGCGCTTCGAGCCGACTGGAATGCGGCGGCAGAGCCTGTCGTTCCAGGCTCGGAGGTCACTTCCTTTACATAGGGGAGGGGGGTATATAAGTTGAGGGACAACCGGAGCCGTTTCAGCTCCCTGATCCTTCATCTGGAGTGCGTCATGAAGAGTTTCGAGCTGTCAATCGAAGGAATGTCCTGCGGTGGCTGTGTGAATGCGGTGCAGACTGCACTCGACAGTCTGACTGGAGTGGAAGTGGAGGCCGTCCAGGTCGGCTCGGCTCGCGGTGAGTTCGACGACGGCAAGTGGCAGGTAGAGGAACTGATTGCCGCAGTCGAGGCGCGGGGATTCCAGGCTCAGTCGAAGCTGAGGGTCTAGCGATGCCCTCTGTGATCGACCGGGTTACGATTCCGGTGTCCGGGATGACCTGCGCGGCGTGTTCCGGTCGTGTGCAGCGAGCATTGTCGAAGCGGGCGGGCGTTGAGCAAGCCTCGGTCAACTTGATGCTCGAGAACGCGGCGGTGGAGTTCGACCCGGAGGTGGTGTCTGCGGAGGACTTGGTGGAGGTCATCACCGGGGTCGGCTACGGGGCGCGGCTGACCGATCCCTCCGAGAGCGCGTTCGACGAGCAGGCCGACCAGGATGCGGCTGGACGATCCGACTACCTGCGCCTTCGGACCAAGGCGATTGCAGGTTTGATCGCCGCCGCGGTGGGGATGGTGCTGTCGATGCCGGTCATGAGTGCGATTTCGCGGAACGCCATGGCCGGAATGGAGTCGGGGGGCAGTGGGTCAGGGATGGCCGTTGCCGATCCCTTCATGCGGTGGAGCCACGAGGTATTGGACCCACGTATCGAGGCGATGGCGCCCTGGCTCTACGCGGTGGACTACCGGGTGCTGCTCTACACCCTGCTGGCTCTCACGGTCGTCGTCATGGGCTGGGCCGGGCGGCACTTCTACACCCGTGCCTGGGCAGCCGCCCGCCACGGCACCTCGGACATGAACACTCTGGTGGCGCTGGGCACCGGCGCAGCGTTTATCTACTCGCTGATCGCCACTTTCGCCCCAGAGCTCTTCCGGTCGCGGGGCGTTTCGCCCGACGTGTACTACGAGGCTGTGCTCTTCATCATCGCGCTGATCCTGGTGGGAAATACCTTCGAGGCCCGAGCGAAGAAGGAGACCTCTCGGGCCCTTCGCCAGTTGGTCGAGTTGCAGCCCGACACCGCCCGGGTGATGCGGGCTGGCGAGATCGTCGAGCTTCCGCTCGCAGATGTCGTCGAGGGCGACACGATTCAGGTGCGACCGGGTGAGCGGATTCCTGTGGATGGCGTCCTACTCCACGGGTCGTCGGCGGTGGACGAGTCGATGCTCACGGGGGAGTCGCTCCCGGTGGCGAAGGGGGAGGGCGACCGGGTGATCGGCGGGACCATCAATCGAACCGGCGGCTTCGAGATTCGCGCCACTGCGCTGGGCGCAGACTCGACTCTGGCGGGCATCGTCCGGCTCATGAGGGACGCGCAGAGCTCCCGCGCCCCCATCCAGGATCTGGTCGATCGGGTCACCGCGGTCTTCGTCCCGGTGGTGATGGGGATCGCGGCGCTGACCTTCGTGGTCTGGTATGTGAGCTTCCCTGGCGAGGCCCCGCTGATTCCAGCCTTTGCGGTTTCTATCGCGGTGCTGATCATCGCCTGCCCCTGCGCCATGGGGCTGGCCGTGCCAACGGCGGTGATGGTGTCGACAGGGAGGGGGGCCGAAGCTGGTATCCTTCTGAAGGGGGGCGAGGCGCTACAGCGGGCAGGCGATGTGACCACGGTGGTTCTGGACAAGACGGGGACGGTCACCGAAGGCCAGCCTGCGGTGACGGACCTCGTGCCAGCCCCGGGGTTCGCTGGGGACGAAGAGGCCTCCGGGGACGCCCCACGGATGCGCCTCCTCCGCCTGGCCGCCTCGCTGGAAGCGCTCTCTGAGCACCCCCTGGGCGAATCGGTGGTCCGGCACGCCAAGGCGATGGGGATCGAGTTGGCACGGGTCGCCGACTTCCAGAGCCTGACCGGACGCGGCGCCTCGGGGCGAGTCGAGGGAGCGCAGCTCCTCATCGGCAACCGTCGCCTGATGGAGGAGCAGGGCATCGACCTGGGGGGGATGGAGGGCGAGGCCGATGGGCTGGCGGAGCAGGGACGCACCCCCATGTATCTGGCTTCCCAGGGCCGTGTGGCTGGACTGATCGCCGTGGCGGATCCAATTCGTGAAACGAGCCGGGCGGCCATCGTTCGGCTGCACAAGATGGGGATGACGGTGGTCATGCTCACCGGCGATTCCGAGCGCACGGCCCGCGCCATCGCGGCCGAGGCGGGGATCGATCGCGTGGTGGCGGAGGTGCTTCCCGAGGGGAAGGTCGCCGAGATCCAGCGGCTGCAGGATGAGGGCGAGATCGTGGCCATGGTCGGCGACGGGATCAACGACGCCCCCGCACTTGCTCGGGCGGACATCGGCATTGCCATGGGCACCGGTACCCAGATCGCCTCCGAGGCAGGAGATGTGGTCCTGATGCGGGGGGATCTCACCGGGGTTCCCGATGCCATTCGGCTGTCGAGGCGCACCCTCGGCATCATGCACCAGAATTTGTTCTGGGCATTCATTTACAATGTCATCGGGATCCCCATAGCAGCGGGCGTCCTGTACCCGACCATGGGTCTACTCCTCTCTCCGATTCTGGCCAGCGGGGCGATGGCGTTCAGCTCCGTCAGCGTCGTCATGAATTCGCTGCGGCTCCGCCGCCTTCGGCTCGGTACTTCTCCCGTGACCTCACCTTTAGCAACGGAAGCATCAGCATGAGCACCGAGACAGGGTCCACACATCCGCACACCCAGAAGGACTCCGCCGACCGGAAGGCAGTGGGGGTCGATCCCGATGCCCGTGACCGCAACCTCAAGCGTCTCCGACGTATCGAGGGGCAGGTGCGAGGTCTGCACCGGATGATCGAGGAGGACCGCTACTGCGCGGATATCCTCACCCAGGTCGCCTCGGTGCAGGCAGCGCTCCGTGGGGTCGCTCGTGAACTGACCCGCAATCACCTCAAACACTGTACTGCCGCGGCGATCCAGGAGGGGGGGACCGTGGGCGACGAGGTCCTCGATGAGCTGATCGAACTGCTGTACCGGCAGGTGCGTTAGCCACCGATCAATGACGGATTCGTCAAATTTCAATACTTCGCACTTCAGACGGAGGTAATCTATAATGGACGTTTCCACGATTCTCGTCTCTGCGGGTGTCGCAGCCCAGCCGACCTCACAGCACATGGGGAACGGTGCCATGGGAGGCGTGTGGATGGGCCTGCATTGGGGCTGGTGGCTCATTACCATCGTGGTCCTGGCGTTCCTGGTCTCCATGTTCCTCCGGATGGGTGGGCGTGGACGGGGGGACTCCTGACTTGGACGCCGACATGACCGCGCATCCGCACAAGGCTGGGCATAGCAGTCCGGCGAGCGACTCCACGACCCCGGTGGACGAGTATGACAGCGTTCCCGAGGGCTACCAGGGACCAGTCTACACCTGCCCGATGTACGCCCTGGCGGAGGCCATCGTCCGGAGAGCGGAAGAGCGCGAGATCAAGATGGCAAAGGCCGAGGACTTCGAGGCTGTGACAGGGAAGGGCGTCCGAGGGACGGTAGACGGCAAAGCGGTGGCCCTGGGAAACCGGGCGCTGCTTCTCGACCTGGGAGTCGAAGTGGGCGCCTCGGCGAAGAGAGTGGATAGCCGCCGGGACGATGGCGAGACCGTCATGTTCGTGGTTCTCGACGGCACGCTCGCCGGGTTGGTGAGTGTGGCCGATCCCGTGAAGGCGTCCACCCCTGCCGCCTTGAAGGAGCTGCATGCGTTGGGGTTTCGGATCATCATGGCGACGGTGGACAACGAGCGGACCGCCCGTACCGTGCCGGGGCGGCTGGGCATCGACGAGATCCGCGCGGATGTCCTCCCCCAACACAAGGCGGAGATCGTGCGCGAGCTGCAGGAACAGGGGCTTCGTGTGGCGGTGGCCGGCGTCGGGGTGAATGACGCCCCTGCGCCGGCGCAATCCGACGTCGGAATCGCCATGGGATCTGGGGCCGATGTCGCCATTGAGAGCGCTGGACTATTCTCGTTTGGGGAAACCGGACGGAATCGTCCGGGCCCGGCGGCTCAGCCGCGCCACCATGCGCAACACCGCCAGAACCTCTTCTTTGCCCTGATCTACAACGCTTCTGGGGTGCCGGTGGCCGCTGGCGTACTTTAGTCCCCTGTTCGGCACTCTGATCAGTTCCATGTTCGCCGCCTTCGCCATGAGCGCGTCATCGATTTCCGTGATTGCCCACTCCTTGCGGCTGCGGAGTTTCTCGGGGTGAGAGACGACGAGCCGTGACATCGGGTCGCACAATGAGCCTTCGACGCTTGCTGTTGATCGGACGAACAGCCCTGAAGCAGGTCCTCGCTTTCCGCCGCTTTCGTCGGCTGACTAAGGACGAGCGGGCCCTGAGCCCCGATGTGCCCGAGCGGCTTGTGGGATCCTTGCTTGCCCTGGGTCCAACCTTTATCAAGCTCGGTCAGATACTCAGCACCCGGCCTGACGTACTTCCAGACGAGTACATCTCAGCGTTGAAGGTGCTTCAGGACCAGGTTCCTCCAATTCCTTTCTCTGAGGTCCGTACGGTAGTAGAAAGCGAACTCGGGGATGGCGTGGAAGTGGTATTTCAATCATTCGAGCCGGAACCTGTCGCCTCGGCCTCGCTTGCCCAGGTACACTTCGCGGTCCTCCCGAGTGGTGAGCAGGTGGCCGTCAAGGTGCAGCGACCAGGGGTTCGCGAGCGGATGTACGCCGACCTGGAAGGACTGGAACGGTTCATACGGGTCATCGCCCGCTTCTTCCCGGGTCGCGTACGGCGCGCCAATCTCGTGGAGTTCTTCTCCGAGTTTCGTCGGTACACTCTCCGCGAGCTGGACTTCGCCGAAGAGGGTCGGACCATGGACTGCTTTCGCCGCAATTTCGCTGGGTGGGAGGGCGTCCTCATTCCCGACGTCTTTTGGGACCACACCACGCCTGGCGTTCTGACCATGGGGCGAGCCGAAGGTCTCCGACTCGACGAAGTGGCCGGCCCGATGACCAAGCGGGCCCGGGAGGGGCTGGCGGAGCGGCTGATTGCAATCCAGATGAAGATGTTCATCGCCGACGGTCTCTTTCATGCCGACCTTCATCCTGGCAACGTCCTCTTCGGCGAGGACGGCGCGATCACGCTACTCGACTTCGGAATGTTCGGCGCGCTCAGCGAGGACGAGCGAGATCACTTTGTGCTCTACTGGCTGGGGGTCGTCGAGCGGCAGACTCGGCGGGCGTTCTATCACTTTACGCGGCGGACTCGCAGACTTCCCGGAGCCGACGAAGCGGCCTTCTTCGATGACTTCCGGCGACTCGCCGAGCAGTTCTACGACTCCACAATCTCAGAGACGACCATCACGCAGGTCTACCTGGAGATGATTGCCAGCGGCTACCGCCACGGCTTCGTCTTCCCCAGCAGTCTCCTGCTGCACGCCAAGGCGATTACGACGGCCGAGTCGCTCGTCTTCACACTGGCGCCCGACCTTCATGTAGACAGCGTCACGCGCCCCCTCATAACTCGCGCTGTCTACCGACGGGCGTTCTCCGCTCGGCGGCTACAACATCACGTTGGGCAATTGCTTCCCGAGTTCCTGCTGACGGGGGAGATTCTTCCGCTGGAGGCCCGCGATCCGTTTCTAAGGGACGCCGAACGCGAGGGGACTCCGCTCTGGGGTGGAGTGATGGACGGCCTTCTCGCCGGACTCCGGGAAGCTGGCGACGGAGTTGGGCTGCTTCGGGAAATCGTAGACCCAAGCGCGCGTCAAATTTTTCGCCACCACCACTCGACTACTGAGATCGAAGCGCTCCTTGACGATGCCTGGAGGCGCTATGCCGGATTGGAGCTCGAGATTCCCGTGCTGGATCAGGTTGGCCCAACCTTGGTCCTCCATCTGGCGGGTGCCGTGCGGGCAATGAATCAGACTCTACTCGCTGCCGAGCACCCTCCCGAGCGGGCCCAGGCCATCCTATATGAGATCGGCTGGCTTGTGTACACTCGGATGGGGGAGGGACCGTTCTTGCTGGCCAGCGCGTTCACCAACGATCCGCGCAAGAGGATGGAAGTCGCCACTCGCCTCTTCCGCAGCTTCCCGTTCGGTCCGCCGGCCTACCAGTGGCGGGACGTAGAGGACGACACAGCCGTTGCCTTCGATTGCCTTCGCTGCCCTGTGGCGGAGTACTTTGGGAGGTACGGTGAAGGCGATCTATGCTACGCCACGTTTTGCCAACTCGACGTCCCGCTTGCTTAGCAGTGGGGCGGGCGGCTCGAGCGCGTGAGCACCCTCGCCAGAGGCGCCCCGATGTGCGACTTCCGCTGGGTCCCAGCCAAGGCGCCGCACAAGCGGTAGGCTGGGGCTGGACTGCTGAGTAACCCTCCCAGCACCGGGAGTGGTGACGGGCCAGGTGTCGATTCAGGACCAGCTGATGGAGCGGATCTTCCAGAGACCGTCGTCGCCCCTGGTCAGCACCATGAGCTCTCCCCCCCGCGAATCGATCTTGCGGTCGCGGTAGGTGCCGACGGCGTGGCTCGTGGAGACGACCCACGCCACGCTCCCCTCAACGAAGACCATCGCTTCACTTCTTTCGCGCGGGACGGCCTGAGCGAAGGCGACGTCCGCTCGCATATGGCCCGACTGGTAGTCCTCGACCGTCTCGATGCCTCCGCCTTCGAGGATGCGGGCGTCTGGAGCCAGCAGCGCAAGCATCGCGATGGTGTCGCCCGTTGCCATGGCCTGATGGAAGGATTCAACGACCGTGGTTACCCTTGCGGCTTCGTTGGGCGAAGTCTGCGCTTGGGCGAATGTCGGGACCAGCATGAGAACGGCGACGACGAAGGGGAGACGGTCGAAATGGGGCACGGTGGACTCCAGTCGGGCGAGATAGTGTGATAGTGGGACGATATCATGCGGACTAGGGTGACGCTAACTCATGCAACGGCACCAGGTGCAATCGCACCCGTCGGGGCAGTCCTTGATCAAGGCCCGCCCGTCGCTCCGGAACTTCTGCTGCGCGAGTGGAAATAGCCACCGGCGAAAGACGCCCTCCGAGTACCATCGACGTAGAAACTCCCGTGCGTCCGTGCTCCGATCGATCCGACGTAGGAGTCTTGTATAGCCGGAATTTCCCAGCCTTTCGTAGAGATATCTGTTCACCATCCCCAAACGAAGCAGGCCCCGGAAGCGGCCATTCCAGAGAGCGTCGTAGCGTTCAGGTCGTCCCTCCATGACCGCACGAGCGGCTATGTGGCCGGAGAGAAGCGCGTATCGCATCCCGAAGCCGAACAGGGCATCCTGGAAGCCGGCGGCCTCCCCGACGTAGAGGAGATTTCCCTTCCGGGCATGACGCTCCGCATAGACGTTGCCGAAGCCCCCGAAGCGACGCTTCCCTGTGTACTCGATCCGAACCTTCTCCTGGAAGAATGCGACGGTTCGTTCGAGATAGGCAGCCTCATTGTGAAAATCGGAGAACATGCAGCTCGCGATCGTGCCGCGACCACCGCACACGAGCAGATAGGAGTAGCCTCCAGGAGCCAGGTCGTCGGAGATGGCGGCGTAGGCGCCATCAGGGGCGTCGGTTCTGAACACATACCCGACTGCGATGGCATCGGGCCTGTGCGGTCCGTGAGCCACGATGCCCCCATCCCCAAGGTGGTCCACCTTTTCTCCGAGGCGTAGCTCCACGCCCGCCGCAATCGCCTGCGCCTTGAGCGAGTAGTCCACGGTGCCTTCCTCAGCGCCACGCCGAACCAGATACCACAGCGGATCCTTGGACTCATAGATGAATGGGGCCCCGGACGGATCGAATACGGTGCACGCGCGAAAGGGGGTCGCTTCAAAGGTAGGGTCGATCCCAGCTTGCCTGAGCTCGTCCAGCACATCACCCCGCGTCGTCCAGTTCTCCAGGCCCTGAAAATCGCCATGGAATCGCTGCCCGACGTCGGCACGCTTCTCGAACACGATAGCCCTTCCACCTGCCTTTGCTACCGTCAGGGCGGCGGCAAGCCCGGCAGGGCCGGCGCCAACGATCTGCACCTGGCCGTCGCCCATTCCCATCAGTCCGCCTTCTCGACTGCGTCGAGCACGCGAGCGAGTCGCTCACGCACCTCTTCAGCCAGGGGGACCAGTTGCGGATCATTCGCCACCCCCAGTTGCACGACGGGATCAAGCGCCTCCACGATCGTCTGGCCCGGGCGCTCGCTTTCCTGCACGACCAGGTTGCAGGGGAGGAGAAGACCGATGCTGCCGTTCGCTTCCAGCGCCTTGTGCGCCAGCGGGGGATTGCATGCCCCCAGGATCCGGTAGCGGCGAAAATCCACGTCCAGCTTCTTCTTCAAGGTTTCCTTGACGTCGATCTCGGTCAGAACCCCAAATCCTTCCTTTTCCAGCGCCTCCCGAACCCGGGAGTCGGCGTCATCGAAGTCGAGGTTCAAGGTGCGCTTCATGGAGTAGTTCGTAGGAGTGTTCATGGATTCCTTCGGTTCGGTGGTTTGGTTACGGATGCCGACGGACCGCCGTCGGCTCATCCCTGCTCTCTGCCGAGATAGCTCAGCAGCCGACGGTGAAGCTTCGTGAGAGGTGCTTGGTCGAGTGGTCCATCCAGGGGCTCGAAGCCGCGGGGGATACAGGAGTCGTTTACCTCGACGAGGTATCGAGCGAGCGACGCGAGAAGCAGTTCCTTCGTCGGATCGGGCGACGTGCCCGATGGATCACGATCGGTCCGGCCGAGCTGAGCCTCGATTTCCGGCAGAAGCCATCCGATCTGCGCGGCCAGGTCCCGATCGGCCTCAATGGGCCTGAAGTACTGAATCAGCGGGTACTGTCTGTGCGCCAGCGCGACATGCAGAAGTTGTCGAGCCCACCGGGCAGACCAGACCTCCGGGATCCGCGATCCAGAGGGGGCGCTCGACTCCGCGAATGCGGCGCGCTGCGCGGTGGCGAGCTCGAGGGCCAGCCCATTCGACTCGCCCGACTGCCGAGAGATCGACAGCACGTAGGTGGTGACCACCGCGAAAACAGCGAACCCGGCCATGGCTTCCATGACGGTGAGCGCTCGAACCGTCGAGGTTCCGGCGATCACGTCACCGAGGCCCAGCGTGGTGGCCACGTAGCCACTGTAATAGAGCGCATCTGACCACGCCGGGTAGGCCGCCGCCCCCGTGTCGAGGAAGGCCCCCGGGATCCCGATGTAGATCAGGGCGAAGCCTGCGATCAGCCAGCCACCCCATATCGCAACCGCAGCTGCGGTCATGGCCGGTCCGGCCAGTGCCGCGACCCGACGGCCGACCCCGGCGCCTGTGCGCCCGGTGGTTCGACGGATCACTCCCCAGAGAGTCTGGTTGACGCGTCGGTGCACCGGACCCCCGTGTCCCAGCGGCGGGAACACGGTGAGCAGTACGTCGATGAACAGGACGGACAGGAGTGCCACGCCAAGCAGCGGAACAACAATCATTGGGACTGGGTCGGGGGGGGCGAACCCCGGGGCACCAGGTCTCCCGTAATCCCAAGGCTCTCGTTGGTTCTGCGAATGGATGTCGCGCCGTCTTCCTCCACCCTTGTGAGGGCTCGGATAGCGTCGATGGTTTCGGGGATGACGATGGCCTGGTTGTCCACCATGTAGGCGTAGAATGCCTCATCTCCCTGGACCGTCAGCATGTCCTCCCAGAGTGCCACCTCATAGAGGTTATCATGGGGTCGACCAAGGTCCGCCATGAGTTCCTTCACCGAGTTGATTGCGGCCAGTCCGTCGCTGATCCGGATCAGCGCGATTCTGGACGATGTCCGGAAGGCATCAAGCACTTCGTCGCGTGTCGCGTCCCTGGTAAGCTGGATCGCCCAGTAGTGCAGATGGGCGAGTGTCTCGGGTACTTTCACCGCCATCGTCACCACATCCAGGTCGGGGTCGACGGTCTGGGCATCGGGGCCCTGGTGACTCGGAATCTCGGGCTCGGGCACCAGCGTATTCATGATGCCTCCCAGGTGACTTTCCCAGGGATCCGTGGCCCGCCGAAGGAGGGTGCCTCGGGCCCGCTTCAGTAGTCCTGCGCGCTTGAGCGCCGACAGCGTCCGAACCGTCGATGTCGTGTTGCAGGACACGACGCGGGTGGAGTCCCGGCCGAGAGCCGAGGCATAGTTGTTTTCGGCGCTGAACGAATGGCCAGTGACCGAGTGCTTCTCGCCTCCCTGGACGATGAACGGCAGGCCCCTCGCGCGGTACACCTTGACATTCCCGGCGGCAATTTTTTTGGGTGTGCAGTCCACGACGATATCGGCCGCATCAAGGAGTTCGTCGAGTCCACCGGCGGGCTGCAGCCCCGCCTCGTCCATGGCAGCGCGGCTGTCCGATGTGGCGGCGTAGAGGGGGTAGCCCTTCCCGCGAGCAACTGCGACCCGCCAATCAGCGGTGATATCTGCGACGCCAGCCAGGGTCATGTCGCCCTGTACCGCAACGGCATCTGCAACACGTTTTCCGATGACACCGTAGCCGTTGATGGCCACGCGGATGATTCGGGACTTGGTCATGATGGTACTCCTGAAGTGTGAAGTTGGAATTCGAGCAGGCGGAATGTCATTGCAGCGACCCCAAGAGTCGCCGCTCCGGCCAGCAGAAAGGGCAGGTCGGTGTGCCAGGCAAAGAGGGCACCCCCGACAACAGGGCCGATGACCTGCCCGAGGCCAGCGGAAGTATTCAGCAAGCCCAGGCCGACACCGGTCCGGCTCCCACTTAAGTCGGCCGCCAGTGTGAGAAGATTCGGTGTGACCAGGGCGACCCCCAGTGCGAGCAGGCTCACCGTGGCCAACACGGCAGGGACTCGAGCCAGGAACGGAAGAATCAGCAGACTACCCCCGAGCATCCCGAAGCCGGATGTGAGTTGGATTCGCACGGAGATTCGTCCGCTCAGCCAGCCGACAGCGCCCCCCTGAAACACCGCCATCACCAGGCCACACAGTGCGAACGCAACACCGATTTCCCGAAGCCCGAAGCCGAGCACCCCGCCAGCGTAGAGGGCGAAGACGGCTTCGAACAGCGTCAGGGCTCCCTGCGCCACGAGTACGAGGGCAAGCACACGACCAAGTCGCCGGACGAGGTGCCTCCACGGCACCTGTGGGGCGATCGGATTTTCCCGGATGCGCACGGGCCCCGATTCCGGAACTCGGAGGACGAATGGTATAGCTGTCAGAGCCAGCCCTGCCGCCGCGAAGAACGGAATCGAGAAGCCATCGAATACGAACGGCGTGGCAGTGAGCCCCACACGCCACTCGTCCTGCCCGAGGAGTCCGCCGAGGGCCGGGCCAGCTACGAAGCCAAGGCTCACGGCGGTACCCTGCCAGGCCATGGCCCGTCCCCGCAGGTCATCGGGCACGGCGTCTACGATGGCCCCTGTGGCAGCAACGACAACGGCTGCCGCGAAGACCCCGCCCACTAGGCGTGCACCGTAGAGGAGGGGCAGGGACGCGCCCAGTCCGAACGCCACCTGCGAAAGGGCGACTCCGATCAGGCCCAGCACCACCGCGGGTCTCCGCCCATGGCGGTCCGACCACCACCCCCACAGGGGGCCAAACAGGATCTGACTTAGTGCATATGCACTGGTCAACGCCCCGACATGGAGGGCCACCCGCGCAGATGTGGTGGACGAACCCATGGCGAGACGCTCGACGAACGACGGCAGCACCGGTAGTGTCAGTCCGAAGCCGATCATGGCCAGAAAGAGGGCCAGAAACAGGGGGAACAGGTCGACAAGGGAGCGCGCCTTGGCGTCGACCGTCACGGTCCGGGGCCGTTGGCATCGTGCGATGAAGGACCCTGTTGCTGAACGGATGCGCGGGGGCGTGCCACATCGATCTCTCGGGCTTCGTCGCGCTCGAGGCAGGCGGTCTCCACCTGCACGGTCGAAAAGAAGACATCGAAGTCGTCCCGAAGGATCGAGAATACCTGGTTCTGGAGCGGCTCAAGGAGCGAGCTGTCTCGCGCCAGCACATGCATGGAGACGACGTCCTTTCCCGTCGTGAGTGTCCAGGCATGAAGGTGGTGCGCTTCGAGCACCCCATCGAGCCGTTCGACGGAGGACTTGATGGCCCCGAGGTCCAGATCGTCCGGGACGGACTGGAGTAGGATCCGGAGTGAATCGCGGATGATTCCCCACGACGCCCAGATCAGAACAAGGCCGAAGCCCATTCCCAGAATCGGGTCGATGGCCAGAAAGCCGGTGAACTGAATCACCAGGGCTGCGACAATGATGAGCAGACTTCCCACGAACGTCTGCATCACATGCCAGAACGCGCCCTGCATATTCAGGTTCCCCTTCTGGCGACCGTACAGGAGCCGCAACGCGATGACCTCGGTCACCAGGCCCCCGGCCGCCGCCAGGAGCATGGGTCCAGTCTCTATCTCCATCGGTGCGCGGAGCCGTTTCGCCCCCATCCAGAGCACCAGCGCAGCCATTCCGAGCAGAAAGAGTCCATTGAACAGTGCGCCGACGATCTCGGCACGAAGGAGGCCGTACGATGCGCGGTCCGAGGCGGGTCGTTCGGCGTACCGGCCGGCCACGAGTGCGACGAGCACACCACCCACCGCCGAGAAGGTGTGGAAGGCGTCGGATGTGACCGAAACCGAACCGGTCCATAGACCGATGGCCAGCTCGATCACGAAGTAGACGCCCGTCAGCATCCCCGAAATCTGGAGCGCCCGGGTGTTGCTGGCGGTGGCAGAAGGAAGGCCGTGACCGGAGTGGCTGCTTCCGGATCGGGCTGACGAAGTCATGCGACAGGTCTCCCGGGCGACGTATGGAACTCGAAGGTTGGCTGGTCGAGCAGCACCCGCAGCGTGTTCCGGCTGGCGCGCACGCCTCGGGCTCCCGCCGCGATGCACTCCCTTCGCGCGGCGAAGTCCAGGGTGTCGATGGCGCGCCGGAAGCGGGGGTGCAGGACGAGGTCGGCCTCACGAAATCCCGACGTGGCATGGGTCCGGTTGCATACCTCCACGGCCCTTCTGAGGGCCTGGAAGCCGTTGCGAATCTCGCTTGGAACCGGGTCTTGTCCGGGGTCGACGGCGATCACGACCGGATGCCCGAAGCTTCGGGCAACATCCATCGGAGCAAGGTCGGAGTAAGCGCCGTCGGCAAGCAGACAGCCTTCGCGCTCAAGCGGGGGCAGGACTCCCGCGAGTGCGGAGCTCGCGTAGATCGCGTCGGTGGCGTCCCCGGAGCGGAAGACATGGCGTCGGCCAGCGCGCAGGTCCGTTGCGCTCACGGCGAGCGGGGGGGTCGCGACATCGAGCGCCTTTCCAAGGGTGAGGGCGCGGAGAGCATGCAGTCCGGCGGTGCGGGCCGGAACTCCGATTCCCCACCCGGTCATCATGCGGTACCCGAAGCTCAGGCTGCGCCACCATCCCAGGAGGCGGTGCCGCAATGAGCGTTGCTGCTGTTCTGCTGTGGGCATCGGCTTTGGGAATGCCGAGGTGTCCATGTCCAGGAGTGCCCGGTACCAGTCCGGATGAAGCGCGTAGCTTCCCCCCACGACGGCACCCATGGAGACGCCCACGATCGCAGAGGGGCGATATCCTGCGGACTCCAGCGCCCGTAGGGCCCCCGCATGCGCAAAGCCGCGCGCGCCGCCGCCCGAGAGCAGCAGAGTGAAGGGCAGGTGGGTCGTTCGCGGGCGCCCGGGGTCAGGTGCGGTCATAGATAAGGGCTATGGATGCCCAGGGCGTCGAAGAGGGCGACGGGGACCGGAAGAAGGATCAAGAGCAGCAGAACGAAGGCCCCGACTCCCAGGATCATCCGTCCCTGACCCACCCGGCTGACATCGTTCTGGGGCGGCACATCCGACGTGCCGGCGATCAGGTAGATCAACAGAGCCCAGAAGAGGAGGCCACTCCACACGAATAGGCCCAGCACGACGAGTGCGCTGAGCGCCATGATACCCACCATGCGAGCCGTACGGTGTCCCACCAGGGTATGGACGAGATGGCCTCCGTCGAGCTGCCCGATCGGGATGAGGTTGAGCGCCGTCACCAACAGCCCCAGCCACCCGGCGAATGCCACGGGGTGCAGAATGAGGCCGTGACCCGCCAGCATGGCGTCGCCGAGCCCCGCGCGTGCAAGGAAAGCGAAGAGAATCGAGGATCCGGCGTCGGCTCCCCCCATCATCATTCCGGGTACCGTCGGTTCCGCCACCACGGTCGAATACTGAAGTCCGACCAGTAGTGCCGGAATCGCGATGGCCAGCCCCGCGAGGGGGCCTGCGATGGCCACATCGAACATCTGCTTCCGGTTCGACGCGAGTGATTCCATCCGGATGAAGGCGCCGAAGGTTCCCAGGGCGAAGGGAATCGGAATGAAGTATGGAAGCGAGACGCCAATGCCATGCCGCCGTGCGGCGAAGAAGTGCCCGAATTCGTGTGCGGCCAGAATGGCGAGCAGGGCAAGGGCGTAGGGAAGTCCTTCGATAAATCTGCTTGGATCCGCTAGCAGGTCGATACCTCGGTGGGCAGCTCCGGCCCCGGTGGTTGTCACGAGGGTTGCCAGCAGGAGTGCGACGTTGATCCAGGAACGGTGCTTCCGCGCTCCGGCGGCGTGCATGGCCGCCGTCGGGACGAGGATCAACACCGGACGCCCGTCCGCGTTCTCCTGAAGGAGTGGAGTCAGCTCCGAGCCTTTGAATCGACGATGCAATTCGGCGTATGCTGCGTTCGGTTCGAGTGCGAGAGGTCCTTCGATCACGATCTGCCCGTCGATCCGGTACGTTGCGAGCGGTTGGATGAGGTCCTCCACCAAGCGAAGCACCTCCTCGGGCACAGCCAGTTCCGGTTGCGCGCGCTGAGCGCTGAGGGCACGCGAGGCATCCTGACCCAGTAGCGCCAGCGCTACGAGACCAGTCAGGATCATTGCCATGACCAGTCCATGTAACCATCCGATCAGGCCGATCACGACCAACGCCAGAAATACGAGAGGGATGAGGCACAGCGCCATTGCGACGAGGTAACGCCGCTGCGAGGATCTGGAATCGGGGACACGGTCCATGGGAATCTCTCAGTGTTCCAACTTGAGCAGGCGGGCGTTGACGGCGAAGAGCACCGTGCTGGCCGACATGAAGACGGCACCGATCGCTGGACCAAGAAGAATCCCGGCGCTGTTCACGATTGTGGCCACATCTGGTTCCCCATCGCATGAAGATCGGCGATGGCGTCCCGGGCTTCAGGGCGGATGACATCAGCCAGAGCGACCGCACCGGCGAGCTTGCCGTCGAAGCCGTGGCGACAGGTGATCATCGCAGGGATACGTAGCCACCGCGGACGCCCCGACCCGAGAGCACGACCTGCCAGAGCTGCGCTTCACGGGCCCGAAAGAGCCCCGCAGACTGAAGGAGGTAGTACCTCCACATCCTTCTGAAGCGTTCGTCGTACCGGTCTCGAAGGGAGGGCCATGCAGCGGCGAATCTCTCGTGCCAGGCCATCAGGGTCCGATCGTAGTGCGTGCCGAAGTTGTGCCAGTCTTCCATGACGAACAGCCCTTCGGTCGCGCGTCCAATCTGACTGATGGAGGGGAGCATCGAGTTGGGAAAGATGTACCGATGGAGCCAAGGATCCGTCGATCCTGTCGAGCTGTTGCCACCGATCGTGTGGAGCATCAGCAGTCCGCCGTCCCTCAGATTGCGGTCCACGACTTCAAAGAAGGTTCGGTGGTTCTTCACCCCCACATGCTCAAACATCCCCAGCGACACGACGTGATCGAATGGCTCGGACTCGTTCACCGTGCGGTAGTCCGCCAGCCGGATCTCCACCGGGAGCCCCTCAACCCGCCTGCGGGCGTAGGTGGCCTGCTCCTCCGAGATGGTCACTCCGAGGCCCCGGACACCGTACCGTTCGGCTGCGAAGGCAAGGAAGCTCCCCCATCCGCAGCCGATATCGAGAATTCGATCACCCTCTTTGAGCCCGATCTTTCGGCAGACGAGGTCCAGCTTCGCCTCCTGTGCGGCGCCGAGCGTGTCTGCGGCGTCCCAGTAGCCGCATGTGTACACCAAGCGAGGATCGAGCATGGCTTCGAAGAGGTCACGGCCCAGGTTGTAATGTTCTGCCGTCTCGGTGGTCTTCGAGGGCCGACCTCCGTTGAGCAGCAGGTGGGCCAGCCTCTCCAGGAGCAGGGCCGGATTCCAGGGAACGACGGAGACCCCCGAACGCATGAGTCGACAGAACGTCTCATCAAGTCGCTCGGCGTCCCACCACCCCTCCATATAGCTTTCGCCGAGGCCGAGTGAGCCGTCTCGGAGGACGCGCCGGAAGAACCGCGCATCGTGGATCTGCAGGTCCCATGGGCGTCCTCCCGAGATCCTGACATCGGCGCGCTCCGCCAACTGCTCAATGGTGCGTCGGGCACCCTGGGGGCCCCAAGGGCGGGGGCTTGACATGGTCTGACCGGATTCAGATATGTCGACGGTTGTCATCGGGAGCAGGAGTCAGGAGACGAGTTCAAGCGACGTGGTACTTCCGTCGTCTGCGGTCAATCGCTGACGAATCAGGCCTCGATCCGGCGACACTGTCTCGATGGACTCGTAACTCCTGGATCTCATTCGGATCCCCAGGACATACGACTTCATCTCAATGCGCGACGTGATCGAATACGCGTCCTGCAGCTCAGAATTCCCCGCTCCCCCAGCAATGTCATCGGTCAGAGTCCTGTTGCTAATGACGATCTGGCTACGGCCACCGAGGAATCCGACTACACCCTCTTCCACCCTGGCCTCCAGGGAAATGTCGGGTAGAGACGTGGGGGTGGGGGTGGTCGGGTAGTTGATCTCGCCGCCCTCGAAGCGGAGCCGCACGCTCCGCCCTTCCGGCTTGATGAGGGCGAACAGATTCATCACCATGTTGGCCCCCTCGGGCTGGCACCGGATGGTCGTTCGGACGCTGTCCGTGGCTTCCCCCGAGGGGAGGAAGCTCCGTGAGACGACCGTAATCTCGAGCTCTTCGGCCAGCTGTGACAGCTGGCCGATCTCCAGCGTCTCCACCTCCTCAAGAGTGCCATCGGCATCGAAGCTTCTGCGCTCGTAGCGATTTCCCTCGACGAGGAAGAGGGGCATTCCTGAACGCTGCGCGTGAAGCGGGACGAAGGAGGCGACGCTCATAGCGATCACCCCGAAGATTGCGCCACCACGGCCGCATACCGAAGCATGGCGCTTGGCCGCCTTCACCGCGCCGCTACTCCGGTGCCCCAGCGTCTCCAGAGGGCGTTGTAGATCGGACAGAAGACGAGTCCTGCGTAGACGCCGTACAGGAACGACTCCACCAGGCCGATCAGGAAGCCCGCCGGGGTCAGCCATTCGAAGCCGGGAAGGATCTGTTGAAGGAAGCCCGTCATGTGCATGCTTTGCGGAGCAATGAGTCCGAAGAGGATGCAGGTCACGAAGATTACCGCGCCGAAAAGACCAAGCGACCAGGTTACCACCCGGGTGTTAAGCATCGTTCTCTCTCCCTGTTCGAGGGGTCATTGGATCATCGGAACCGTGACCTGTGTGCGGGTCGGAAGGGCCGTGCGTGCCATGACCACCATGCCCATGGCCACCATGATGACCATGGCCGCCGTGCATTTTCAGGTGCATCCACACGAACCCCACACCCACTACAAGCCAGAACCAATTTTCTCGCAGCCACTCCATTC
The DNA here is from genome assembly GCA_041743405.1 of Longimicrobiales bacterium. Taxonomy (GTDB): domain Bacteria; phylum Gemmatimonadota; class Gemmatimonadetes; order Longimicrobiales; family Gaopeijiaceae; genus JBGTMU01. The sequence continues at coordinate 61,894 of JBGTMU010000035.1, read as the reverse complement.
CCGCCTCCTCGTGTTGGTCACTACATGTTCAGTGAGTCACCACCTGCGCCAACCCTATCCGAAACCAGCGCCGGCCGACTCCAGGTGAGGTGCTCGTAGACACTGGCCCAGTATCCACCGAAGCCGAGGGCGAAAAGCAGCTCTTCGAGCGGAGCGAAGCCCAGACGAATCCCGGACAGGGCGTCCAGCGTCCAGACACGGTCGATATACCCTGGGGCCGTCACCTCAAGTCCAACGAGGAAGACAGAGTAGTACGCCAGGAACACGACGCTTCCCAGGGCAACGCTCCGAACCAGGTCGGTGCGACACCAAACGGTCAGGGCCGCCCCCGCGACCATCGCTATGATTGCGGGATAGATGGGATTCCATCCCAGGGGAAACAGAGCGAGGAAGATCAGAACGGGTGAGATCACAGCCCACCGGTGGAATCGATGGCGGCGGTGGCGCTGGCCCGCCCCATCGATTGGGCGTACCTCCCGCTTCGTAAGCACATTTACAAGCACCGCGCCCACTCCGCCGATGGCAAAACAGAAAATCAGGCTTTCGATATCGAATCCGGTTCGCTGCGCCAGGCCGAACAAGCTCGGCGGATTCCAGTACTCGGGCACGAATAGAGGCTCGGTCAGGCCGAACGGCATGGTGAGGAGGCTGGCCCGCACCATGACTGTCCGGTGCCGGGGATAGGCCAGATAAAGCGCCGTCCAGGGAACGAGGAAAGCGCTGGACCATACGAGCCAAACGTAGCGATCAGAAATCATGTGTCGTGCACCTTGTTCTCGGTCGGGGCGTCGTCCGCCGCCGACCGAGATCGCGGCTTAGTGTCAGCGCCCGTCTTGGCCCATCCCTTCACCTGGGGGCTTCATCATCCCGCCCTCCATCATGCCGGGCTTCAATCACATCGCCCTGCATCATGCCGCGCATCATGCTCATGGCGTCCGAGACCTTCTCGCGCTGGTCTGTCGACAGCAGGGTTCTGGCCTCCAGGGCGGTGCGGGTCATGGCCACATGAGCCATCGCCATGTGGCGGGCAGCGCTCTGCAGCGCCTCGGCGTATGCATCCATATCCGGCGCGTCACTCTCAAGGGAACTCTCGGCCTGTTGATGTGCCGCCATTGCGGCCTGCGCGTGCTGACCGTGCTCCTCCTTGCCGCTCTCAGCGAGCGCCTGCAAACGCGCCTGCTGATCGTCCGACAGTCCGAGCGACTCCACCGACCTCAGCAGCGCGCCGGGCCGGAACGGCATCATGCTCATCTCCATCATCCCGCTCGACATCATGCCCATCATGCCACCCGACATCATCTCCATCATGCCACCGGACATCATCTCCATCATGCTTCCGGTCTCGCTCGCTGCTGGCTGGCCCTGGCTGTGCTCGTGCTGCTGAGCCACGCCGGGCTGAGAAGCGAGGGCCGCGAGCGCGACCGCCGAAACTATTGTGCGCTTGATCATCGTTGACTCCTGTGGTACCGATTCCTTGTTCTGCCGGAGGTCCCGGCGTAGCAACTGAAGACTGGCATAGCTCCCCAATCACAGTCGAAATATCGGTGAATGGTGATGAATGGACGGTGAACATCCGATGACGAAGTCGTCATTTCGTTGGGGTCTTCCGGGGCTGGCGCGGGGTGCTGGGGCGATCGGCGGCTTCGGCCTGCTGGTAAACTGGCCCTGGGAGTTCCTGCAGGTTCCGCTGTATGCAACCTTTACTGAAGCGGCCCACTGGGAGGCCACCGTCATCTGTACACAGGCGGCATTCGGCGATGCATTGATCCTGCTGGTGGCCTTCGTCATCGTCGCGACAGTCTCGGGGGGAAGCCGGTGGCTCCTTGAAGGTGGGGCTGGGCCCCGGGTGGCCTGGGTCGTCGCCGCATTCCTGCTATCGATGGCCTTCGAGGTCGTGAGCCTCCATCTGCTTGGGCGGTGGGCCTACTCGCCGCGCATGCCACTGGTCTTCGGTCTGGGACTCTCGCCGGTCCTCCAGTGGATACTGCTCCCCCCGCTCACTCTCTGGCTGGCGCGTCGGCATTTGCTTGGGGGCCGGCGGATTCGGGACGGAGCCGCCCTCGACACCCGGGCGACGTCCGGGCTCCCGTAGAGAGTCAGGAAGAGTCGTTGGGGGGGGCCTCCACCCTTCCCATGACGAACCTTTCATCCAGGCTTCACCTCGTTGTCATCCCGGGTGCTTACTCTTCGTGGACCAGGATGGCCGCAGTTCGCTCAGATGCGGTCGTTCGGGGGCGCAGGAATTCCCAGCCCTAATCCACTCCCATGGAGGTGTTGTGATGCTGGTACAGAGAGGCATTGGTTTGCGCGGCGCGAGGGGGTGGGTTGTGGCTCTCTCGATGCTCGTGGCTCCGATTCCGGTGCTCGCGCAGAGCGGCGAGTCGATGCCGAGCCCCGCGGACGCCGTGCGGTCCACCATGATGTCGCTGGCGACACACTATCAAGCGGGTGATCTGGACGCTGCGGGCAAGCTATTCGCAGACGGCGGCGGGGTTCACATCATCGAGGGAGCCGGCGTAAACCATGGGTGGGCGGACTACCGCGATCACCATCTGGCCCCCGAACTGGAAGCCTTCGAGAACTTCCGGTACAGCTACTCCGCGGTGGAGCCGGTCGTGGTCGGCGACATGAGCTATGTGACGTTTCGCTATGAACTCGCGGCCGACACGGAGTCCGGGCACATCGAATCGGAGGGCCGTGGTACGGCGGTGCTACGAAAGACGGCGGATGGCTGGAAGATCGTTCACATGCACACCTCGGGCCGCCGCCGGTGAGCGCGCAGCACGGTCACACCAAGGGAGAATCCAAGATGCTTTCATTCCAGATTTCAGGCACTGCTCTTATCGCCGCTTTGGCGGGATTCGCGCTGTTGAGTCCAGCAGCGGAGAACGGGTCCGATTCCTCGCTCCACTTCGACCTGGCCCGTTCGGCCCCTGCTGTAGGCTCAATGGTGCATGCGGCGCCCACTGAGCTGCGCCTGTGGTTCACGGAAGCGCCGCAGGACGGTACGACCACGGTCCGGGTGATGAATGCGGCCGATGAGAGGATCGCCACCGGTGACGTAACGGTCGATCCGGAAGACAAGAAGTCGTTCGGCATTCCGTTCACGGCACCGGTGAAGGCTGGTCAGTACAAGGTCACGTGGCGTGCGATGGGGCCCGATGGGCACGTCGTAACCGGTGATTTCGGATTCAACGTCATGATCATGGAATCCGAGAGCTAACGGATGGGTATCCTCGCCGGGTGGAGCTTCTTTCTCTTCCTGGTTCTTGCCGTTGGGTCGGTCGGGGTGCGCTGGGTGATCATCCCACGCGCGCCCGGCCTACCCGACCCATCAAACCATGTGCGGACCACGGCGCATATTGGCCTGACCGCTGCGGTGATCCTGCTGCCCGCTCTCCTGGCCCTGCTGCACCGGCAGGTCAACGAATTCAGATTTCCCGGTGATCCCTGGCTGGACTCGGCTCGGACGATCCTTGCCACGTCCTGGGGGGACGCCTGGTGGGCCGCCGTTGCAAGTCTGACGTTTGTGATTCTCGGTTTCGGCGTGGCGTCGAGCAGGGGGATCCAGGAAGGGGTCGTGCGGCGAGTAGCCTGGGGTGTGGCGACGCTCGCCCTTCTCCCCATCGTGTTCTTCCCGGGGCGCACAGGACATGCGAACGCGGGGGACCCGCAGTTCCTCCATCTGAGTCTGGACGCCCTTCACGTCGTGGCGGCTGGACTCTGGATCGGGGGGCTGGGGGTGATTCTGATATTGTCCTGGCGGCAGTTGGGTCATCGGTCGGAATTGTTCCCGAGCGGGACAAGGACCACCCTGGCCGCTCTCATCCCCGCTTTTTCTCCGGTCGCCATGGCGAGTGTGGCGATCCTGTTCGCATCGGGCACCTGGGCAGCGTGGCGGGAGCTCGACTCGGTCAGCGCACTCTGGGGATCTGGCTATGGGCGTCTCCTGAGCCTCAAGGTCATCCTTGTGGGAGGCGTCCTCGTCCTCGGTGCGATCAACTGGAAGCGACTGTCGGGCCGCTTGGGCTCCGGACCGGGGGACCGAGCGATGACGCGCTCCGCAACGCTGGAGTTCTTCCTTGCAAACGTGGTGCTGATCGTCACTGCCATCCTGGTCCGAACGTCGCCGTGACCGAGTGCCGGACCAGCGTCGACCGAGACGCCGATCCGTCCTTTCGTACGGCAAGCCTGGGCACCGGAGGGTGAAGCAGAGCTCGTACGCCAAGGACAGCCTGACTCTCTGGGGGACTGTGGCGATGGGCACGGGCGTCATGATTGGCGCAGCGCTCTTTGCCCTAGTCGGTCAGGTTGCAGAACTCGCAGGTGCGTGGTTCCCTCTGGCCTTCCTTCTGGCGGCCGTTGTAAGCGGTTTCAGTGCTTACTCGTATGTGAAGATGTGGAACGCGTTCCCATCGGCGGGCGGTATCGCCATGTACCTGCAGAATGCCTACGGAAAGGGGACCGTCACCGGGGCAGCAGCGCTCCTCATGGCGCTCTCGATGATCATCAGCGAGAGCCTGGTTGCCCGCACCTTCGGGACCTACACACTCCAGCTCTTTTCCATTCCGGACACCAGCGTTCTCGTTCCTGTGCTTGGAGTGGCGCTCATTCTCTTCGCCTTCCTCGTGAACGTCGCCGGAAACAGGGTGGTCGAGTCGATTCAGCTCGTCACGGCCGTAGTGAAGATCGGAGGTATCGCGATCTTTGCGGTGGCATCGCTGTGGGCAGCTGGCTTTGCCTTCCAGCCCGCCGCTACGGTTGGCGTTCAGTCACCGGTGACGGGCGGACGATTTCTGGCCGCCACGGCGCTGGCGATTCTTGCGTTCAAGGGGTTCACGACCATCACGAACAGCGGAGGAGAGGTCATCGATCCTCAGCGGAATGTCGGACGTGCCATCGTCATCTCGCTCTTGATTTGTCTTGTGCTGTATCTACTGGTGGCGTTCGCCGTGGGTGCGAATCTCTCCGTTCCCGAGATCGTCGAGGCGCGCAACTACGCCATGGCCGAGGCAGCCCGACCTGCACTCGGGGTATACGGGACGTGGTTTACCATCGGAATCGTGATCGTGGCAACGGTCTCCGGCGTCATTGCCAGCCTCTTCGCAGTGTCGCGGATGCTCACGATGTTGACGGAGATGGAGATCATCCCCCACACGCATCTTGGAATGTCCGGGAACGTCCACCGTCACCTGCTGGTGTATTCCGGCGCATTGGCGATCGTGCTCACCGCCTTCTTCGACTTGAGCCGAATCGCCTCGCTCGGCGCGATCTTCTACCTGGTCATGGACGTTGTCGTGCACTGGGGCGTTCTGCGACGCTTGGGGGAAGAGGTCAAGGCGAAGCCAGGAATCGTGAGGACCGCGATCCTGCTGGACCTTGTTGTCTTGTTCGCCTTCGTCCGTCTGAAGCTCGACACGGACCCGTACATTCTCTGGTTGGCGTTGGGCGCGATCGTCGCCGTGTTCGCCGCCGAGAGATTCTTCCTTTCAGTGCGACGCCAACTCGCCTGAGGAGATTCCGGACCCGCTGATCTCGCTGGAGGACATGAGGTTCACCAGGCCCCATGCCCTCCAACGTTGATCAGAAGTTCAACCTGTACACCAACCGAATCTCACGGCCGGGAAGCGGCGCCCGGTCCTTCAGGAACGACGTGTGCAACCTGGCTTCCTCATCCGTGAGGTTTGTTGCTGCCAGGGTAATATCGTGAAAAAGGGATCCGGAGAAGATCCTGTAGCTGATGGACGCGTCCACCATCGTGAACCCACGTGTCGCCGTCTCGAATGGACCGATGTTATTCTGATCCGTCGTGCGGCGGGCCGAGCCACGCAGTACGAAGGGCCCCTGGCGGACATTCACGCCCCCCCCGATCCGAAGCGATGGAATGCGGGGCAGGTACTCGTCGCTCTCGCTCAGGGTGGCGCGGACGAAGTCCCCCATGACCTCAAGGGATACATGGGGTGAATTCGCATTCGGATCTCCCTCGACGATGTCCAGCTCCCCCTCCAATTCGAGGCCGATAAAGCGAGCATCGGCCTGGACGAAGGCGAATTCGTCGAGCCCGTCCTGTTGCGCGCCCGTCGCGGCCTCGTGGATGTAGTCGGAGAATCCGGTTGAAAAGAAAGAGGCGGTTCCGCGAAGGCGGGGAGTATGCACGTGCGCAGTGAGATCGATCCCAAGGGCTGTTTCGGGAACGAGGTCAGGGTTGCCGATCTCAAATGCCAGAGTCGCCGCGTGCGGTCCGTTTGAGAAGAGCTCTTCGGCGTTCGGTAGTTTGACCGAACGAGATAGGGATGCACTCAGGGTCAGCGCGTCGGCCGCATCGATGTTCACGCCGAAAGACGCGGACACCGCGTTGTCCGATCGGCTGGTGCCGGTCGTTCTGGACTCAGCGACCTGCCGCTCATAGCGCAGACCGCCCTGGATATTGATTCGGTCCGTGGCACTCAGCGTCTCATACGCGAAGAGGGCCGCAGAACGGGTCTCGGTGGGCGGCACGAACGCTTCGTCCCCCACCGCCTCGAAGTCGCGGGTCGAGAACTGTGCGCCCATCGTACCCTGACTGCGCTCGCCAAAGCTATGTTCGCTCTCCAGGCGCCCTTCGAAGAAGTTGTTGAAGAACTGAGTGCCGATCTCCGAGCCCTCAAGTTCCGTGTGCTCGTAGTCGGCAAAGCCGAAACGCCCCTTCAGGTTCCGAAATGCTCCACTGCTGAAGCGTAGCGCTCCCTCCAAGGCAAGCCGATTCTGGTCGAGATCGATGGTAATCATTTCGTCTCCCGGGACGCCGTAATCCGAGCGCTGGAGGCTGACGGAAGCGCCGAGGTACCCACGGTCCCCGATCACAGTTACGCCACCACTACCACGACGGGTCTGAAGCGCCGAGTTCTCCAGAGCACCTTTGCCCGCGTCGCTTGGGGTGGCATCGACGTCAGCGAAACCGGGAATGGAATAGTCCGACGCGTCGCGCCACAGACCCGACGCCGTCACCACGACCGGCCCTCGATTCAATGTGATCCCCGCTGACCCTGTGCGTTCGTCGGAAACCGAGCCCGCCAGGCCCTCGACGTAGCCGGTCACGGCCTCTGTGGGCGGTTCACGGGCAATCTTGCCATCGAGCACATTGACGATCCCACCCACGGCCGAGCTTCCGTATAGCAGGGTGGCTGGCCCACGGATCACCTCGATCCGTTCGGCGGAACGCGCCTCGATGCCCACGGCATGGTCTGGACTGGTGCTCGACGCGTCCCCAATCCCGATCCCATTCTCGAGTATCCGCACCCGATCACCGCCGATACCCCGAATCACGGGCCGGCTGGCGCCTGGTCCGAAGTAGGTGGACGACACACCGGGTTCGCGCGACAGCGTCTCGCCGAGGGAAACCTCTCCTCTTGCGACGAGGTCGCGTGACGTAACGACACTGGCAGGCTGGTACCCCTCCGATCTGCGGACCGCTCCCGCAGACACGACCACCTCGTCGAGGTGGAAGATGGCTTCCACATTGATGGTGCTCTGGACGGTCTGTCCCGCTACAACGGTGACTGTCTCCACCCCGCGTCCCCATCGGACGCTCTCTGCCTCGATGGCGTAACGTCCGACTGGAACCCGCTCGAAGGAGAACCGACCGGCTCCGTCGACCCGAACCCGGCGCCCCAACCCAGGGATCACGACATTGGCATCATTTACCGGTGCTTCCCCCACCATCACAACACCCTGAATGCTCCCTTCCTGGGCGGCCAGCTGTTCCCTTGGCAAGGATACAATGCATACCATCAACGCTACCGCTACGCGCACTATCAACGTGATCTTGATCATGATTGAGACCCCTGGTCAGGGTGATGGACGGATGAAACCGTCGCATCATCCCGCATGACGTGGGAGCCGTCCGCGCGATGCGGACGACGGAGAATGCTTGAGAACGTCAGGTAGTCGGGGGTGCGCGGGCGGGCGCCTGGAAGTTGCGGCGGGAAGCGCTGATGAGACGGACATCAGCGAGCGACGACTGTCGAACCTCGCGAGCTGCGGCGGGACCGTCCGGTCGGTTCGCCGACGCTGAATGGTTCGCCCCAGTCTGTGCGCAGACCGAATGGTCGTGGGAAGGTCGGCATCGGGTCGGGTCGTGCTCCGACTCGATGGATGTATCCGTGGAAAAGTCTGCCCGTTCAACGAGCGGAACCGCAACGCTCAATACGAGCAAGAGCGTCACCAACAGCTGGCTCAAGGCCGATCTGAAGAGACTTCCTCGGACGATACTGTCAGCCATGCCGCTCGGGATCTCCAGGAGGAAACGGCCTGAAACGGGCCGCTACGGCGCAGAGTTTTTAGTACCACCACCTCAATCCGAGTACGAGACTGCTCTCCGAGACCTCGCCCCCTGCAGCCCGAGCCAGGCCTGCGGTGTCCCCAAAGGTCCGCTCCCAATTCCAGCCGATGTAGGGCGCGAACTCCCGAACGATCTCGTATCGGAGGCGGAGACCCGCCTCCCCCTGGGTGAACCCGGAGCCCAGGCCGAACGCCGGTATGGCTTTGCTCGCAACGGCGATCTGAACTTCGGGTTCTAGAATCAGTCTTTGACCGAGCAGCACATCATAGCTGGCCTCGAATGATCCTGTAAGGTCGCCGTCCTGGCCGAGGAAGGCGAAGGCTTCGATCTCGAACCAGTATCGCGCCAATCCTTCGAACCCGACGGCCAGTCGCGGGCGGGTCTCCCCCCCCTCGCCCGAAGCATGATCGACCCGCATGCCCGTCTGGAAGTTCCAGAACGGAGTCACGGAGCGGCTGTATAGAATGTCCCCGCTGAAGGATCCCTCAAGATCGTCACCGGATGTATCCTGCTCTCCGGCGGCCTTCAGCCAGAGACGATTGAAGTCGCCCCCGATCCAGGCTTCTCCGTCGAAGACGACGGGCCGCTCTGTGGGTCCCATGGCAAACTCCAGTTCATCGAAGGCGATGTTGGAATAGGTGTTCCCCCCCATCTGGGCCTCAACCGGAGCGGCGACCGTTCCTCCCAACAGAGCCAGGACGGCGGTGATGATGAACCGACCCAAGGCCCTCATTGGTGATTTCCCGGCACCGACGTATGCTCGGCGTGGTCGTCCGCCTCGGCGGTGGTGGGTTCCACGACATCGAAGACCCTCATCATCCCCTCATGCATGTGATACAGGACATGGCAATGGAAGGCCCATCGCCCTGGGGCATCGGCATCGAAGAGCACAGAGACATGCTCCGCAGGTTTCACGTCGACCGTGTGGACGCGGGGACAGAGAGCACCCTTTCCATTCTCCAACTCCATCCACATCCCATGGAGGTGGATGGGGTGATGCATCATCGTATCATTGATCATCGTGAGCCGAATCCGCTCTCCCATCATGACCCGGATGGGCTCGGCGCGGTTGTGCGAGACACCGTCGAAGCCCCACATGTACCGCTCCATATTCCCAGTGAGGTGGAGCGTGATCTCGCGGTCGGGAGCGCGGAAGCCCGGTCGAGCTTCGAGGGCCTCGAGATCGGCGTAGGTGAGGACGCGCCATCCGTCGTTGCCCAATCCGTTCCCTGGCTCATGCACCCGGCTCGTCGCCATCGCCGCGACCCCGGCGTTTCCAGCGCCGTGCTCGTCCTTCCCGTGGGTGAACTGGGGTGGTAGGGTGCCGGGGGCCCTGAGCATGGACATGTCATCCATGGCGCCGTGCCCCATCGCCGCGTGGTCCATCGGCTCTGCATCGGGAACGGGTTCATTGGCCCCCATATCTCCCGAGCCCATGCCCTCCATGCCGGCATGGACCGAGTGGTCGCCGTGCCCCATGTCGGCCATGGTCAACAGATAGGGCGCGCGGCGGGGCGGGATGCCGGCGTCCAATCCTTCCGAGCGGGCCAGCGTTGCTCGGGTAAAACCGCTCCGATCCATCGCTTCTGCGAAGACCGCATAGGCATCCTGCTCCCCAGGCTCCACGATGACATCCATGGTCTCGGCAATGGCCAGGCGAAATTCATCGGTCTCCACCGGCTTCACGTAGAGCCCGTCCTTCTGGATCACCGTCATGGGGAGACCAGGAATCCGGACATCGAAGTGGGTTGCCGCCGACGCGTTGATGATGCGGAGTCGCACCCGCTCACCAGGCTCGAAGAGTCCGGTCCAGTTGGAAGCGGGCCCCAACCCGTTCACGAGATAGCTATATGTCGTGCCATTGATATCGGCGATATCGCTGGGCATCATCCGCATCCCACCCCAGTCGAGCCGGTCCTTCAGAGCGGTGCCCACACCGTCGTCCGCGGCGTCCCGGAAGAAGTCGAAGAGAGTGCGCCGATTCTGGTTATAGTAGTCCGGCATCTTCTTGAGCCGGGCCATGATCCGGTACGGGTCTTCAAAGGTCCAGTCGGACAGCACCAGCAGGTGCTCCCGGTCGTACTCCACCGCCGGACGCACCGGATCGATGATGAGCGCGCCGTACACACCGAGCTGCTCCTGGAAGCCGGAGTGGCTGTGGTACCAATAGGTCCCGTTCTGGTTGAGCGGAAAGCGGTAGGTGAACCGAGACCTCGCCGGGATTCCGGGGAAAGTCACGTCGGGCACACCATCCTGATCGTTCGGGAGAATGATCCCATGCCAGTGGATCGAGGTGTCCTCGTCCAGGGTGTTGTCCACATGGATGACGAGCTCGTCTCCCTCCGTGTAGCGGAGCACGGGAGCGGGCACCGAGCCATTTACAGTGACAGCCTTCCCCCCTCGTCCTTCGATCTCGACACGGCTGCGAGCCACGGTCAGTTCCAACTCGCGGCCAGAGCCCACCAGGATCTGGGGAGTCGTGCCGGGAGTTCCTTGAGCCGCTCGCGTCCACTCTGGCCGGGCTGCATCCAGTCCTGCCAAGAGTCCCAGGCTGGCTCCGACCCGAATGAAGTCTCGACGATCGATCGGCGGAGTGGTCAATTGGTGCACCCATGGAAGCTGGGGAATCAGTTGTTCCTGGCTAAGAGGGTACCGATTCAGCAATGAAGGCTCCGTGACAGCGGCATGACACTTCCGTCATGATCGTCCCGTCTTGCGGTGAAGTCCTCTAAGTTGACTGATGCGGATACTCATCATCGAAGATGACCGAAAGGTCGCGAGCTTCGTGCAGCAGGGGCTCCGAGAGGAGGGCTACTCGGTGGACGTTTCGCGCGACGGCGCGGAGGGACTCCTGAAGGCGGCCGTGCATCCCTACGACGCCATCATTCTGGACGTGATGTTGCCAGGCCGAACGGGGTTCGAGGTCGTGCGGGAGCTTCGTCAGAAGGAGATCGCGGTTCCGGTTCTCATGCTGACCGCGCGCGACACCTCGGAGGACGTCGTGACCGGGCTCGATGCCGGCGCGGATGACTATCTCACCAAGCCCTTCGCATTCGACGAACTCCTGGCGCGACTCAGAGCGCTTCTTCGGCGGGGCGGGGGAGATCGGATGGATCGACTGGGCTATGGGGATCTGGATCTCGACCTGATCAAGCACGTCGCTCGGCGCGGGGGTGAGGTCCTGGATCTCACGCCGCGTGAATTCAGTCTGCTCGAGCACCTCATGCGCAACACGGAGCGGGTGGTGCGCCGCACCGAGCTCCTCGAGAAGGTCTGGGACCTGACCTTCGATCCCATGAGCAACGTGGTGGATGTGCATGTGGGAAGACTGCGCCAGAAGCTTCGCCACGGAGGCAGAGGTGAGCTTATCCACACCGTACGCGGCGTGGGATACGTCCTTCGCCGAGACGGGGACACATGACCTCACCGCCGACCCCGTTCCGCCGCCTGCTGGCGCTTCGGGCCACCGCTTCCATGACAGTGGCGGTGGGGATCATCGCGGTGGCCTGCCTGGTTGGGTTCGGGGTACTCCTGGACCGTGAGCTGAAATCGTCGGTCATGGCCGTTGCTTCCATCCAGGCGTCGTCGGTGACGGATTCTCCGGATGGTGAGATGCACTTCCATGAGTGGGAGCTCTCTGCGGAAGAGGCCCAATCGGTCACCGATCTCATCCGCTACGCTCAGGTTTGGAGCGTGGAAGGCGAGTCGCTACTTCGCAGTCAGTTCATGACCACCGATCTCCCGGTTGCACCCGACGCTCTGGCTGCAGCGGAGGGTGGAGAGATCGTGTGGCGCACGGTCGAGTACGAGGGCCGACCCGTCCGGGCCGTCTACTACCCCCTGGACCGCTTTGGTCTGGCCCATCGCGAGCACATCCTGCAAGTGGCCGCCCCTCTTGCGAGACGGAACGAGATGCTCGAACGGACAGCGCTCCTATTGGCCATCGTGACCATCAGTGCGGGGATCGTGACGTACTGGGGGAGTTGGTGGCTCGCCGGGCGTGCCGTGAGGCCTGTGTACGAAGTCATCGATCAGGCGGAGGAGATTGGAGCCAGCTCGCTGGACCGCCGCATCGATGCCTACGCGGATGCCACGGAATACAGGCGACTCGTGGAGGTTCTCAACACGATGCTGGCCCGTATTCAGCGGGCATACGATGCGCAGGAGCGCTTCGCCGCCGATGCCAGCCACGAGTTGAGGTCGCCTCTGACGGCCCTCCGGGGCGAGATCGAGGTGGCTCTCCGTCGTGAGCGAGAGCCACAGGAGTATCGCGCCACACTGGAGAGTGCCCTCGAAGAGATCGAGCGCCTCACCCGCATTACTTCGGAGCTGCTTGCTGCCGCCAGGGCTCAGGCCGATCCGGGGCGAGGAGGATCGGGGCGCAGGGGCGCCGAGGCGGATGTGGACGTGCGACGCCTGGCACGGGTGATATCAGATCGAGTGCTCTCGAAGCATCTCGACCGTGCGTTGACCGTCGAGGTCTCCCTGGAGGGGGTCGACTCAGCGCCTGTGGACTCGACCGCCCTCAGCCAGGTGCTCTGGAACCTCGTGGAGAATGCAGCACGGTTCTCTCCGAGGGGAGGGCGAATCGACGTCGGCCTCGAGGTTCGCCCGGGTCGAGTGGGTGTGCGCGTCTCCGATCGAGGGCCCGGACTGGGGGACGATCCGGACCGAATCTTTGAACGCTTCTATCGAGCCGACGCAGTACGGACGCCGGGTTCAGCGAACGGGAACACCGGCCTGGGACTGGCCATCGTCCGCACGCTTGCAGAGAACAGCGGTGGCTCCGTACACGGGCACGACCGCCCGGGTGGCGGCGCCGTCGTGGAAGTCATTCTAGGGACAGAAAGGACTGTACCATCTACCATCAAACAAAGGATCGTGGATTGAATCAGAATGATCAGGACACCACACGTCGCTATCTGAGATTCCTGGCCATGATCGCGACCTCCATGGTCGTGATGTTCGTCTTGATGTACCTGCACTCGTACGAGTTGATCGGGCATGCCCGGTTCAGTGAGACCCGCTTCTTCATGACATTGATCATGGGCGGCGGGATGATCGTCGTGATGCTGCTGTTCATGCTGCGCATGTACAAGAACAGCGCGCTGAACGGCCTTCTCTTCCTCCTGGCAGGGCTACTGATCGGCGGAGGCATCGCCCTGGTTCGGACGCAGGTGACCGTATCGAGCGTCGACTACATGGAGGGAATGATTCCCCACCACTCCATCGCGATCCTTACGAGTGAGCGGGCGCGCATCAACGATGAGCGGGTGCGGGAACTCGCCGACGCGATCATCCAGGCGCAGGTGAGGGAGATCAAGGAGATGGACTGGCTCATTGAGGATATCCGTTCCAACCGCGTTGCCACCACTCCTGCCGAGGCCGAGGCTCGGCCCGTTCCGGACTTCTCTGGCAGTCAGCGGTGATGCGTCCCGACAAGGCCGTGAGGCATTGCTCTGGAGTGTAACGCTTCAGTTTGAACTGGATTTCCAGCTCATGGGCAGTTATTACCGCCCGAACCCAAGAAGACTACATGAGCCGAAAGCGCAGTCGCAGGGCGAACTTCACCGCGTCGGAGAAGGTAGCGATCGTCATGGTCCGAAGCCCACCCGGCTCAAGTGGCTTCCGAAATACACGGTCCCCGTCGATCTCCACTCCCCGCTGCCGCTGCAACGGCGCACGAAGATGACCGTCAGGGTCGGGTCCCCCACACTCTTCGATACGGGCGACCTCTGGAAGCTGGCCAGCGAGGTGCGAGCTGCGCTGGGCGGGGGGCTGGGGATGGGAAATCCAGAGCCCCCCCGGGAGGCGGGAATCAAGGCAGGGAGCGATCTCTGACCCGGCCGGAAGCGAACCTCTCCGTGTGGCTCGCAGCACTCCCCTGACGGGAGGCGGTCGCTCTGCGTCGGGGAGTGCCACGCAACCCTCGCGGGTGGAAGTGCGTCGAAGGGGGGGTGGAACCCGAAGCCGATTCGGCTCCCCCAGCCTCACTCATGTGCCGCTCTCTTCCCCATCGCCCGCTCCTCAACACGCCCTGACCCCCATGCCCCGACTTCTTCCGGCCTCCCTGCTCGCCACCCTTCTCCTCTCGGCCTGTGGGGACGGTGACTCCCGCAGCGGGATCTACGCCCCCTGGGAGTCCGAACGGATCGAAATCGGAGACACCGTCCTCGTCCGCACGATCGCAGGAAGCGTCTGGGGCGACACGATGGTCCTCGCGCCGATCGTGGCAATCGGCGAGTTCGAAGGAGCCGATCCATACCTTCTCGGCCTCCCCGCCGCCGTCGACCTCGACGACGAGGGCCGGATCTACGTGGCCGACTCCCAGGCCTCCGAGGTCCGCGTCTTCGACGCCTCCGGGCAGCACCTGCTGAACATCGGACGCCGTGGGGAGGGCCCCGGCGAATTCACGACCCCCGACGACCTCAGGATCACCTCGACCGGTGAGGTGGTGGTTCGGGATCAGGAGGGTGCCCGCTTCTCCGTGTTTGCTCCGGACGGCACCTTCCTCCGCTCCTGGCCCCTGATCTCGGGATTCAGAACCAGCTCGGGGTTCCACCTCAGCCGCGACGACCGGGTCCACAACCCCACCCTGCGCAACCAGGGCGCCGCGATTGGGGAGTGGCGAAGGGGTCTCGTGCGCTACTCCAGCGCCACCGGGGAAGTACTCGATACCATCGACACCCCGACCACCGGGTACGAGGAACCCCTTCTCGAAGCCTCGAACGAGAACAGCATCAACCGGTCCCCGGTCCCCTTCACACCCCGCGAGTTCTGGAGCCTCACGCCTGACGGGGACCCCCTCTTCGGGCTCTCCGACCGGCTCAGGTGGGAGCGATGGGAGCCCGACGGGAGGGTCTTTGCCGCGGAGCGGCTCGACACGCAGGCCGCGGTAGTCCCCGGAGAGGCGGCCGCCAACCGGGACCGGGTGACCAGGAATCTCCGGAATATCGACCCGTCGTGGCGCTGGCAGGGCACGGAGATCCCTGCCTCCAAGCCCTTCTTCCAGGAGATCCTTTCCGGAAGGGATGGAAGCGTCTGGCTGCGGCGCCACCTGCCCGCCGTCGAAGTCGAAAATCTGGACTGGACCCCCGAGTCGCCCGAGGGCACGCCCCGGACGCTCTGGCGGGAGGGATGGGTCTACGACGTGTTCGACGCCGACGGACGCTACATGGGCCCCGTTCGCTTTCCCGACGAAACGGTCGGATTTCGCAAGATCCGCGTGACGCTCGAGGAGGTTCTGATCGTCGTGACGCACCCGATCGGCCATGAACAGGTAGTGCGCTACCGCCTCGAACCCCAGATTGTGAATTCAGACTGAGGGATCGGCCTCGCACCCGGAAGGCCATCCCGAACGGAGCCGTGCGGGAGGAGCCTGGGCTTGACTCTGCATCCACATCTCGGAGACCGACTCCTCCCCTACCGGGGCCCGGAGGATGATCCGGTTCCGCTCGAGGGCGAGTTCCTCGCGTCCGTGGCCGTGATCCTCCGGGAGGGGCCCGCAGCCCCGGAGATCCTCCTCGTACGCCGGGCCCTGCTCGAACGCGACCCGTGGTCGGGCCATATGGCGCTTCCGGGGGGGAAGAAGGAAGCGCGGGACGCGTCCCTCATGCACACCGCGATCCGCGAGACCGGCGAAGAGACCGCGATCCCCCCCGAACGGCTCGGGATGCCGCTGGGCCGACTCGGACTCGTGGCCCCCCGGAATCCCAACCTCCCGCTCCTCTCGGTGGTCCCCTTCGTTTTCATCGTACCGGCAGGGACGTCGGCGCGCGTCGCGTCACCCGAACTGAGCGAAGTGCTCTGGGTCCCGATCCCGCGCCTCATGGATCCGGGCTCCCGCGCCACCTACCGTCACCGGCTCGGCGAGATCACGGTGCCTTTCCCCGCCTTCGACCTGGGAGGACGGATAGTCTGGGGCCTCACGCACCGGGTTCTGGAAGACCTCCTCGGGCGGGTCGCGACGTTTGAGGACGAGCGCTGACCGGCTAAATCTCCGTTCTCGCAATCGCGATCCCCCGCTTGGCCAGACCCTCGATGAAGGCCTGCGGCATCACGGTCTCGTCCGGGGTCCGGACCCCGTTCTCCCGGATCTCGCCCCGGATCTGCATGAGCGCGGTGAGCGCAAGGGAGTACCCCGTGGTCTGCATCATCGCGGTAATCCCGGCAGTCTCGTCGAAGTAAGCGAGCAGGTCGTAGCGCACCCCGACGGGCGCTCCCTTCTTCTCACCCTTCACTTCCACTCGCAGCGCCACGAGGTCCTTCCCCCCCGGTTTCCTGAGCTCCGGGGTGACCCTGTCGATGAAGAAGCGGCGCGGCGAGATCTCGCTGTCGCCGACCTGCACGGGAGCAACGTCCAGCAGGCCCAGGTCGCGGATCGCCCGCATGATCACTGCGTGACCCGGGTAGCGGAGCGTCTTGTACTCCATGGTCCGGATCTTCCCGCGATAGCGGAACGGAAGGGTCGAGATTCCCCCGGCCGTGTAGAAGGCCTCGAGCGTACCCAGAGGCTCGGGGAACGCCACATCTTCCAGGGCCGTAAGTGATTCCACCTCGGCGGGCTCTCCGTCCCGGAGGACGAGCCCGGGGGTCGTGTAGTAGTCGAGGACCCCTTCCATCGAGTACACGATCTGGTAGTTGAGGGGAGGCTCGGGGTTCTGCGGGAGCCCCCCGACGAGGAGCTTCACGGAATCGGTCGTATCCAGCTCGTCGATTCCCGCCTGCGCGAGGATGTTGACCATCCCCGGGGCGAGGCCGCAATCGGGAATCACGCTCACGCCGGCGGCCCGGGCGGCCTCATCCAGAGTGCGCTGGCGCTCCACGATCTCGGTGTTGCCCCCGAGGTCCGCGAAGTGCGCCCCGGCCTCCACGGCGAGCCGCGACGTCTCGTAGTTGAAGTAGTAGGGGAGGGCGCATACCACCGCATCCATGCCTGCCATTACTCCGGCAACCGCCGCCAAATCCTTCGCGTCCACGGCTGCCGCCTGAAGACGCCCGCCGAGGTGCGGCTTGAGGAACGGAGGAAGGGCGTCGACCCGCTGGTCCGCGATCACCACCTGCTCGACTTCGGCGTCCCGCAGCAGATCGTACGCCGCGGCCGAACCCTGAGCCCCACCCCCCAGCACAAGCACCTTCATCCGGTATTCTCCAGAACGAGTTGAGTTGCGCCCCTTCCCCGGCTCAGCCGGAGGGGCCTGAATTCCCTGTGTGAACCCGCGTTCAGGGTCCGAAGAGATCGGATTGAGGGGTGTCAGACCGGTCATCCGGTGCCTCGACCTCTTCGATCTCATCCACTTCCTGCCCCGAACCCCCGTTTCCCTCGGCACCGCCGTCTTCCTCGGAGCCCCCGTCTTCCTCGGAACCCCCGTCCGTCGCTGTCTCCAGGAGCCCATGCGTCACCTCCACGACCCGGTCTCTGGCCACGAGATGGAGGAGACGGCTTCCCCGCGTCCTCCGCCCCTGCACGGGGATCTCCCCGGCATCGAGACGCGTGACCGATCCGGCCGCGGTCACGATCGTCACCCCGTCGCCTGCCAGTACCTCGAGCGCCCCGACAATGACCCCTCCCCCCCCACCCGCCGGAGCCGCCAGCGTCCCGAGCCCTCCCCGCTTCTGAAGAGGGAATTCCTCGAGGGAGGTGCGTTTCCCCCACCCCTCGTCGGTCACGGTGAGAACGGAGGCATCCCGCCGGATCAGGATCAGCCCGACGACCCGGTCGTCGCCCTTCAGATCGATCCCCTTCACGCCCTGAGCCGTGCGCCCCACGACCGGAACATCCTTCTCCTGAAAGCGGATAGCCCTTCCCTCGCGGGTCGTCAGCATGACTTCGGCGCGCTCGTCGGAGAGCGCCACCTCCAGGATCCGATCGCCTTCCCTGACACCTGCAGCGATGATCCCCCCGCTCCTCGGGTTTCCGAAGTCGCCGAGTGAAGTGCGCTTGACGATTCCCCCCTCCGTCAGGAAGAAGAGGAGCTTCCCCTCCTCGGCCAGATCATCGACGGGAAGAAGGGAGACGATGCGATGCGCGCGCTCCGCCCCGGCCAGGGCGTACACCGACTGACCTCTGGAAGCCCGGGCCGATTCGGGCACATCGAGCACCGAGAGGAAGTGACAGTGACCGTTTTCCGTGAAGGCCAGGAGCCAGCCCTGGGTGCGTGCCGTGAAGACCCTTTCCAGCCAGTCGTCCTCGTAGTTCTCCATTCCCGCCAGAGCGAGGCCTGAGGCCACGCGACGCCGATACAGGTGAATCGGAATCCGCTTCACGAAACCCTGGTGGCTCACGGTGATGACTACATCCTCGTCGGCCACGCTCTCCTCGACGACGCTCTCGTGCTCCTCCGCATCGGCCTGAATCACGGTGCGCCGCGCGTCTCCGAAGCGCTCCACCACCTCGTCCAGCTCGGCCAGCACCAGATCGAGCTGCTCCGTTTCCGAACCAAGAATCGTCCGAAGGCGACCGATGATTTCGTCGAGCTCGGCCAGGCGCTTCCTGAGTTCGTCGCTCTCCAGAGAAGTGAGCTTCCCCAGCCGCATGTTGAGGATCGCATCGGCCTGCGCGTCCGAGAGCCCGAACCGGTCCTGAAGCCGCGTCGAAGCCTGCCTTCGATCCTTCGAGCCCTTGATGATCCGCACGACCTCGTCGATGTGGTCGAGCGCCACGAGCAGTCCTTCCACGATGTGCCGCTCGCCCGCCGCCTTCTCCAGCTCGTGCTGCGACCGGCGCACGACCACTTCCACGCGATGATCCCGGTAGCGCTCCAGGAGCTGCTTCAGATTGAACTCCTTCGGCTCTCCCTTGTCGAGGGCGAGGAGGATGGCGCCGAAGGTGGACTGGAGGTAGGTCCTGCGATACAGCGTCTGGAGGGTGGGGCCCGGTTTCACGCCCCGTTTCAGTTCGATGACGAGCCGAAGGCCGTCACGGTCCGACTCATCGCGCACGTCGCTCACCCCGTCCAGCTTCCCCTTCCGGGAGAGGTCCACGATCTGCTCGATGATGCGGGACTTGGAGACGCCGTAGGGAATCTCCGCGACCACGAGCTGCTCTTTCCCTCCCCGGAGCGCCTCCTTCAGGATCCTCGCCCGCATGATGATCCGCCCACGCCCCGTCCGATACATGTCGTGGATCCCATCGGCGCCGATCACGTAGCCCCCGGTGGGGAAGTCCGGACCCTTCACATGCCGGGTGAGGTCGTCGATCGTGCACTCCGGATCGTTCACGAGAACGCGGAACGCCTTCGCCACCTCACGGAGGTTGTGCGGGGGAATGTTCGTGGACATCCCGACCGCAATCCCCGAGGACCCGTTGATGAGGAGGTTCGGGAGGCGGGACGGAAGGACCGAGGGCTCGTGGAGTCTGCCATCGAAATTGGGCGACCAGTTTACCGTCTCCTTGTCCAGGTCCCGGAGCAGCTCCACTGCCACGGCCGAGAGGCGTGCCTCGGTGTAGCGGTAGGCTGCCGCCGAATCGCCATCGATCGAGCCGAAGTTCCCCTGGCCATCCACGAGCGGGTAACGGAGCGAGAAGTCCTGGACCATCCGGACCAGCGCATCGTAGACTGCGGAGTCGCCATGCGGGTGGTATTTGCCGAGCACCTCTCCCACGACACTCGCGGACTTCTTGTGCGGTCGATCGGGGGGAAGTCCGAGCCCATCCATCGCGAAGAGGATGCGCCGATGGACCGGTTTCAGCCCGTCACGCACATCCGGGAGTGCACGCTGCACGATGACGCTCATCGAGTAATCGATGAACGACTCCCGCATTTCATCTTCAATGAGGCGGGGAAGGATGCGCTCCCGTTTCTGCGCCATCGCCATTGAGACTCCCGAGGCTCCGTCGGACTGGAAGATTCCGGAAGGCCGGTGAGGCCCTCTGGCGGCCTATCCTCGGAGAATGGGAAGAGCGGGGCAAGGGGGAGGAAGGGTGGAGCGAGGAACCGGGGGGAAGATGGATCCCATCCGCCGCCCACGCCGGGTCAGAGGTCGTCCAGCCGCTCCCGGAACTCTTCGGCCATGGTCGGGTGACCGTGGCGCTCGGCGGCTTCGATCCCGCGCAGCCAGGCCTCCCGCGCGCCCTCGTCGTCGCCCTCTTCCAGGAGTGCCTCCGCCATCCGGCCCCAGGCATTCCCCTCGTCTTCGGCGAGTTCGAGGTAGCGCCGGAGCTCCTCGATTCCGGCGGCGCGCTGGCCTTCCTTCAGGTATTCGAGCGCCAGACCGAAGCGGGCACGAGGCTCGTTCGGGGCACGTTCCACCATCGCGCGAAGGGTGTCAATTCGAGAGGAGCTCATACGCAGGAGAAGGGGTTTCGGTCGCCGCCCCTCAATCAGGAAACACGAAATCCCGGACGAGCTCCGGGGTGGGAGGCGCCCCGGTCATGACCTCTACCAGCACCCGCATCTCACGACCCATCTGCCGGGTGCGCCCGAGCACCGTGAGCGCGTGGGCGTAGTCGAAGTAGGCCGCGACCGCTTCCTCGGCCGCGGGGTGGCTGAGGAGCACGGACGCGTCCAGAGTGTCCCGGAGGTAAGTGACCACCGCCTCCAGACCGCGCTCCATCTCACGCTGTTCGGACAGGGTCTGGATGGACACGTCGCCCGTTCGGCACGCAAGAACCCGTTCCACGGCACCCCTCAGCGCCGTGGGAGCCGCCACGGAACCGGTGGCGGTCGGGTCGTCTTCGAGAAGGGAACGGGCTCCGAACCCGAGAGCCGTGGCCTCCTCGAAATTGCAGGCCAGGATCATACTTCCCTTACTTATCGACGTCGCGAAAGGTTTCTGCAAGGGGGTGGCGAGATCGGCGAGCCTCCACCGACCCGGATCCGCGAAGCGCCCGTCGATCTTCCACTCGTGACGTCTTGCGGCCACCACTGGAAGATCGACCGTCGTGGGGACCGTGGATGTACCAACCGTGGATCGAGCCGGGCGCACGAGTGGAAGATCGACCGTCGTGGGGACGGTGGATGTTCCGTTGTCGATGGAATGAGGACACGAACGGAACATCGACGGCATCGATCGTGAGCCGGCGGCCCGCGCCTGCGCACGGGTTCAGGCAACGCCCGTCCACTGCGAGTTGAAAATGGTTGATGCGTACCGCTCGCCGTGGCCCAGTGGGTAGGGGAGCGTTACGGCTCCACGAGGACCTGGAAGGTCTGCGTCCCTCCCCGCCCCAGAACCTCAATTCGGCCCTGCCCCGACTGCGCGAAGGTGAGGGTGGCCGTGTGCTGGATCGTGACGGGCTCCAGCGTGCAGACACCACCACGGCGTTCCATATCGTACGGGGCAATCGTGGCCGCCAGGCCGTCCGTATGGACCTCCGTGCGGTCCTTGCTCCAGCACCCGTCCGGTCCTCCGGTCAGGATAGTGACGTCGAACGAAATGCCTGCCCGAACCGTATCGGCCACCTGAACCGAGGCGACGGCTCCCCTGTGACGCCGATCGTTCGGCCCCATGATCCAGTCGCACCCGGAGAGAACGAGCACCAGGAGAAGGGGAAACCTCATGCCTCCGCACCCTGCCCCGGGCTGAAGATGAAGGGCGACGGTGGCCCCCCACTTCCCGATCGCGGCGAGGGGCCCGGACCCCGCACCTCGTCCAGGACGAGCGGCAGCGAGTACAGGGTGTCGCCATCCACCGAGATGTCGAAGGCGTAGCGCCCGGCTTCGGGAAAGACGATGCCGTCCAGGTTCAGCACATGCGGAACCTTGATTCCGTCGGAAACGCCTCTGGCACCCCCGCCCAGCTCCATCCGTCCATCCAGCCGGAGCATCTCCTTCCCCGCCGGACTGGAGAGGCGGATGAGAACGTCGTGGGCGCCCAGCTCACCGACATCCGCCGAAAACCGGAAGACGAGCGAGACCCGGCCGTGCCTGACCGGGAAATCCTGTGCGTGGATCCGATCGAAGACCCCGAGAACGTTCAGCTTTCCTGAAGCATCCACGGTGGCTGCGTCGGCCAGAAGTGCGAAGTCAATTTCCATCCTGATTCCAGTTTCAGAGTTGAGGGTGCCGATCGCGCCTGGAAGTTTCTTCACTCCAGGCGATCAGCCGCTTTGCCAGAAGCAGTCCCAGCACGAGGTCGATCAGGGCATGGGCCGCGATTGACGGCAGCAGGCTCCCCGTGACCACCACGGGGATCACGAAGAGAAGCCCGACAAGCCCGGTTCTCACGAATCCGACGGGCCCCTGGTATGCATGCAGGGCCCCGAACGACACCGATGTGACAAGGGCCGCTCCCAATGGCCCGAGGCCCAGCAACTGGACCGCCGTGAATGCATACCCCCGATACGCCGTTTCCTCCCCTGCTCCGGCCGCGCCGGAGAGGAGGGCGAAGAGACCCTTCTCTTTTCGCGTCCTCGGCATGAGTTCCCGGAGGAAGCCGGGGCGGGACTCCCCCAGCCAGCGGGACACCGGGAGCGAGAGAAGAATGAGCCCGAGTCCCGCAGCCGTGATTCCGAGGGTCCAGGGGACCATCGCGCTCGGTTCGAGGCTCACGAGGCCAATCGCCGCCGACCCTCCTTCCAGTTGCGTGGAGAGCGCAACGGCCAGAACCCCGAGGGTGAGAATGGTCCCGCCTGACCCCAGGTATACTGGAATTCGATCGAGCGGGCCTTCGTCGAGGAGCGGGAGCTGCGACCAGGCCAGCCCGGGGAAGAGCACAAGGAAGATCGGCAGAGCGAGGACTTCGAGCAGGGGGAGCGATGTGGCCACCGCGAGCACCCCGACCGCCCCCACCGTGAGTCCGGCGCAGATCCGGAGCCGTCTGCGGACGTCGAGCATCGGCCCCCCAGCCCCGCCCTCGGCGTCACTCATTCACCGTCTCCGTCCGAGCGATCGTCTCCGTCCGGGCGTCCCTCTCCGCGCGGTCGAGCGGGACTGGCAGTAAGCCGTCGACCCTCAGCCTCAACCCAGTCCAGGACCCGCTCCACGTCCGCCCACTGGGTCCGATAGTTCAGGATGCACATGCGAAGGGCATACTTCCCCTCGAGACGCGTGGACGACACCATCGCGATCCCCGCCGGGACGATCCGATCCTGGAGCGTGCGGTTGAGTTCTTCCAGCTCGGGCTCGGAAAGCCCCTCACCTTCGGGGTTGAACCGGAAACAGACGATGCCGAGGGACGGGGGTGCCAGCAGCTCCAGCTCCTTCGACTCCATGACCCTCGCTCCCGCTCGCTCCGCGAGCTGCATGCCGTGCGCCACTCCGCTTCGAAAGGCGCCCAGTCCGAGCATTCGGATCGACATCCAGATCTTGAGGGCTCGGAACCCCCTCGTGAGCTGTATCCCCCGGTCCGCAAAGTTCACCTGCGCTTCGCCGAGTTCCGTGTCCTGCAGATAGGCTCCCGTGGAGGCGAAGGCCCTGCGCAGCTCCTCCGTGTCCCGCACCATCAGGCACCCGCACTCATAGGGCTGGAAGAGCCACTTGTGCGGGTCCAGAGTGATGGAGTCCGCCTCACCGATCCCGGCAAGCTCCCGCTTCCCTTCGTCCGTGAGGACCGCAAAGCCCCCGTACGCCGCATCCACGTGGAAGCGAATCCCCTCCGCCGTGGCGAGTTCCCGCAGCTCCGGAAGCGGGTCGACGACACCCGTGTTCGTCGATCCGCCGTTGGCGCAGATCAGGATCGGGCTCCTCCCCTCGGCCCGATCGAGTGCCACGGCGCGGGCTACGGTGGCCGGATGCAGCCTACGGTCGGCTCCCGAGGGAAGCACGCGGATCCCCTCGAGCGGGATGCCTGCAATGCGCGCACCCCGGATGATCGAACCGTGCCCCTGATCCGACAGGTACACCACTGGACGCAGCGGACTCCCCGCAACCTCTCGCGCGAGCGCGATCGCAAGCAGATTGGCCGCGGACCCCCCGGAGGTCAGCACTCCCCCGGCTCCCTCGGGCATCGCGAGCCACTCTCGAAACCACTCCAGCACCGTGAGTTCGATCTGACTGGGGCCGGACGACTCGAGCCAGGTCCCCTGAAACACGTTGAATCCGGCAGCCAGAAAGTCGCCCAGGACGGAGGGCCAGGTGGGCGAGCTCGGAATGAAGGCCATGAATCGGGGGTGATCGATCCGGCCCGCGAGGGGGAGAACCTCGTCGATGGCCTCCCGGATCACGCTCGTCGGATCGGTGGCGGCCTCCGGCGCGGGGCCGCCGAAGCGCGCCTGGAGACGGTCACGGCTCTCCAGCCGATGGGGCACATCCTCCGCCAGCGTTTCCCAGCGGCGGACGATCTCGTCCACGACGAGGCGGCCGAGCTCCCGCATCTGGTCGGGCGGGAGTTCGAGGGGTGCCTCCACCGGTGGGCTTTCAGTCTCTCTGTCCATGATCGTCCGGGGGGTGCCGCGGTCGCCTGCGGACGGGTCCGTTGACCGGGGCGCCCCTCTTCTCTAAGGTTTTCCATCGGGTGAAGGGCCGGGATCGGGCCTGCCCGCAACTGGCACTTCCCCAACATGCAGCTCGAGGAAGCCGTGATGAAGGTAATCGACGCGATGAATCACCCGCATGGGGGCCGTATCCTCCGACTTCGTCTGGAGGGAGAAGAGGCTCCCCGGATGAAGGCGCTCAAGGGGGCACGTCTGCGCGCCATCGGGCCGAGAGGGGAGGAAAGAACGGCGAAAGTGCTCGGCTTCCCCCTGATGCAGGGCAAGCTTTCGGACCGACGAATCCGGGAAACCGGGCGGCTGGACCTGCACGTGGAGGAAGAGGGGGAAGGGGAGCCGATCACCCTCACATGGCGGGTGAACCCGACGGGATGAAGCCCGGGCCCGCCCGCTCGAAGGTCTGCTCGAACCATTCCCCGAACTCTGTCACGCGCTCCGGGCTCTCCGCACGCCAGCGGTCTCTGGCGTCAGGGAAACGGTCACCCTGGGTGGCGAAAATGAAGGCATCCAGAAACCCGGATTCCCTCGAGTACAGGAGCTCCTCGAGGGGCGCGTGTGCCTGCGTGTCGAACACCGATCGACCCAGCAGCCACACGTCGGCGATCCTCATCAGAATCGCGCGTTCCAGCGCGAAACCCTCGGCACCTGCGGCCTCGGGCATCCAGGGGTCTACTTCCCCCCTCTCGGCCATCAGGCGGAGGTGGGCATAGAGCAGGAAGGCGGTCTCGGCGTCCACGGCGGTATGCTGGATGAAGATCCGGGCCGTGTCCCCCTCGATCAGGAGCGTATCCCACGGGTAGGCCGGGGTGTCCTGGCGACTCACCTGGATCAGGAAGCTGGGATTCCGCTCGATATCCTCGAGCTGGGGACGGAGCCACTCCTCCACTGCAGCCATGCGCTCGGGATCCGGTGGAATCCGCTCGCCGGTGAAGATCACGACCGAGCGCGGCTGGACTGGCACCGCTGCAGAGCTGCATCCCGCGCCCAGTACCGCGAGAAGCAGAAGCCCCCCGATCGAACGAGTCATGTGACAGATCCCCTGTTGGGTGTGGCTCCGATCGACCCCGGCCGATGCCGATGGAGCTTGCCCCCCGCGGCATTCGGTGGAGTATTTGTATTCCAGACCGGATCCGGCGATCCGGCCGGGCACCCGTAATAGTGCCCCACCCCACGGAAGTGTTCCGATCGCGGGCTGGAGCGCTCAGGCACGACTACCGAAAGAACCCTGAAGGCCATGGACCGGTTCCTCGACAGTGACTTCGCCGCAGGGGATCTCTCCGAGATCTCACCTCGACAGCCGATGTCCCCCGCCCAGCTCGGGGATACCGTCGCTCGCCTGGTATGGGAGGGATTTTCGGATTTCCTCGTATCCCCGGCGCTGGCGCAGATCCTCGAACGACGCGGGGTCGCCCTCAGCGACGGGATCCCGCCCCGCCGCGAGGCGGAGGAGATCCTGATCTTCCACCTCTGGGCGCATACCCAGGCCATCCAGCTCGCGTTCGTTCGGCGAATCCCCGAGCATCTCCATCGCTCCGTTCTCGATTCCCTGCATCATGCGGTGTTCGAAGACATGGTCGCCAACGGCACTCCGCGTGCCCAGCTCCCGGTTTTCGAACAACGGGTCAGTGCCCGCTACTCAGAGTACCGAGGCGCTGCGGACACGTCGGACGAGCGGGTGGGTTTTGCGGTGCTCGCCCATCTGGGGACCGGAGCCGGCGAGGGCTCGGAAGTGGACGCCGGGCTTCTCACCGAGCGGGCGATGGAGCTGGCCCACCCGCTGAAGGATTACCTGGGGGATGTAGAACTCTCGGAAGAGTGAGCCCCGAACGGCGTTCAGGAAGCCGGAAGTTCGTCCAGAAGGGCCACCGCTCGGCGAAGGTGTGGGATCACGATGGAACCTCCCACTACGAGTCCCACGGAAAGCGCCTCGAAGAGCTCTTCGTCGTTCAACCCCTCTTCGCGACAGCGAATCATGTGGTAGCTCACGCAGTCGTCGCACCGGAGGACAAGCGAGGCTACGAGCCCCATCAGCTCCTTCGTGCGCCGGTCGAGCGCACCGTCCTGGTAGGCCCGGTCATCGAGAGCGAAGAATCGCCGAATCTCGAGATTCCCCGAATCCAGGATCCGGGCGTTCATCCGCTCGCGGAAGGTGCGGAATTCCTCCAGGCGTTCGCTCATGGTCGCTTCGCCCTTCGGGTCACCGGCCGCCCCCACTTCATCTGCTCGAAGGGACTGCGGCAGGCACGGCACCAGTAGGTCGTCACCGAGGCGTGGCTCCCGAACAGGGAGTGCACCTCGGTTTCCCTTCCCTCGCAGAAGGGGCAGGGGGGTGACGGAGAGAGCCCTCCCGGGAGGCTCCCCTCCCCTTTCGGCGTTCCGGAAGGCGCGGACGGATCACTCATTCCACGAAGAGCGCCCGGTTCCGATCGCCCCGTGCGCACTCGATGGTCTCCTCGTCCGGGTGTCCGGCCCCTCGACCCCGGCCAGCGTCCCATTCGCCCTCTGCATCGCCCGCCCCTTCCAGCGTCAGTCCGAGCCCCTCGAGCACCCCGCCGACCTTCTCCGCGAAGCGGCCCTTCAGTTCGTCCGCCGAGAGCGTGAGCCCGGCCATGACCAGCGCCCGGTGCGCATCGTCATCCGGCGCGAGAAAACGGAGCGTGCCCGGAAGCATCGCGGTCACCGCACCCCTGAAGCGCTCCCGCCCCTCACCCTCCGAGCCAGCCAGCCGTTCGGCCCAGGCCGCCGCCAGCGAAGCATGAAACTCTTCCTCCCCGAGCATCTTGCCGATGCGCCCCCCGATCGACTCGTACCCTCCTTCGAGCACCCCTTCCAGCGCGGCGGCCAGCGCCCCGTCCACGATGAACATGGCGGCCACCACTGCGGCCCAGTCCTCCAGCGGCGCATCGAGGGGATCGACGGAGGCGTAGGCTTCGGCGGGGCGATCATGTTCGATCCGGACCGGATCCACGTCGAAGTCCTTGAGAGTGGCGTAGAGCAGGCGGGCATGACCCCATTCGTCCTGCGCCATGGAGGACGCGGCGATCCCGGCCTCGATGGAGGGGGCGCCCAGGAGCCAGTCGGAGTAGCGGATGCCGAGGATTCTCTTGGAGTCGGCCAGCGAGAGAATCAACCGACGGAAGGCAGCCCGGGTCTCCGGCGTTGCGCTGGGAAGGCCTGGATCGTGGGAAGTCATGCCGACCTCCCGATCCTGCCACCGGCGGCGAAGGGGCCGTCGGTACGGTTCACCGGAAGAATCTCAGACCTGGGCACAATGCACATCTCGAACCAGTTCTCCTCGTCGTACGTCTTCCAGGCGTAGACCCGGGCCATGGCCGGGTCCGGGGCTTCGATATATCCGATGTGAAACAGCGCGTCTCCCCGATTCTTCCGGGCGAAGACGTCGAATGTGGTCTCTTCCATGATCAGACTCCTACCCCGAGGCTGCGCAGTTGTGAACGTCCCTCACTGCTGATGCGGTCGCGGGACCACGGCGGATCCCAGACCTCCACGATCTTCACGGAATCGATCCAGGACTCGCGCTCCAGGCGGTCCCGGATGTCTTCCCGGATGAACTCCATGCAGGGGCAGGCTGTGGCCGTGAAGGTGAGATCCACGGTGGCCACCCCCGAGTCAAGCTGCACCCCGTAGATCAGCCCCAGATCGACGAGGCTGATCGGAAGCTCGGGATCCAGGACCTCCCCCAGGAGTTCCCATACCACCGCCTCCGGATCGGAGGGGGCATGAGCGAGGGGCTCACTCCACATGTCGCGCCCCCCGCTCGCGTGGGAGGTGACGTGCCTGGGCAGGGCGTCTTCCGGTCGGGGCGCCTTGATGACCGGCAGGCCCCGCCCGGTGCGCCGGGTCCGGAGCTCGGTCAGTTCAGCCACCTGGACACCATCCCCCGCGAGCGTCGGATCGATTCGACGTACCATTCGTTCATGGGCCCGCGGCCCTTCCAGCGATCGAACACCTCGTCCCAGGAAATCTCCCCCTCATCGAAGAGCCAGTGCTTGGCGGCCGCGTCGTACCGGCAGGGGAAGGGATAGTCGAGCTGGTACGACTCCGTGGCCTCGTCGTAGTGCGCCGGAGCGTTCAGACCGAGCGACTCGCAGAGGGGGACCGTCGAGGCCATCCAGACCTGCCGGAGCTCGTCGTTCGTCATCCCCTTCAGGCGGTAGTCGAGCTGACCCGAATGCCGCTTGAGTTCGTCGGGAAGCCCGAACCACTCGATGGTGATCGGGAACATCCAGTCCACGGCCCGCTGCAGCATCTCGCGCGCTTCGCCACCCGCGTTCGCGAGACGCCGCATCCAGACCTCGCCGTGCCGCAGGTGGAAGGTCTCTTCCATGTCGATCTTCACGAGGGCGCGCTTGAGGGGTCCGTAGGACGTGTTCCTGTGCACGTCCGAGAGGAGGGTGATCCCGGCCCGATCGTAGAACCCGTTCGCGACCACCAGCTCGGCCCAGTTGTCGAGCGGCTGATCGAAGCCATACGGGTGCTTGAATTCGTTCGGAGCGCGCCCGTACACGAGCCCTTCCTTCGAGACACCGAGGTCTTCGAGGAGGCGATAGGCGATGTTCGCGTGGGCCAGTTCATCCTGGATGATCGCGTGCGCGCTCACCTGCGTGTTGGTGCTGGGGGCGTGACGCGCGGCCCGCCAGTAGGCAGGAGCGGAGATGAGTTCCGTGTCGGCCTGCACCGTGAGCTGAACGATGAGCGCCTTCCGGTACCCCTCGGTCATCTCCTCGACGGTCTCCACGATGTATCCGTCCTGGACCTTCGCCTTCAGTTCGTCTTCGGTGAACTCCGCCATCCCGCGTCTCCTCGATTGAGATTCCAGAACCGCCAGCGCCGCACTGGGTCGAACGTTCGTTCGGACGATCGTTCGAAGGTTATTGTAATTATACCTAGACTACCCCCTCCCGGAAGGGGGGTCAACCGCCAGGAGGTCGTTCCCGGAGGTCGTTCAGGGAGGCCGTCGGGAGGCCGTCGGGAGCCCGGTTCTCCGTCAGAGACCGAGCGACGAACGGATCAGGGGGCTGATCCGCTCGGGCGTCCATGGGGGGTCGAAGGTGAGTTGAACCTTCGCGGTCTCGACCCCCTCCATGGCAAGAATGGCGGCTTCCGCGTTGTGGACGATCTGCTCAGCCACCGGGCACATCGGGCTCGTGAGCGAGATCCGGGCGTGGACGTGGTCCCCCTCCACCTCCACATCGTAAACCAGCCCCAGCACGACCAGGTTCAGATTCAACTCCGGGTCCTTGACCGTCTTGAGGGCACTCATCACGTCCTTCTCGGTCACGGCCATGGGACTTTCCCGTCTCTGGAAGGAAAACGGCGTACCTACACCCGCCGCAGCAGGACCACCGACACTTCGGCCGGTGCACCCTCGGCGCGCTCGAACGCCTGATGGAGAGTGCCTACCACTTCGTCGACCGTACGTTCCCTGAGTCGATGTGCGAGATCCCCGGCTCCCTCCACGAGCCCTGGCGTGCCCTCGGAGAGGGCCAGCACGGCATCCCCTCCCGAAAGAACCAGCTTCCTCGCGCCGTACCGGAATCCCTCCATCATCCCCAGGGGAGGGCCGAAGGCGGGGAGAGGTTCACGGCCACCGCCGGCTCGAACCACGATGCCCGGGGGACGTCCGGCGCCCGCCCAGACGACTCCCTCCTTCCCCGGCGAGAGAAGCGCACACTCCACAGATTGCTCGACCGAAGGCTGCGCGCCCGGAACCGCGAGATCCGACATGACTTCGTTCGCTTCGGAGAGCAGCCCCTCCAGGGTGCTCGCGGTGCGTGCCAGCGCGCGAAGGACCCCGCGGAATACGCTGAGGGTCTGGGCGGGAGGAAAGCCGCCGCCCGCGGCATGGTAGAGGCCGAATACCGGTTGTCCACCCGACAGGGAGAACACATCCCATGACGTGGCGCCTTCTCCGTCTTCCTTCACCGAAGTCCCCGCGGCGGCCTCGTATCCGGAGACGAGCGGAACGCGGGTTGGGAGGAGCCCCTGCCGGATCAGGCGATTCAATTCCGGGATGCCATCCTGCCTCGCCATCTGACGCTGGCCCGCCGTGAAGCGGACGTCCAGGGCGCGCAGCGAACGGGAAAGGGAGCCGAGCATCCGGAAGGCTGGCGAATCCGGATCCAGAACCTCCCGGAAGGCGTCGCGACTCAGCACGAGCAGACGGGCCTCCTTCTGCACACGAGCCGTGGCAGAACGGGGGGCGTCATCGAGCAGCGCCATTTCACCGAAGGCATCGCCAGTCCTTCTCACGGCGAGGCGTTCCCTGCTTCCGTCGGCCCTGTCCCTCAGGATCTCCACCGCGCCGGAGATCACGAGGAAGAAGGCATTTCCCTCTTCGCCCTCCTCGAAGAGCAGCTCGCCTTCCTCCGCGGAGCGCTCCTCTCCGATCGCCGCGATGCGCCGGAGGTCTTCCGGGGAAAGCCCCTCGAACAGGGTCACACCCTGCAGCATGGGAAGGATTTCTTCAACCGAACTCATCGTGTATCTCCGCGGTGGAGGACCGGCATTCGAGGCACCCAGCTTTCCGGGAATGTACCGGGCCCCCGGGGCGAGGCGAAAGGAGGCGCTTCGCCCCCCCTCGCCGTCGCCGCAACGAGGGCATTACATTGCCCCCCGACCGCAGTCCACGAACCGAGGCAGGTGCAGGCTGACCTCGCCCGTGAAAAGGAGATCGGGGTGGAAGCACCAAGGGAAGTTGCCTCAGGGGCGGGTACTGCGGCGGAGCCCGCCTCCCCGGGAGTGTCCCTCCGCTGCTGGGGAGCCCGCGGCTCGATCCCGACCCCCGGGGTTCAGACAACCCGCTACGGGGGCAACACGTCATGCGTCGAGATCCGGGTCGGTGACCGGAGACTCATCTTCGATGCAGGGAGCGGCATCCGCCTCCTCGGAGGGGAGCTCTCCGGCCTCGCCACTCTCGACAGCACCGATATCTTCCTCACGCACTTCCACTGGGATCACATCCAGGGGTTTCCCTTCTTCGCGCCGCTGTACGATCCGCGGATCCGGCTGCGCATCGCGGGCCCGGAACAGCAGGACCTGGACATCCAGACCCTGTTCGCACGTCAGATGGGTCCAGTGTACTTCCCGGTGCCCTTCGAGGCCGTCGCCGCTTCGACTTCCTTCCGACATATCGGCTCGGACCCCTGGATCAGCGGTGACGTTCAGGTGCGGGCCATGCAGATGCGGCATGCCTCGGTTACGATGGGATATCGCGTCGACGCTGAGGGAGTCGTGATCTGCTACATCCCGGACAACGAGCTCGAGGGGGGGCGGTATCCGGTGGATGGCCCCGAATGGAGGTCCCGGCTCCTCGAGTTCGTGCGGGACGCCGATATCCTCATCCACGACAGTACATACACGGATGAGGAGTACAGGCAGAAGGCGGGGTGGGGTCACTCGACCTTCGAGCAGTCGGCCGAGCTGGCGAAGAAGGCCAACGTGCGGGAACTCCTGTTCTTCCACCATGCCCCGGAACGGACCGACGACGAACTGGATCGAATCCTGGACCGGATGCGGGAGGGCGGGGTTCGAGAAGGGGGTGCCCTGCTCGATGCGGCGCGGGAGGGAGAAGTGAAATGGATGCTGCCCAGGCCGAAGTGATGGTGAACGTGATGATCCCCGGACTCCCGGAGGTACCCTTTCCATGAGCGACGCCATCGCGGGCCCAGCCCCATCCACCTTCCTCTTCGTGCCGGCAGGGCGTGTGCCCCCCGCGCTCCGCGGCGAGGGGATCGAGCTGACGGAGGTGGAGAAGCTGGAAGCGGCAGACCCGGGAGAGGGCGCAGGGGTGCTCCTTCTGGACCGTCTGCTCCTCCCTGTTGCGGATCCCTCCGGGGCCCTCCGTGGCCTTCCGTTGCCGGTGGCCGTGGTGGCGCTGGATGAGGAATCGGCGGCGGCCGCTCGAACGGCGGAGCGCCTCTTTCTCGACCTCTCGGGCGAGGATCGCGATTCCCCCTTCCGGCGCGGGGTCCGGAGCGCCCTCGAGCACGCCACCGTGCTTCGGGGCTCGGAGCTCGTGCGTTCCCGGCTCGATCAGCTCCAGGGGGAGTTCCGGGACCTGAACCGTGTGGGGATGGCGCTCATGAGCGAGCGCGATCCCGACCAGCTCCTGGGGCTGATCCTGAGTCAGGCCCGGGGGCTGACCATGAGCGATGCGGGAAGCCTCTACCTCCTCGAGAGGGGGGAAGGGGACTCACCCCCGCGCCTTCGCTTCCGTCTTGCTCAGAACCACTCGCTCCCCGACCTCCCTGCCCCGGATTTCACACTCCCGATCGACCGGAAGAGCATCGCCGGGTATGTCGCCACGACCGGGGAGGATCTGATCATCGAAGACGCGTATCACCTCCCGGAAGACACGCCTTTCACCTTCAATCGCTCGTTCGACAAGGACTTCGGGTATCGGGCCAAGTCGATGCTCGTGGTGCCGATGCGCGATCAGAAGGACCGGATCGTGGGGGTGGTGCAGCTCATCAACCGGAAGCGCCGTCCCGACGCGGTCATCCGGGGCGAAGAGGACGCCGACCGTGAGGTGCTCTCGTACGGCGAGCGTGAAGTCGAGATCCTGCACTCCCTGGCCGGACAGGCTGCGGTCTCGATCGAGAACGGTCAACTGTACCGCAGCATCGAACGGCTCTTCGAAGGCTTCATCAAGGCCGCCGTTATCGCCATCGATCAGCGGGACCCGGCCACCTCCGGGCACTCGGTGCGCGTGGCCACGCTGACCTGTGACCTGGCCGAGGTGGCCGACCGTGCCACCACCGGCCCGTTCCGGGACCTCCGGTTCACGCGGGAGCAGATGAAGGAGCTGCGCTACGCTGGGCTCCTTCACGATTTCGGGAAGGTAGGTGTTCGCGAAGAGGTGCTGGTCAAATCCAAGAAGCTGCCGCCTGTCATGCTGGAGAGAATCGAGTCGCGCTTCGATCTCATCCGCCGGACCATCGAAGCCGAGTATCATCGGGAGCGGGCCAACCGGCTGTTGCAGGAAGACGCGAGAGCGGATGAGCGACGGTTCCGGGAGATGGAGGAGGAGCTCAGGGCGTCGCTGGATCGGGTGGATCGCTTCCAGAGCGCGGTCCGCGAGGCGAATGAGCCGAGGGTACTTCCCGAGGAGTCCGCCGAAATCCTCCATGAGATAGCCGCGACCCGCTTCCCCGACTTCGAGGGGGAACTCGTTCCCTACATCACGAATGAGGAACTGCACTTCCTCCGGATCCGGAAGGGCTCACTCGATCCCGAAGAAAGAAAGCAGATCGAGTCTCACGTGACTCACACGTTCAACTTCCTGCAGCAGATCCCCTGGACCGACGATCTGTCGAACGTGGCCGCGATCGCGCATGGCCATCATGAGAAGATGGACGGGACCGGATATCCGCTGGGGGCGTCGGCGATACAGATTCCCATGCAGACCCGGATGATGACGGTGGCCGACATCTTCGATGCACTGACCGCATCGGACCGTCCCTACAAGAAGGCGATGCCCTCCGAACGTGCCATTTCGATTCTGGAAATGGAATCGAAGGACGGGCAGCTCGATTCGGACGTGGTGCGACTTCTCACGGAATCCGAGGTATTCAAGCGGGTGCTCGAGCAGGACTGGAGATCGTTCTGAGGTGGCCGTGACTTCCAGACCCTTCCGCCTCGCGATCAATACGGGCGGGGGAGATGCGCCGGGACTGAACGCCGTCATCCGCGCCGCCGTACTCGCGGCGCTCGGGCGAGGATGGGAGGTGTTCGGGATCCACCGTGGCTACGGAGGGCTGCTGGACGGAGGGGAAGATGGGGTGATCCCCCTCGACCGGAAGACCGTGCAGGGGATCACAAACCTGGGAGGGACGATCCTCGGGACCACGAACCGGGGAAGCCCGCTCGCCTGGCCCGTCCGTCTTCCGGACGGCACCACCGAGACCGTGGACCGATCGCCGGAGATTCTGGAAGCCTTCCGGCGGCTCGAGCTTGATGCCCTCATCGCGATCGGGGGAGACGGGTCGCTTCGGATCGCATCCGACCTGGGTGCCATGGGGCTCCCTGTGATCGGCGTTCCCAAGACCATCGACAACGATCTCGCCTCCACCCAGGTGACCTTCGGCTTTCACACCGCCGTACAGACGGCCACCGACGCGATCGACCGGCTGCACTCCACCGCTCAGTCCCATGAGCGGGTCATGGTGGTGGAACTCATGGGGAGAGACGCCGGGTGGATCGCCCTCTTCGCGGGGGTTGCCGGGTCGGCGGACGTGATTCTCATCCCTGAGATTCCATTCCGGCTGGAGTCGGTCGTGGCCCACCTCAGGCAGAAGTACGAACGCGGCCCGCGGTATGCGATCGTGGTCGTGGCGGAGGGGGCTCGACCGGAGGGCGGGGGCGTCGCGATCGTCGAAGAGGGGGCGGGGGGGCGCGCCGAGCGCTACGGGGGCATGGGAGAGCGGGTTGCCGAGGCCATTCAGGAGAGATCGGGTCTCGAGACCCGGAATCTCGTGCTCGGGCACCTTCAGCGGGGCGGCCAGCCCACGGCCTATGACCGCCTTCTCGCGCTCAGATTCGGAGCGGCGGCGGTGGAACTCGCCGCTCGCGGCGAGTTCGGGTGCATGGTGGCGCTCGACCCCCCGGAAATCCACGCCGTCCCCCTGAGCGAGGCGATCCGCTCCCGAAAGCTGGTCCCGGTAGAGGGCGATGTGGTCCAGACGGCGCGCCAGCTCGGGATCGGCTTCGGCGACTGATCCTCCCTCTCAACACCTTCTTCTCACAATCGAACCACACTGCGGAGGAAATGAAGCGATGCGCGCACGCAGGATATTCCCCCTCCTTCTCCTCGCTCTGGCGGCTCCGATGCCTGGAGCTCACGGGACGCTCGCTGGGCAGGTTACGGCGGTGGCCGACTACGTGCCGCCGGTGCTCCAGAACCACGCCTTCCCCCTCTCGCTCCGGAGCTTCATGCGGGCCGAGGAGGTGGTCGGTCAGTCTCCGGCGGGAGTGAGCTGGACCGACGACTCCCGCTGGATCTACTTCACATGGGTTCCAGCAGGGGAGGAATGGAATGCGGAGCGCCAGCTCTGGCGGGTGGCAGCGGAGGGTGGAGAGGCCGAGCTCATCGATGATCCCCTCGTGGCGGATTCCCTCCAGCTTACCTTCGCGGGGGGCGACCTGAATTCCGACCGTTCGCTCAGGGTCACGTCCTGGCGAGGCGATCTCTATCTGGTAGATCGGAGTTCCCTGTCCGTGCGGCGCCTCACCGACACCCGTGACTCGAAGTCATCTCCCCTCTTCTCGGCTGACGGGCGGGAGATCTTCTTCACCCAGGATGGGCAGATCTTCTCCCTTGAGCTGGAAACGGGCTCGGTCACGCAGCTTACCGACATCCGGGACGGCGCGGCCTCGGAGGACGACGAGGCCGAGGGTCATCGCGCCTTTCTGGAAGAGCAGCAGCGAGAGCTCTTCGCGCACATCCGCCGGAGGGCGGAGGAGGAGGATCGCGAGGAGGCGCTGGAGGAGCTCCGCCGCACCCGCGAGCGCACCCAGACCGTTTACACCGCTCCCAATGGTCGGCCCGGGAATCTCACGATCGACCGACGGGGTCAGGTCGTGGCCGTGACGGCAATCACCCCGTCGCAGGGGACGAGGCCGGCCGGCGTGCCGCAGTGGATCACCGAGGACGGTTTCACGTCGCTGAACCCCGTCCGGACCAAGGTGGGCGATGCGGTGGGGGCGACACGCGTCGGGATCCACCCCGTGGGCTCCGACACGATCTTCTGGCTCGATGTGGCCGAAGCGGTGAAGGCTCACGCCGAGCTTCATCCCCCGGAGGGAACCCATCTGCCCGAACAGCACGATTCCGTGAAAGCCGGAGACGTGCGGGTCCAGTCGGTCCAGTTCCGGGAATGGAATGACGCTGGCACCCACGGGCTCGTTTCCGCCGGCTCACACGACAACAAGCACCGCTGGATCCTGTCGGTCGAGGCGGAGGGCGGCGCTTTGAGCGTGCTGCACCACCTGGCCGATTCGGCCTGGGTGGGAGGCCCTTGTTCGGGGTGCATGGGGTGGCTTCCGGATCAGGACCGGGCCTGGTTCGTGAGCGAGGCCACCCGCTTCGCGCACCTGAACGTGGTCAATGCCGACGGGAGCGGGCGCCGAGCCCTTACCGCCGGAGAATGGGAAGTCCACCAGGTCGAGATTCCGGAGCAGCGCACGCACTTTCATCTTCGCACCAGCGAGGGATCGCCCTTCGAGCAGCACTTCTACCGGATGGACTTCGACGGGGGAAATCGCACGCGGATCACCGAAGGGACGGGGCACTTCGCGGCCACGGTCTCGCCTGATGGGGAGCGGCTGGCGGTACTTCATTCCACCCAGACCCGCCCTACCGAGCTCTTCACGGCGCCCAACCGCCCCGGCGCGGAGATGACGCAGATCACCACTTCGCCCTCGGAGGAGTGGCTCGCCTTCCCATGGATTCGCGCCGAGATCATCCATTTCGAGGCCCGGGACGGGACCGACGTGCCCGCCCGGATCTACCGCCCGTCGGACATGGGAGTGGAGGCCAACGGGGCTGCGGTGCTCTTCGTCCATGGTGCGGGATACCTGCAGAACGTGCACGAGTGGTGGTCGAGCTACTACCGCGAGTACATGTTCCACCACTTCCTCGCGGCGCAGGGGTTCACCGTGCTGGATGTGGACTACCGGGGTTCGGCCGGCTACGGCCGCGACTGGCGCACGGCCATCTACCGCTTTATGGGAGGCAAGGATCTCTCCGACTACACCGACTCGGTGGAGTGGCTCGTCGCGAACGAGGGCATCGATCCGGCTCGCATCGGACTCTACGGGGGATCCTATGGCGGGTTCATCACGCTCATGGCGCTCTTCACCGAGCCGGATGTGTTCACGGCCGGCGGTGCGCTGAGGTCGGTCACCGACTGGGCGCACTACAACGAGGGGTATACCTCGAACATCCTGAACCGTCCGCAGGACGACCGGGAAGCCTACGTCCAGTCGTCTCCGATCTACCACGCGGAGGGGCTCCGGGGACACCTCCTCATGGGACACCCGATGTATGACACGAACGTCCATTTCTCGGACATCGTGCGACTCAGCCAGCGCCTGATCGAACTCGGGAAGGAGAACTGGGAGCTTTCCGTCTATCCGGTCGAGAACCACGGGATGGTGGAGCCCACCTCCTGGGTCGATCAGTATCGGCGGATCTACGAACTCTTCTGGAGAACGCTCTCCGCACCCGGGTGTCCCGAGGGGACGGGAAGCTGTGAACTCCCGACTACGCCGCCATGAAGGCGCGCACCGCCGCGATCGACTCCACAATCGAGAAATAGAGCACGATCGCGATCACCGGCGGGAGCACGAAGCGAATGAGGATCATGACCGCCGGCACGACCGTCCTGAACCTGTCGCCCGCTCCCTTCATGAGTTCCACGGCAGGGTCCTTCATCACCCACCCCACGAAGATCGACATTCCCAGCGCTCCGATCACGAGGAAGAGCTCGCCGGCGATCTTGTCCACGAGGCCCAGCGTATCGGTGTCCAACGCCGAGACGAGCCCGAAGAGAGCGATCAGGACTCCCATCACGAGCGCCGCCTTCCTCCGGGAGGTACCGAACTCGTCGATGATCGAGGCGGTCACCACCTCGAGGAGCGAGATCGCCGAGGTGATGGCACCCACGGCCAGCGCGAGGAAGAAGAACAGCCCCACGATCTGCCCCACCCCGCCCATCGCTTCGAAGGCCCCGGGGAGAGCGATGAAGAGCGCTCCCACGGTGCTTTCACTCACCGAGTCCTGCAGCCCGAGCGCGAAGATGACCGGGAAAACCACGAGCCCAGCCACGAAGGCCACGAGGAAGTCAGCGAAGGAGATCGTGATCGACTCCTGGGTCAGATCCGCGTCCCGCGACAGGTAGGAGGCAAAGGTCAGCATCGCCCCCATCCCGAGTGACAGTGAGAAGAAAGCCTGGGCCGCCGCCTGTCGGATCACGGTGGGATTCATGAGCTCGCCGAGATCGGGCTGGAGGTAGAAGGCATACCCTTCCGCCCCTCCCTCCAGAGTGAGGGCCCAGATGGCAAGCCCCGCGACGATCGCGAACAGGGCGGGCATCAGGATCACGGCCGCCCGTTCGATTCCCTTCTGAACCCCGACCATCACGATCCCGATTGTGGCCGCCATGAAGGCCAGGTGCCAGAGAGCGGCCCCGGTTCCGGCGGCGATCTCCGTGAAGTGCGCCCCCGGATCACCCGGAAAGCCCTGGACCGCGGACTCGAGCGCAAAGCGCATCGTCCAGCCGGCGATCACCGAGTAGTACGAGAGAATGAGGAAGCCGGAGATCACGAAGAGAATCCCCAGCGGCACCCACTTCTTTCCTCCGAGGCTTCGCAGCGCCCCCACCGGTGACAGGTGCGTCTTCCGGCCTACCGTGAGTTCGCAGAGCATCAGCGGAACCCCGATGAGCGCCACCATCAGGATGTAAAGGAGAACGAACGCCGCACCTCCCCCCTCGGACGCGACATAGGAGAAGCGCCACATGTTGCCGAGGCCCACCGCGCTTCCCACGGCGGCGAGAACGAATCCCCACTTGGAACCGAAGAGTTCGCGGGCGGGTGTGCCCTTCGAGTCGGATGATGTGAATGCCAAGGGGTGACTCCGGATCTGAGAGAAGAGGAGCTTGCTGATGTGAGCGGATGGGGCAATAGAAGGCGCACCCCCATGAGCGTCAAGTGCGCGTCGTTTCCTTGCCGCGCCCCCCGGCTTTCGGCATACTTTCTCTCTGCGATCCGCATCCGGTGACCGGCCTTCCGGCACCTCCCGACAGCCAGAATTCCCAAGGCGTTCACATGATACAGGACCTGTTGACCCGTCCCATCGAGAAGCGACCCTCCACCTTCCGACTGGAGGGACGGATCCTGTATCTCGTGGATGACGCGCATCTGATGACGGCCCAGCTCCGCGACGGCAGGGCGCTGGAGCTGACCGACGAGGTGAAGGGGAAGCTCCGGGACCAGATCTCGACCGATGAGATCACTCCGGCCTACATCTGCTACTTCTTCGACGAGACGCTGGGTGAATTCCCCTACCTCGGGCTCCGCACGATGAATCACGAGACCGGGGACTACGATTTCCCGGTGACGCGGGGGAGTGTGAAGTCCGGCGGGTTCGTCTGCTCAGTTGCCGGAAAGCGCCGGGGGAAGGGAAGCTCGCGCGAGCAGAGCCCCTACGCCGAGTTGATGGCGGGGGTGCGCGTGGTCGTGGCTGAATCCATCGAGCGCATCTACAACGAGAACTGTCAGAACCTCGGCATCCTCACCACCACGAACTTCGAGATCATCGAACGGATCCGTCGCGGCGACGAGATTCCCCTGGCCGAATTCACGGCCGGAGCCGACACGATCACCCGGGAGATCATCGAGCACGGTGGCCTTTTCGAGTACAATGTGGCGCGTCTGCAGGGGAAGGTGACGCCGCCTCTCCCCCGTTCTCTCGGAGCCGGGGAGGGAGGAGAGGGCGAGGCCGAGGCTTCGCGCCCGATGACCGTGGCCGAGAAGATCTTCGCGCGCCACTGGGTGGTGAATGCCGGGAAGGGGGAAACCGGAGTGCCCTTCGTGACCCCGGGGGAAGCGGGCTTCTTCCGTACCGACATCCGCTTCTCGCACGAGTACGTGACCCCGATGTCGGCCATCTTCTTCGAAGAGAAGGTCGGGAGCGACGGGAAGGTCGTGGACCCCGACACGGTCCTCTTCTTCCGGGACCACCTCACCTTCCTCCACAAGGCGATGACCCAGGAGCGGATCGAGGACGGCCTTCTCGATGTCGCGAACCAGCTCGAGGTGAAGCAGCGCGAGTTCTCCGAGCGACAGGGAATCACGCTCTACGGAGAGCAGAAGGGGCATCAGATGGGCTCGGTCGCCATCTGCCATTCGAAGATTCTCGAGGAGTACGCCGAGCCCGGGATGCTCATCATCGGGTCGGACTCGCACACCCCGCACGCGGGCGCGATCGGCGCCGTGGCCTTCGGAGTGGGAACGACGGCCATCTTCAACTCCTGGATCACGAAGGACGTCCGGGTACAGGTACCCCCTTCCTTCAAGGTGGTGGTGTCGGGCACCCCGCGTTCCAACGTGACCGCCAAGGACTACATGCTGGAGATTCTCCGGCATCCGTACATCCGGGATGGGCACGCGATCGGTCAGATCATCGAGTACGCCGGCCCTGCGGTGGAGGCGCTTTCGGTCGACGAGCGGGCCACCATGACCAACATGGCCGCCGAAGTTGGCGCGTTCACGGGGATCGTGGCGGCGGACCAGAAGTCGGTCGAGTACCTGGTGGGTGAGCGCGGGATGGAGCGTGCGCGGGCCGAGGCCCTCAGCAGGGGAATGCAGTCCGACCCTGGGGCCGAGTACGTGAAGATCATCGAGATCGATGCCTCCGAGATTCGCCCGATGGTGGCCCTCCCCGGAGACCCCGGAAACGGCCTCTATATCGACGAGATCGAGGACCAGCAGATCCGGATCGATATCGCCTACGCCGGATCCTGCACCGCGGGGAAGAAGGAAGACATGGACATGTACGCCGCCGTCTTCCGCGAGGCGTACGACCGCTGGGGAATGAAGGTCCACCCCGACGTCCGCTGCTACATCCAGTGCGGTTCGATCGAGGTGCGCGAGTACTGCCGGAGACAGGGGTATCTCGACCTCTTCGAGACTGTCGGTGCCGAGTTCATCGAACCCGGCTGCGGCGCCTGCATCAACGCGGGCCCCGGAGTCACCGCTTCTCCCGATGAGGTTTCCATTTCCTCGCAGAACCGGAACTTCCCCGGCCGCTCCGGGCCCGGTCAGCTCTACCTCGCCTCTCCCTACTCCGTCGCGGCCTCCGCGGTGGCCGGATACGTGACGGAGTGGGACCCGGGCGTGCAGCTTCGTCCTCTGGAAACAAGGGAATCCGCCGGAGTCTGAGGCGGACCTCTCCCGAAACCCTCAACCCCGGACCGTCATGCGCTCCCGAACCCCATTCGCTTCCGTTCTCATCGCGTTTCTTTCGGTGCTCGCCTCTGCGGGGCACGGTACCGGGCAGGATACAGCTTCGGTCGAGCAGGCCAGTCGAAACGGGTCACTCACCCTCGAGTCCGCGAGGAAGGTGACCTTCACCACCTCCGAGGGCTCGTGGATGTCGGTGGATGTTTCTCCCGACGGGCGCTCCCTCGTCTTCGACCTTCTCGGGGACCTGTATCTCCTCCCGATCGAGGGCGGGCGCGCGACGGCGCTTACCGGCGGAATGGCGTACGATGCCCAGCCGCGCTTCTCACCCGACGGGTCCGAGATCGTCTTCGTCTCCGACCGGAGCGGGGGTGACAACCTCTGGGTCATTTCGGTGGACGGCGCCGACACCACCCAGATCACCCGGGGAAACAACAACCTGTATCTCTCGCCCGAGTGGTCCCCCGACGGCAGCTACATCGTGGCCGCGC
This sequence comes from Longimicrobiales bacterium, assembly GCA_041743405.1. Taxonomy (GTDB): domain Bacteria; phylum Gemmatimonadota; class Gemmatimonadetes; order Longimicrobiales; family Gaopeijiaceae; genus JBGTMU01. The sequence goes on along the minus strand of JBGTMU010000035.1, from coordinate 19,728 downwards.
GCGGAACGGGGCTCGGGGGAAACGCGAAGCTCTGGATGTTCCACCGTGAAGGAGGCAGCGGGATCCAGCTCATTCGCGAACCGGCCACCCTGAAAACGGTGGGCCCGGCCTTTGGCCCCGATTCGCGCTACCTCTGGTACGCGCAGCGTCAGGGCGACTGGCAGTACAACGCCATCTTCCCCCAGTACCAGCTCGCGGTACATGACCGGGAAACCGGGAACTCGACCACGGTGACCAGCCGTTATGGCTCCGCCTTCCGACCGACGCTCTCGCCGGATGGGCAGTGGCTCGTCTACGGCACGAGGCACGAGGCCGAAACCGGACTCCGGATCCGCACGCTGGAAACCGGGGAAGAGCGCTGGCTTGCCTTCCCCGTTCAGCGGGACGACAAGGAATCCCGGGCGCCGCTGGATGTGCTGCCGGGAATGGCGTTCACCCCCGACTCCCGCTCGCTTATCGCCTCCTTCGACGGGGGGCTCTGGCGGATTCCGGTGGAGGGGGGTGACCCGGTACGGATTCCCTTCGAAGCCGAGGTCCGGCTCGAGATGGGCCCCGAGGTCCGCTTCGCGTATCCGGTGGACGATGCCCCGACGTTCATTGCCTCGCAGATTCGTGATGCGGTCCCTTCACCCGATGGAACGAAGCTCGCCTTCACCGCGGTGAACCGGATTTACCTGATGGATCTTCCTGACGGGCCTCCGCGCCGCGTCACGAACCAGGAGATGGGTGAGTTCAACCCGGCCTGGTCGCCCGATTCGCGGCACCTTGCCTTCGTGAGCTGGAGCGATGCCGAGGGTGGGCATGTGTGGCGCGTCGAAGCGGGGGCCGCACCCGGTGCCGCCCGACGGCTCTCGCCCATCGCGGCCTACTACTCGCAGACCGCGTGGTCCCCGGACGGGAGCCGGATCGTCGCGGTGCGTGCTTCGGCCCGGGATCTCCAGGAATCGGTGGGCTCCTTCGGGGGCGGGCAGGGAGCGCAGTTCGTCTGGCTTCCGGCCGACGGTGGAGAGGTTCAGGTGATCGGTCCCACCGGGGGTCGGGGAGCCCCCCACTTCACCTCCGACCCCGGCCGGATCTACAGTTCGAGTGGCGGAGCCGGGCTCGTTTCGACGCGCTGGGACGGGACCGACGAGCGACGCCACCTCCGGGTGACCGGGCAGCCCGCCCCGGGGCAGACTTCACCGCCCAACGCCTCTCTCATTCGCATGGCCCCGCAGGGCGATCAGGCGCTCGCGCAGATCGGGATGGATCTCTTCACGGTGACCGTTCCTCCGGTCGGTGGAGAGGCACCCTCGGTCTCCGTTGCCAATCCGGAGAATGCATCTGTGCCGGTCCGGCGCCTCACCCGGGTCGGGGGACAGTTCCCGGCCTGGAATGCGGCGGGTTCGAAGGTCCACTATTCACTCGCGAACGCGCACTTCGTCTTCGACCTCGATGCCGCCCGGGCCTTTGACGACAGCGTTCGGGCGGCCCGCAGAGCCGAGGGCGACGAAGAGGACGCACCGGCCGATTCGACCCGGACCGATGAGCCGGAAGCGGCGGACGAGGCCGAAGCTGAAGCCGACACCGCCTCGACGCCGGACCGCTACGAGCCGCTGGAGTTCCGCGTGGAGGTTGCGGTCGCGCGGGATCTTCCGGAAGGACAGATCCTTCTTCGGGGAGCGCGCATCCTCACAATGCGCGAGCGCGAAGTGATTGAAAACGGCGAGATCCTCGTGGACGGGCATCGGATCGTCGGCGTGGGAGCCTCCGGTTCGCTGCAGGTGCCGGAGGGGACGCGGGTCATGGATGTCTCCGGCCACACGATCATCCCCGGAATGGTCGACACGCATTACCACGCACAGTGGCTCGTCCCGAACGTGCATACTTCGCAGGTGTGGCAGTACCCCGCGAATCTGGCGTACGGGGTCACCACGACCCGCGACCCCCAGACCGCCACAACGGACATCCTCACCTACCAGGACCGGGTCGAGAGCGGTGACCTGATCGGCCCCCGCATCTACCATACGGGCCCCGGGCTCTTCCTCGGGGAGAACATCCGGAATCTCGAGCATGCCCGGGACGTCATGGCCCGCTACGCGAAGTATTTCAATTCGCGCACGCTGAAGATGTACATGTCCGGGAATCGGGAGCAGCGGCAGTGGATCATCCAGGCCGCCCGCGAAATGGAGATCATGCCCACCACCGAGGGGGGGCTGGACTACAAGATCAACCTTACCCACGCGCTGGACGGCTATTCGGGGCTGGAACACGCCATTCCGATCTACCCCCTCTTCGGGGATGTGCGCCGGCTCTTCGTGGAGTCGGGAATCACCTACTCGCCCACCCTCCTCGTCTCCTATGGCGGGCCCTTCGGCGAGAACTGGTTCTACAACACGGAAGATGTTGTGGGAGACGAGAAGCTGCGCTACTTCACCCCCCGGGAGGAGCTGGACGCGAAGGCGCGGCGCAGAGGGAACAATCCCGGCCCGGGCGGCTGGTTCCACGAGAGCGAGCATGTGTTCCCGCTCCACGCGGAGTTCGTTCGCGATCTCGTGGCGGACGGCGGGCGCGCCGGAGCGGGAGGCCACGGGCAGCTTCACGGGCTCGGGAACCACTGGGAGCTCTGGGCCATCCAGTCGGGCGGTATGGACGAGTACGACGCGCTTCGGGTTGCCACCATCCTCGGAGCCGAGGGCATCGGGATGGGGGCGGACCTGGGTTCCATCGAAACCGGAAAGCTCGCCGATCTCGTGATTCTCCGGGACAACCCGCTCGACAACATCCGGAACTCCAACACAGTCCGGTACGTGATGAAGAACGGCAGGCTCTACGACGGCGATACGATGGACGAGCTGCATCCGACCGCCCGTCCCTTCCCCACCCCGCACTGGCGAAACAGTGATCCGGAGCGGAGGCCGGGCGGGTGACGGGGCCCATCCCCTTCCCCCGCGAGGGTGAGTTCGCCCCCTTCTATGCGGGGTATCTCAGGGGCGTCGAAGCGGATGACCCTGTCGAACTGCTGGAGAATCAGGTGGCTCGGCTCGCGGATGATCTTCGGGGAATCACCGAGGAAGCCGCCCTGCACCGATATGCGGAAGGAAAGTGGAGCGTGAAGGAGATGGTCGGGCATCTGATCGATACCGAGCGCGTGATGACCTATCGCATCCTGTGCATCGGCCGGCGCGACCCGACTCCTCTTCCCGGATTCGACGAGAAGCACTACGTCGCGGCCGCTGGCTTCGATTCCCGCTCCCTGGCCGGGCTCCTGGACGAGCTGGGGGCGGTGCGCCGCGCCACGCAGCTTCTGGTGGCGCAGTTTAAGGGCGACGAGTGGCGCCTCGAGGGCGAGGCCAACGGCACCCGGGTTTCCCTCCGCGCGATTCTCTGGATCATCGTGGGGCACTTCGAGCACCACCGACGCGTGCTCAGGGAGCGCTACGGGGTGGCTTAGTCGGCGGTCGAAGCGGCAAGAGCGGTGCTCACCGCCACTCCCGCCTCAAGCGTCCGATGGACCGGACAACGCTCCGCGATCTCCTTCAGGCGAGCGCGCTGCTCTTCGGACAGATCTCCGAGCAGATGGAGTTCCCGCTCCAGTCGGTCCATGCGCGGGTCGGCCTCACCCTCGCTCCCGATCGCATCTTCGTCGTCGGAGGCGTGTCGGCGTCGGTGACGGATGACCGCGCGAGCCTCTTCGAGCGGCCAATCCTTCCGACGGGCGTACATCTGGAGCGTCATCGTGGTGCAGGTGCCGAGTGCGGCAGCCAGAAGATCGTAGGGAGTCGGCCCCTCTTCCGTCCCCCCCACCGAACGAGGCTCATCGGCCACGAAGTAGTGCCCGTCGGCCCAGACCTCGCTCCGGAATCCGTCGGCGAGGGTCCGCACCACGACCCGCTCGCCGTCCACCGGGGGAGGAAGCGGCCTCTCCGCGTCCGCATGTTCGGCTCCCAGGTAGCGGGAAGCCCACCCTGCGATCGCACGCCCCGCATAGCGGGAGTCCCGTTCGTCCATCAGGAGGTGATCGGCGTCATCGAGGGAGATGAAGCTGCGGGGGTGACGCGCCATCTGAAAAAGCGCCGCAGCGTTGTCGATGCCCACCGTCTCATCCACCGGAGAGTGCAGCACGAGGAGCGCACGTCCAAGGCCCCGGACCGCATTTTCCATCGCAGTGGCCTCCAGATCCCGGAGAAACTGTCTCCGGATCTGAAACGGTCTTCCGCCGAGAGTCACGGTGGCTTCACCCGTCTCCTCGATCTCTTTCTCGGAGCCATGAATGTGTCTGAGCACATGGGCGGTCTCCGAAGGGGCGCCAATCGTGGCCACCGCCACCACCGAGGGGAGGGACGCCGCCGCGTGCAGCACCGCCGCACCTCCGAGCGAGTGCCCCACGAGGAGGTCCGGCGCGATCCCTTCGTCTTCCATGAATCGGCCCGCCGCGACGAGGTCCTCCACGTTGGAGGAGAAATTGGTGTCCGCAAAATCTCCTTCGCTTTCTCCCAGGCCCGTGAAGTCGAAACGAAGCACGCCGATGCCTTCCTGGTTCAGGGCACGGGCGATGTTCACCACCGGTTTCAGGTTCTTCCCGCAGGTGAAGCAGTGGGCGAATAGCGCCCATCCGCGCGGGGGTCCGTGCACCGGCCGGTCGATCCTGGCTGAGAGCCGGTCGCCGAGGGCGCCGGGGAAGTGGATGCGTTCCGTGGTCATCTGGGTTCCTCTGTCCTGAACGGGTAATTAATCGAGAACTGCGCGTGGATCGTCGGGAACCACCCGGGATCCATGCGAGTTGGGGAAATGGAAGTCGGCTTCACTCTCACTACCCCGGAGTTGCCATCATGCAGACCCTTGACCGCTTCTCACCCCACGCCCACTGGCTCCTCAGGATCGCCATCCTCTCCGTCTTCCTCTATCATGGACTGGACAAGCTGGGGAATCTGGCTGGCTTCGCGGAGATGTCACAGATGCCCGTCATCGTGGCCCTCATGGTGGCTCTCGCCGAGGCCATTGGTGGAATCCTCGTCTTCGTCGGAGGGTTCCTGAAGGGGTGGATCACCCGTGCGGGCGCTGCGATGATCGCTCCGGTAATGCTCGGGGCCATCTTCATGGTGCACTGGGGGCAATGGCACTTCATGGCCACCGAGTCCCATCCGATGGGCGGGATGCAGTTCCAGGTTACCCTGCTCATGATCCTTCTCTACTTCGTCGTGCGGGGGAATGGAGGCGGTGAAGTGGAGCCCCGTACCTGATGGGGTAACCTCGGGGCCATGGGAGGCTTATCTTCCCATTCGAGGGCACTGTCGTGTCCGGCGACCCTGCCATCGAACCCCGGCCCCGACCCCCACATGCACTCATCCCAGGCATCACCCCCATCTCAGGCGTCACCCCCATCCAAGCCTGAGTGGGGAAAGGACGAGGTCCGCACCCGCCCTCTCGTCCTGGCGCTCGGGATCTGCCTCTTCTTCGTTCTGCTTTCGGCGCTCACCCCGCTCCCTGAGTCCTCGGATGCGGTGCGCGCTCTGGAGCGCCCCTCCTTCCAGGCACCGGTATGGCTGGCTCTCCTTGCCAGCATCCTCTATTACCCGCTCTTCGCGGCGCTCCTCTACCGAACGCTGACGCGGATCTCACCCGCTGGCGCACGGCGCATCACCGTCACGCTCCTCGTGTCGGCCCTGGCGGCCAACTCGCTGTGGAACGCGGTGCTGGGCGGAGCCGGGAGCCCGGCCTGGGGGCTTGCAGGTGCCGGGTTCGTGCTCGCGGTCCTCACCTGTGCATTCGTGTTCATGCTTCGGGAGGAACGGCCATCCGCCGCGCTTCTGGCCCCGTATCTCCTCTGGGTCTGCTTTGACTTCCTCTGGAGCCTCGAGCTGTGGCGACTGAGCGCGGGGTAGCGGAGAGGGTCACACTCCGCGAACTGCTGACCGTCGCCGCGGGGGGCTTTCTCGGCACATTCCTCCGGGGCGCGGGACTGTTCGTCTTTCCCCCGGAACCCGGAGGCATCCCGTGGGCCACGCTGGTCGAGAACCTGCTGGGCGCCTTCCTCCTCGGGGTGCTCACGACCTCGCTCCTCCGGCTGCGCCCCCAGGCCCGCCGGGCTCACCTCTTCTTCACGACTGGACTGCTCGGTTCGTACACCACCTTCTCGGCCCTGGCGCTCGATGGGGTGATCCTGATTCGGGCCAGCACTCCGGGGCCCGCCATCCTCTATCTTGGCCTCTCGATATTCGGCGGGGTGGCCCTCGCTTCCGCCGGAATCGCTGCCGGAAGAAGGATTTCCGCATCCGAGCTCCCCCTGTGAGAAGGCCACGATGAATCTCGGGCTTCTCCTTGGGATTTCAGGGGCTGGCGCTCTCGGGGCCGTCGTGCGGTTCGTGGTCTCCCGCGCCGCCGCCCCCCGCAGTCGTCTGATCCCCTGGGGTACGATCTTCGTGAACTTCGTCGGGGCGTTCGCCGCAGGTCTGCTGGCCGGACTCGCGGCCACTCGTCCCGAGATCTCGTCGTTTCCGATCCTGACCGTGGGGTTCCTCGGTGGCTTCACCACCTTCTCCGGGTGGATGCTGGAGGTCATGGATCTGCGGGAGGCGCGGGGCGCGATCCCTGCGGCACTCTACGCGGTCGGGGCTATCGCGGCTGGCCTGCTTCTGGCCCTGGGTGGGCTCTGGGTTGGGGCCGCGGCGTAGTGCCCGGAATCAGCCGATGAACTGATGGAGGGACCACCGCGACGGGGTCTTGCGTGTTCGGGGCGAAAGGCTGGTGGGGCATGATTGGAATCGGAGCCATTTCCGCCGGGATCAACTGCGCCACCGTCGTATCGCGCGTGTCCGCGGCGGAGTTGATCCCGGAAATCGGGACGAACCCCGCCGCCGATCGCGTCTCGGGCTCACCCCGGCGACGTTGATCCCGGTTTCCGGGACGAACCACGCCGATGATCCGGAGAGGGCCCCGATGGCGGGGTTGGTCCCGCCTGGGCGCCCCCTGGCCAAGGCGCACTGAGCGACCACAGGCCAGACCTCCCTCTATCCCCCACGGGGATCGCCCCATAGGTTGGCCCGGTCCGAGTCCCGCCTGAGATGACATTCAGGGCGCCCGGTTTGAAACCCTCCCGCACCCGGAAGCGCATGTCCTCGAACTCCTACGCCGACACGGCCCGCAGGGGATGGTTCACCCGATTCCTCGATTTCGTGGAACGGATGGGGAACCTCCTCCCTCACCCCGTTACCCTCTTCGCGCTCTTCGCCCTCGGAGTGGTGGTCGTGTCGGGCATCGCCGGCTGGTTCGAGCTCGCCGTGGCCGACCCCCGGCCGGAGGGCGCTTCCGGGAGAAGTCCCACGGGCGAGATCGTGGCAATCAGCCTCATGAATGGGGCGGGGCTTCGCCGGATCGTGGAGAGCCTCGTCACGAACTTCACCTCGTTTGTGCCCTTGGGGACGGTGCTCGTTGCGATGCTCGGGGTCGGAGTGGCGGAGAAGTCGGGGCTTCTCTCTGCAATGATCCGGGGGCTCGTGCTGAAGGCCCCTGCCCAGCTCGTGACCGGGGCGATCGTATTCGCGGGTGTCATCTCGAACACGGCTTCAGAGATGGGATACGTGGTCCTGATCCCCCTGGCCGCCGTGATCTTCCATGCGCTCGGTCGGCACCCGCTGGCGGGGCTCGCCGCGGCCTTCGCCGGGGTCTCGGCAGGCTACAGCGCGAACCTCCTGATCGGCACAGTCGACCCCCTCCTGGCGGGGATCACGGAGGAAGCGGCGCGGCTCATCGACCCCGAGTACACGGTCCACCCGGCCGTGAACTGGTACTTCATGATGGTTTCCACTTTCGTGGTGACCGGACTGGGTTGGTGGGTGACAGCCCGCATCGTCGAGCCGAAGCTCGGTACCTATGACGACACGAACGCGGACCGCGCCGCGATCGGTGAGCAGAAGTCCGACCCCCTCACGGCGCTCGAAATCCGGGGCCTCCTATGGACCGGCGTAGCCACCGTGCTTCTCTGCGGAGTGATCGCGCTCTCGGTGGTTCCCTCATGGGGAGTGCTCCGGAACCCAGACACCGGAGACGTGCTCAACTCACCCTTCCTCAGGGGAATGGTCTCGCTCATCTTCGTGTTCTTTCTGATCCCGGGCTTCGTATACGGCTGGGTTACGGGAACGATGAAGTCGGACCGCGATGTCGTCGACGGAATGTCCTCGGCGATGAGCACTCTGGGACTGTACATCGTGCTCGTCTTCTTCGCGGCCCAGTTCGTGGCCTTCTTCGGATGGACGAACCTCGGGAGCATCACGGCGGTCCTCGGGGCGGATGTCCTCCAGACGATCGGGCTCACGGGGCCCCTCGTCTTCATCCCTTTCATTCTGATGTGCTGCATCGTGAACCTGGCGCTCGGGAGTGCGTCCGCGCAGTGGGCCATCACGGCGCCGATCTTCGTCCCGATGCTCATGCTCATCGGGTACTCTCCGGAGGTGATCCAGGCCGCGTATCGCATCGGCGACTCAACCACCAACATCATCACTCCGATGATGAGCTACTTCGGGCTGATCCTCGCCTTCGCGGCACGCTACGACAAGAAGCTGGGAATCGGCACCCTGGTAGCGATCATGCTCCCCTACACAATCTTCTTCCTGATCGGCTGGGTGATCACGTTCTACATCTGGGTGTTCGGGTTCGGGTTCCCGGTGGGACCGGCTGCGCCCACATTCTACGGGGTCGGGGGATAACGGCCCGGAGCGGAGCGCGGGCTTGAAGGTTCCGCGGAACCGCCAGCACCGGGAACCCCAGGCCGTCGAAACGCGTTTCGACAGGTACGATACCCTCGGACCGATGCCATCCAATCCTCGACCATCCTCCCGGCCACATCGATCATGACGAAAGCCATCCTGGAACCAGGACCCCGGGCCGACAACCCGATCCAGCGCTACTACTCCGAAACCCTTCAGTCATCCGCGGACTTGAAGACGGGCGCGTGCTGTGCTCCTGCGGAGCTCGAGCCCTGGCTACGGGAGCTCATGAGCGACATCCACCCCGAAATTCACGAACGGTTTTACGGGTGCGGCGCCCCGGTTCCCGCCCTGCTCGGCGGTGCCACCGTCCTGGACCTCGGATGCGGCTCCGGGAGGGATGCCTACCTGCTGTCTCGACTGGTCGGCGAGGAGGGCCGGGTGATCGGAATCGACATGACCCCCGCGCAACTCGAGGTGGCCCGTCGCCACCAGGACTGGCATCGACAGCGGTTCGGCCACGCGGTCTCCAATGTCGAGTTCAGACAGGGCTACATGGAAGATCTTGTCGCCGCCGGGATCGAGTCGGAATCGGTCGATCTCGTGATTTCCAACTGCGTCTTCAACCTGTCACCGGACAAGCCCCGCCTGTTTCGCGAGATCTTTCGGGTCCTGAAGCCCGGGGGAGAGCTCCACTTTTCCGATGTCTTCGCCGATCGTCGGATCCCTGGGAAGTTCAGGAACGACCCTGTCCTCCTCGGGGAGTGTCTCGCCGGTGCGCTCTACACCGAGGACCTGCGCCGGATTCTCGCCACCGTGGGTTGTCTGGATGTGCGTCGGGTCTCGAGTCGCCCTGTCCCTCTCCTGGACCCGGACATCGAGGCCCGGCTGGGGATGGTGGCCTTCTCATCCCAGACCTTCCGGGCCTTCAAACTCGAGCTGGAGGATCGCTGCGAGGACTACGGACAGGTCGCGACCTATCGAGGGACCCTCCCCGGGCACCCTCACCTCTACGATCTCGATGAACACCATCGGTTCGAGACCGACCGGCCGCTCAGGGTATGCGGGAACACGGCCATGATGCTCACGGACACCCGATTCTCACCCCACTTCGAGGTGGCTGGAAGCCGGGCGGCGCACTTCGGGCTGTTCGACTGCGGCGAGGGAAGTGGGGCCGGGTCCACCGGCACTGAGAGCGTCGCTCCCTGCTGCTGAGGTGGCTTCAGGAATCCGACATCCCGACGGATCCGAGGGACCTGAGCACCCTCTCCCGCAACTCCTCCGGAGCGGTTTCACTGCGGGTTGCCCGGTGCACCGCCTCTCGAAACGCGCGCTCGAAGGTGAGAAGCGGGTAGCACCGGGCACATGTCTCCAGGTGCACACCCACAATGGAACTCAGCTCCGGATCATCGATTTCCCCATCGAGCCATTCGAAGAGGTATTCCAAGGCCACACCGCAGGGCACGCCGCCGGGCGCTTCCTCGGCGGGCGGCTCCTGCTTCGCCTGGCGCAGGAGGCGTCGGAGGTCATCCATCCAGCTCATTTCGACTCTCCTCCCTTTTCATCAAGTCCGCCATGCGATGGCCGATCCTTCACGATCCCCTCTTGCACTGCATACCGAAACAGCTCCTTCTGCAGAATCCTCCGGCCCCGGAAGATCCGGCTCTTTACCGTGCCGATGGGGACCCCCAGGATTTCGGATATCTCTTCATAGCTGAAGTCCTCCGCGTCTGACAGCACGACCGCATCCCGGAACTCTGCCGGGAGATCATCGATCGCGCGGACGATTCGAGCGTCCACCACCTGGCTCCAGAACTTCGCGTCCGGATCACGATCCCCGACCTCCATGAACACCGTGGCTTCCTTCGAGATTCCGCGGGGATCCTGGTCTGCGGTCTCGGCCACTATTTCCTCGTGACGTCGGCTCCTCTCCTCCCCCCTCAGGAAGACGTTCCGGCAGATGGTAAACAGCCAACTCTTCGCCTTGGTTCCCGGGGTGTACTTCCCCCAGTTCTCGAAGCCCTTGAGGAAGGTCTCCTGCGTGAGGTCCTCGGCTCGATCGGGGTTCCCGGAGAGCCGGAGGCTGAACCGATAGACTGCATCCATGTGAGGCAGGGCCTCCTCTCTGAAGCTCTGGTTCTGATCGGTTTCTCGTGCCATGTCCCTCTCGATCTCTGATGACGGCGACGCGTGCGGGGCTGTCTCCGATCTCTGGCGCCAGGCCGTGGACCCTGAGCCTGACTCTGATCCTCATCCCGATCCACATCCTGATCCTGAGTCTCGAAGAGATACGCGTTCGACGGATGCGGCACCAGACTCACGGTGGAACGGGGAGCGGTCACGGGTGTGTCCAGAGCTCGGTCTCAGGCCGGAACACCGCCCACGCGAACCAGAACGCCACGTACGCATCCGAGACGGGATCGAGACGGACCCCGGAGAGCGGCCCCTGCACGGCGACACCGTCCATCCGCCACAGAGAACCCGTCTCCACGTCCCGGATTTCATCGCCTTCCGCCACGAACGTATGCCGAACACCGGCAATCAGGGGCCGGAATGCCATGGCTCCCTGGACCCGGGACTCCCACAGCACCACGATATCCTCCCCGTCCACCCTCACTTCAACGACGGCTGCCCCGCGATCTCGATCGAGCTCCCTGAAGGGTAGAGCAATTCCGCCCGTTCCGTTCCGTGAGGGAACCGCGAGCACACGCTCCTTGGGCATCCGTCGTGCATCCATCGGCTTCCCGAGTGGGAAGAGCAGGTCGCCATTCGACTCGACTTCGTAGTTCCCATAGGGGTATTGCGTGTAGTTCCTCGGAATTCCCGTGACTCCACTCACCACACGTGTCTCGGGGTAGAGCTCCTTCCACCCCTCCCAGGTGGTCTCGAAGGCGGCCATCATCGGAAGTGGGCTGCCATCGGCCGGACCACAGCGGGCTTCGGACATCATCTGTGGCCACAGTGATCGATTCGTGCTGCGGTCGTACATGATCAGATTCGTCTGGAAGAGAAGCCCTGAAACGCCGAGCTCGGCGCCACCGATGGCGGCCCTGTCAAACACCATCGAAGAGCCCGTGAGCGGGCAGTAGGTCACGGCAATCCGCTCTCCACCGGGAAGGGTCAGGTTCACGATCTCGTGCCACCACAGGATGTTGTGGGGAATCGCGTACGCTTCACCTCCCGCCACGAAAGCAATCACCCGATCTCGGTCCCTCAGGTACGAGAGTTCCTCACTGCTGGAAGCGGATACGAGCCGGGGGTCGGTGAGCGCCGGGATCCCATCCACACCCACACCGCCGTCCAGGAGCTGGCGGGTCGGGATGCTGCAATCGAGATCAAAGGTCGATGTGAGATCGGACGGAGATCCGCCATCACAACCCGCGAACGCCATCGCCACCACCATCGCTCCAGCAGCCGTGCGGACTGAAGTCAGCATCATTTCCTCCTGTGTCGGGTCATGGGGCTCCTGTGATCCCAACTCACAGGGTTGCGTTCGAAGTTCCTGAGCCCCGGATGTCACCGGAAGGAAAGGCTTCCCCCTCAACCTCGATTCTCTCGACGTCAGTCCGATCGAGGACGAGCTTCAGGGTGATGAGAAGAAGGATCACCGATGCCGGGATCAGCACCTGAAAGGCGGAAACGAGGACTGCCGAAAGCTGCAACCCCAGCAGGAGGACGATCACGGGTGCGCAGCAGGCACTTCCAGCCAGAAGAGCGGGAAGGGAGGCCAGCACCCCCGCAGACCGGTTGAACCGGCACGCGGCCGGCTCCCGGAAGGCGAGGACGGTCACCGCGAGATTGAGCCCGACCAGGACCGCGACCACCATTCCCACGAGTAGATTTCCAGGAGAGAGGAGGACCGTCACCCCGGGGAGCACAAGCTGAGCGATCGGCTCGAAGGTGAAGGCGCCGGTCCGTTCGAACATCCGACGCCAGTCCGCGGTCAGGAACCGGATCCCCGTTCCCCCCCGCGACACGTCCCGGAGGGCGACCATGAAGAGGAGCATGTACACACCGGCCACGCCGATGCTCACTCGCCGGTAGAAGCGTACCCTCAGGAGGGTGGTCAGCCGGCTCAGCGCGGATCGCCGCGAGCCTGTCACCTGCCGAGGTCCCCGCGAACGGATTCCCCCGGCGCAACCCCGCCTTCATCGACGAATTCACTTTCCGGGTAGAAGCTGTACCACGCGAAGAAGAACGCTTCCACGGAAATTGCAGAAGTCAACGGGAGATCCGAAGCGGCGTACACCTGCCCCCCCAGCTCGTACATCCCGTTCCCTCGGGGGAGAACCTCCGGATCCTCGTCGCCCCTGAGGTAGAGATGGCCGGCATCAAGTCCCGGATCGTACACCGCTACGAAGCTCGCCGTGGACTGTACCCGCGCCCGGGCCAGGTCGGAGAGCACGAAGTAAACGCTCCGGTCCGAGGTGCGAGCCCCGACGACCATCTCCTTCTCATGATGGCGGTCAGAGGAATGCATCAATGGGAAGATGGTGCCAGCCTGTGAGTAGTAGCCGCTCCGCGGGGTATATGAGCCGTAGGGATCCCTCTCATAGTTGCGGAGATGACCGGTTTCGTCACTCAGCACCAGCGTCTCGGGGAATGCAGCCCTCCAGCGTTCCCACGTCGTCCAGACGACGTTCACCTCGTCCAGCGTGCGCCCCCTGTGCCTTCCGTCGAGTCCAACTGCGGCAATCTGGGAGAAGCGACTTCCGGATTCGCGGTCGAACAGAACCACGTTGCTGTTCAACAACTGACCCGAGACACCGAGGGTCGTATCGCCTCGCTTGAACCCCTGGGCGGTGGCCGTCAGCGGGCAGTACGTGATGGCGACATTCAGCCCCCCGACCCTGTCATTCACGATCTCGTGCCATACCATGACCTTCTGCGGGTAGGCCCGGGCCTCTCCGTTGTGGTGAAACCCCATGACGATGTCGTCAGGGCGGAGGTCTGCTCTGTCCGCGTCGCGGAATCGGGGCCGGTCGATGGAGGGAATTCCGTCGGGAGGTGGGCCGCCCGACATCATGAAGGCGGCGTACGTCTCGACGGAGTCACCGAGGACGTACGAGGTCTCGGCGAGGGGGAGCGACTGGCTCGCTTTGGCGCCCGAAGCAGTCAGGAGTCGATCCGCCGTAAACACGGTCAGCATGACACAGAACAGCAGGAATATCCTTCGCATGATCGTCCTCCATCCGCTGTTCAGCGGTACTCGGGGTTCGGGGCCCCGAACCGGCTTCCCGCTTCCCAGAGTGAGCGCTGGTTGCCATGCGCCGGGATCCCGCCCTCGTCCCGGAGCATCCGCGCCAGGTGAAGGAGATTCCAGGTCATGAAGGTGGTGTTCCGGGTGGTGAACTCGTTCTCGGGCCCGCCCGATCCCTCATCGAGGTAGGACGGGCCGGGTCCCGCCTCCCCCACCCACCCGGCGTCCGCCTGGGGCGGAATCACATATCCGAGGTGCTGAAGCGAATAGAGGATGTTCATGGAACAGTGCTTCGCTCCGTCCTCGTTCCCGGTGATGAGGCATCCGCCCACGCGTCCGTAGTAGGCGTACTGACCTTGCTCGTTGAGATGCCCGGAGGAGGAGTAAAGGCGTTCCACAACCTGCGTGCAGACGGACGACTTCTCCCCGAGCCAGATCGGTGAGCCGATCACGAGGATGTCGGAGGCCTTGACCTTCTCGTAGATCTCCGGCCAGTCGTCCTTCTCCCATCCGTGCTCCCGCATGTCCGGCTGCACGCCATGGGCCAGCTCGAAGTCGACCGGTCGTAGAACCTCCACCTCCACCCCGACCTTCTCCATGATGAATCTCGAAATCCGGACCAGCCCCTCCGTGTGCGAGAGATCCGGGCTCCGCTTGAGAGTGCAGTTCAGGAAGAGCGCCCTGAGCCCGGAGAAGTCCCACGGAAGCTCTTCGAGGGGCTTCTGATCGGTCCTGTCTTCGTGCGGCTGATTCATTCGAGTGTCCTCTGTGAGCTGTACCGGGGAGCGTGTGCAGTCAACCGGGCGAGCCGCGTTACTCGGACACGCCCCTGTTCGAGTGCCGGGCAGTGCAGACCGTCCACCCGAATCCCAAAGCCGTGTGGCGCCGGAGATGTTCCTGGCGGGAGTGACCTGCGTGCTGGCTCGGTGCGGGAACATCGCGGAAGCATCACGTGTTCTCTCAGCCTACTCCCTCAAGGCAACCTTCGATGACACCATCCCTCCTCGATCGCTTCACCTCGGTTCGCGCCCTGACCCGGGAACTCGTCCAGGAGCTCGCACCGGAAGATCAGGTTGTGCAGTCCATGGAAGACGTCAGCCCCACGAAGTGGCACCTGGCGCACACCACCTGGTTCTGGGAGACCTTCGTCCTCGAACCCCACGCTCCAGGGTACCGGCTGCACGACGAGAACTACCCCTTTCTCTTCAACTCCTACTACGTGCAGGCCGGAGAACGGCACTGCCGGGCGCAGCGGGGCTACCTGTCGCGTCCGACCGTCCCCGAGATAATCGACTATCGCGCGAGCGTGGATGAAGCGATGACCCGACTCCTCGAGGGAGACGACCTTTCACGGGAGCTTCAATATCTGGTGCAACTCGGACTGAACCACGAGCAGCAGCATCAGGAGCTGATTCTCACGGACCTGAAGCATGTCTTCGCGGTGAATCCCCTTCGCCCGGCGTATCGTCCCCCGGAATCGCACGCCGCTCCGCATGACCCGCATCCCGCTCGGCCGCCCCGCTGGATCGATCATCCCGGGGGCCTTCATCCGATCGGCTGGGCCGGCCCGGGCTTCGCCTATGACAACGAGGGCCCCCGCCATCGCCGCTTCCTCGAGCCCTTCTCCCTCGCAGACCGACTCGTCACCAACGGGGAGTTCCTCGAGTTCATGGCCGACGGTGGATACGATCGGCCGGAACTCTGGATGTCGGAGGGATGGGCCGCGCGCCAGGAGAATGAGTGGAGCGAACCCTTCTACTGGGAACTCCGGGACGGAGCCTGGTGGCTGTTCACCCTGCACGGGATGCGACCCGTGGTCGAGTGCGAGCCCGTCTGTCATGTGAACTGGTATGAAGCCGACGCCTACTCCAGGTGGGCAGGCGCCCGGCTCCCCCGCGAGGAGGAGTGGGAGGTCGTCGCGAGCGGGCAGCCGATCGAGGGCAATCTCCTCGATGCGCGTGCCTTCCACCCCCGCGGAGCACCGCCCGTCGAGGCTGACGTCCCCCGCCAGATCTACGGCGATGTCTGGGAATGGACGTCGAGCCCCTACTCGCCCTATCCCGGCTACCGGCCCGAGGCCGGGGCGGTCGGAGAGTACAACGGGAAGTTCATGGTGAACCAGTTCGTTCTCCGGGGCGGCTCCTGCGCCACATCGGCCGATCATCTCAGACCCACGTATCGGAACTTCTTCCATCCAGGCCAGTCATGGCAGTTCTCCGGGATCCGCCTCGCTCGCGATCCTGGAGAATCCGGCACCCCGGAAAGCTGATGGCGATCGTGGGAAGCGACGGACTGAGGGAGGAGGTCCTCGCGGGGCTCAGGGGCACCCCCCGCACCCTCCCGCCAAAGCTCTTCTATGACGCGCGCGGGGCGAAGCTCTTCGAGGCGATCACCCGCCTGCCGGAGTACTATCCCACGCGCACCGAGGTCGAGATCTTCCGGAAGCATCTTCCCGAGATGGCCCGAAAGATTGGTCCTGAAGCGGTCGTGGTGGAGTTCGGGAGTGGGAGCGGCGAAAAGACCGACCCTCTCATGCGAGCTCTCGAGGATCCCCATGCGTACGTTCCGATCGACGTTGCGGAGGAGCAGCTCGAGCGAGTCGCGGCGCGGATGGGCCAGCGTTTTCCTTCGCTGAAGGTCTGCCCTCTTCCAGCGGATTACACCAGACCCTTCACCCTCCCCCCGGCCGCGATCCGCGCCGGGAGGCCACTGGTGTTCTTCCCGGGCTCGACGATCGGGAACTTCCATCCCGCCGATGGCGCCGCCTTCCTCGAGAACGCCCGCGTCTCTGTCGGAGAGGGCGCGTCCCTGCTCATCGGTGTCGACCTGCGGAAGCCCCGGGCCATCCTCGAGCCAGCCTACAACGACGCACGGGGGGTCACCGCCGAGTTCAACCGGAATGCCCTGCGAAATCTGAACCGGGTGCTCGAAACGGATTTCGAGCCCGAGGCCTTTCGACACGAGGCGGTATGGAACGATGAGGCTTCACGGATCGAGATGCGGCTGATCGCAAGGGGCCCCGTGACCGTGCATCTCCCGGCAGACGCCGAAGGAGCCCGAGTCGAAGAAATCGAGTTCCGGGAGGGAGATCCGATCATCACGGAGTACTCCTACAAGTTCACGCTGGACCGGTTCGAGGCTCTGACGAGCGAGGCGGGGTGGGACAGGGTAGAAAGCTGGAGCGACCCGCAGGGCTGGTTCGCCGTGCAGTTCCTTCGGTCCACCTGACGTTTCAGGGGTCCTCCGAGCCACCACCTCCAAGGCTTGGCCGCGACAGCGCCCGATACCCGGGGTCCTCCCAGGGTGACCACGGCCCCGAGGCAATGATGCTCCCCGTGGGGCCCCATGTGGTGGTTCGCACAGCTCATCCCTCCGGAGAAGCCGGCGGGTCGTTCTCGAGCGACGGAGTGAAACCGGCTTGGCGTATCGCCGCGGCGATATCGTCCGTATTGGCCAGGTTCGCGTCGTATTCGACCGTGGCGTTCCCTGGACCCCCGTCTGCGCCCATGCTTGCCGTCACCGAGCGAACGCCGTCCACTCGCTTGACGGCTATCTCCGTGGCGAGGATGCACCCGCCACAGGTCATTCCGCTGACGGAGAACCGGGCTGTGGCGAACCCGGTATCTTCGGCCGTGGCAGAGACAACAGCCGTATTCCCCTCGGACGTTCCTTCGCCAGCTCCGCATCCGCCGGAGATCACGCTCGTGCCGACGATGATCGCTGTCATGGCCCCTTTCCAATGCCTCATGGCTGTGCTCCTTCGGATTGAATGGCTACCGCGTTCTGCTTCGTCCTGTGACATCAGTCCTCACGTGAGCCACCGGGACCACGTCGGAAAGCTGGCGAAGGCGCCCGCCAGAAGGGTGGCAGTCCACAGCATCGCCCTCTCCCTCCTGCGCTTTCTCAGCGCGTCATCGAGGGTGGCGCAACGGCCCCGTCCCACGCACGCTTCGGGCGGGGTCGAGTAGACCCCGTAGAAGCCGACGGCCAGGAACACGACCGTGGCTGCAAGGAACCAGGGCCGCAGCGGCTCGAACGTCGCCCCGAACCCGGCCCCGGATACCCCGAGCGTCGCGGCCACAATCGGGCCGGCGCAGCAGAGGGCCGAGAATCCGGCCGCCACCACTCCACCCACTGCGGGTGCAGCCGCCTTCAGCCACTCAGCCATCGTGCGTCAGCGCCCCTCGAAGAACATCCGTCGATGGCGCTCCGTCGGCCCGACACGCCATGGCACCGGTGCTCCCACCATCACCGGTCACGTCCCGGCCGTTGACGAGCACCGTCGGAGATCCGTAGCGCCGGAACCGCTCCGGCGTGTCTACCGACGAGAGGTTCCACTCCCGCCAGGACCCATCGGCCATAACGGCGCGCAGGTTCGCGCGGGCTGCCTCCGCGTTGGGGCACCCATCGAAATACACCAGATCGATCGTACGCTCACTCATCTGACAACTCCTCCTTGATCGGGTTCCTGACCGTCCAGGATCTCCAGGATCGGGCATTCCGTCGTTCCCTCTCGCGCGGCACACGCATGCACCAGCTCGTCGAGTACGCGCCGAACCCGGTTGAGGTCGCGGATCCGTCCTTCGACGACTTCGATCTTGTGGCGCGCACGCGCCGCTACGTCGTCGCAGGCGGACGACTCCGTAACGCATAGCTCCAGTAGCTCTTTCGTCTCCGAGAGGGTGAATCCGAGTTCCTTTGCCTTCCTGATGAACCGCAGCCGACGTACTGCCTCGCCGTCGTACAGCCGGTATCCCGCACCGCTTCGAGGCGGCTCAGGAAGGAGTCCCTTCCGTTCGTAGAAACGGACCGTCTCGATGCCCACGTCGGCGGCGTCGGCAAGCTCTCCAATCAACAGATCCATCGGCATCGTCCCGTCTCCATGGGTGAAGGGTAAAGCCTGTACCATGGTACGGGGTCAAGAGGGGCCGTGCATGCGTTTGGCCCGGAGAAGCTTTGGAGCGGCGAGGCTCTGCGGAACAATGGAGCGAGGTCACGGCTTTCTTCAGAGGCCGTTGAGACCACTCGCACGATTTCGGAGGCATCAAACATGAATGACGCAGGCAGCACCCCGGAAGAATTCAACGACCTGATCATCGGGACTGGACAGGCTGGAAAGCCCCTGGCCGGGGCGCTGGCCGAAAGGGGACGGCGAGTCACGATCGTGGAGCGTGACCGGGTGGGCGGCACCTGCGTGGTACGTGGCTGCACACCGACCAAGACGATGGTGGCGAGCGCCCGCGTTGCATAGAGCGTCACGAGACGATGGAGCTCATCTTCGGCGAGGCGAACTTCGTCGCCGAGCGTACCGTCCAGATCGAGGGAGCCGACGGGTCCATCCGTCGGCTCCGGGCCGAGCGGGTCTTCATAAATGTTGGTGCCCGTCTCGGGCAGCCACCTGCTCGTGGCCGCGGGCCGTGTGCCGAACACCGAAGTGCTCACCCTGGAGGCCCCGGGGCTGGCTCCCGACGACCGAGGCTTCATTCCTGTGAACGACCGGCTCGAGACGGAGGTGGAGGGAATCTGGGCGCTGGGTGACGTGGCCGGTTCGCCGCCCTTCACCCACACCGCCTACGACGATTTCCGGATCGTGAGGGAGAACTTGATGGGCGCAGGAGGGGCCTCGACCGAGGGTCGCGTATCCACCTATACCGTATTCCTGGATCCTCAGCTCGGCCGGGTCGGGCTGTCGGAGCGTGAGGCGAAGGAGAAGGGCCACCGGGTGCGGGCGTTGCAGCGACGGTGGATACCGCATGCCCTCGCACCGCTCGAGGGCCTGCCGTCCCAACCGGCCATGCACCGCGTCCTCGCCCCGCTCTACGGCATGTCCCTGGTGGGCGCGCC
>JBGTMU010000034.1:0-9548 GCA_041743405.1 Longimicrobiales bacterium | reverse complement strand
TCCGGGACGAGGTCTTGCCCGTCCGCCCGTCGGTCCGCGGGTGCCGGGACGGGTTCCCTACAGGTGAACGGATCCGAACCACGAAACCAGGGGTGGACCCGGGAGGAACGATTCCCTCCCGACACCCGGATCGTCCATGTGACCACGGTCCCGATGACGCTTGGCTTCCTCGAGCCCCAGGTGCGCCACCTGATCGCACGGGGTGGGGAACTCCATATCGTGTCTTCACCCGAGCCCCGGCTCTGGGCATTTGGGGAACGACTCTCGGTCACAGTACATCCGATACGGATGCACCGAAGGATCACCCCGCTTCGCGATCTCCTGGCCGTTTTCCGACTCGTTCTGGTCCTTCGGCGCGTGCAGGCCACGGTCGTGCACGCGCACACTCCCAAAGGAGGACTCCTCGGGATGCTTGCTGGATTCCTGGCTCGAACGCCCGTTCGGATCTATCACTTGCGGGGGCTCCCCTTCCTCGGCGCGACGGGCACCCGGCGACGGCTGCTCCGGCGGGCCGAGAAACTCTCCTGCACGTTGGCTCGCCGGGTGATTGCGGTCTCCCGGTCCATGGCTCGAATTGCAGTGGAGGAAAAACTCTGCGCAGAAGGAAAGATCGAAGTACTCGCGGCGGGGAGCGGACAGGGGGTCGATGCCGAGGTGAAGTTCAACTCCTCCCGGACCGAGGCCCTGCGTGCGCCGACGCGGGCTCAACTCGGGATCCCGGAAGAGGCGCGGGTCATCGGTTTTGTCGGTCGGATCGTGCGGGACAAGGGGATCGGGGAACTCGCGACGGCCTGGAGCGGGTTGCGGCGGTCCGAGCCCGATCTCTATCTTCTTCTGGTTGGTCCGAAGGAGACTGAGGATCCGGTCCCGGCCGAGTTGCTCCGGGAGTTGGAGACAGACTCCCGGGTCTGTTTTCATGGAGAAGACTGGGATACTCCCCGACTTTATGCAGCCATGGATCTGGTGGTACTGCCCAGCTACAGGGAGGGGTTTCCGAATGTCCCCCTCGAAGCCGCAGCGATGGATCTCCCGGTCGTGGCGAGCGACGTCCCCGGGTGTACGGACGCGGTGGAAAACGGCGTCACGGGCACTCTCGTTGCCGCCGGGGATGCTGCCGCTCTCGAACGGGCGTTGCGGCGTTATCTCAGGGACCCATTTCTCGCCCGAAAACACGGAAAGGCCGGCCGCGAGCGGGTGGTCCGGAGCTTCCGACCAGATGTCATCACCGAAGAAACCTTCCGACTCTATATGGAACTCCTGAACCCCGAGCGGTGTCCCGTATCGGCTGGGGAAGAAGGTGCATCAGGTGTGGCGGCGAATGTTCACTCACGATCGGTCAGGTAACTCCATGCGGGTGCGAACTCTGCAACTCGTCGGTTTGATTCTACTGCTGGTGACGGTTCCGGGTCTCTCGGGGCAGGCGTTCCCCGAAACGCCGTCGTGGGAGACCCTTCGGCTCAACCCGGGTGATGCGGTGCGAGTGGTAGTATGGCAGCGCATTGATTTGAGCGGCGAGTTCAAGGTCGGGCTCGATGGGTGGCTTCTTCACCCGCTCTACAAGGAGGTCCTCGTCGCCGGTGTGCCTTTCGATGATGTCCAGGTCAGAATCGGTCAGTTCCTCGAGAACCATCAGGCCAACCCGAGGTTCGTGGTGGAACCGCTCTTCCGCATCCGTCTCGGGGGAGAGGTGAGCGGAGCCGGAGTGATTCTCGTTCCGCCCGAAACGACGGTTTCGACTGCGGTCTGGAATGCGGGTGGCCCTACGGAACGCGGGCGTCTCGACCGCGTGACCCTCGTCCGTGACGACCGCGAAACCACGTATGACCTGAACGATCCCGGTCCAGTTTCACCGGACATGTACCTGCGCTCTGGCGACGAGGTCATCGTGGCGCGCCGGCACCGCCTTTTCCGGGACTACGTGGTTCCATTCAGCAGTATCGTGTCGGCGGTCTGGTCCCTGTACAGCATCGCGGAACGGGCAACTCGATGAACGAGCGACTTCCGGTTCGTTACGTAGATCCAGACTCCCGCAACGGCCATCGGGGGTGGTCCCAGGATCGTGAAGTCGACGAATGGGGCGAGCAGCCCGGCGGCAGCTCTCTGGACGCTCGCGGAATCCTTGCAGCGCTCCGTCGGAGCTACTGGCTGGTCGCGCTCGCGGCGGTGATAGGTCTGGGCGTTGGCATCTATCGGAGCAGCGAGCAGGAACCGGTGTACCGGGCGACTGCCGTGATCCAGTTCGAGACCGCGGCCGACAACCCGGCCGCCGGTCTGGGGCTGGCCCTCCCTTCCCGACGGGTCAACGACGTCGTCTCCCAGCTTCATATTCTTCGCAGCCAGACTGTGCTGGGGGCGGTCGTCGACAGTACAGGGTTGCGTCTCCGGCGGGTCGAACCGGAAGACGCTCGGCCGGGAATCGTTCAATTCCTGAGTCTTGACGCCGGGATAGAGGATGGGGAGAGACTGGAGGTCACATTCGGAGCCGACCAGGTGACAGCCCGCCTCGGCACCGCCACGGGTGCGGCGGCATACGGCGACGTGCTCGACCTCGGGGCCGCATCACTGCGGGTTCCGGCCCGCCCTCTCATTCCCCGCGGGGTCTGGGCCGTCGGTTCGCGAAGCAACGCCATTTCGGGTCTGGACAGCAGGCTCGATGCGACACAGCGCCCTCAGACCCAGATCGTGGACGTCCGATACATCTCGAACGATCCCGGGGAGGCCGCGCGGGTCGTGAACACGGCCATGCGTGTGTTCCAGGAGCATACGGCGACAGTGGCGCGCAACCAGTTCGAACTGCGCCGGGACTTCGTGGAAGATCAACTCAGGCTGACGGATTCGCTCCTGCAGGATGCACAGATCGCGCTTGCATCCTTCCACCAGCGAGAGCGGCTCGGCAGCGCCCGAGCCCGGATCGATGCGATCGAGGGGCAGCGCGTCACCCTCGAAATGCGACGAGCGGAGATGGCCGCCGACGTTGCGATGTATTCCAGCCTTCTGGAACAGCTCGAGGCCGCGGAAGACCCGGGGGTATCACCGGAGCTCGAGACGTTTGCGACGGTTCCGGGGATCTTGGCCAACCCGATCGTTGCGCAGCAGTTCGGTCAGTTGGTGGGGTATGAGAATGAACGCCGGACTCTTACGACCGGAGAATACGGCATCAGCCGGAACGCCCCGGAAATTGTGCGGCTCGACACGCTGATCGCACTCACCCATCGGAGCCTCACCCGGGCGGTGCGGAGCCACCTGACCGGGCTCGGCGCGATGGACCAGCGGCTGGCATCGATGGACAGTCTCGGGGCGGAGAACATGGCGGATCTGGCCCCGCGGCCGGGAGTGGAGTTCGACGAGCAGCGGCTTACCCTTCAGGTGGAAATGCTGACTCAGCAGGCTCAGCGGGTGCGTCAGGAACGTCAGCAGATCGCCATGGCGGAAGCGGTGGAAGGGGGAGGGGTCCAGATCATCGACGAGGCAACTCCCCCGGGAGGGGCCCTGGCGGTGGCTCGCCGCCGGACGGAAGGGATGGGACTCCTCGCAGGGCTTCTCGTCGGGCTCGCAGGAGCCCTCTTGAGAGAGGTCCTCAACAAGACCATCCGCCGAAGGGAAGAGCTGGAGGAACTGCTCAACATTCCCGCCCTGGCGGTGATTCCAAGCATCGCTTCGGGGAAGAAGCGCTACGGGAAGAAGAAGAAGGGGAAGGAAAGCGGTGGCGCGAAGGCCCCGTCTGCCGATGCTCCAGGGTTGATCACCTTCTACGATGCGCGCTCCCCCAGTGCGGAAGCGTTCCGTGGCCTGCGCACCAACCTCGTCTTCTCGCGCAGCTATACGAGCATGAAGACGCTGATGGTGACGAGCGCCTCGGCTTCGGAAGGGAAGAGTACGATTGCCGCGAACCTTGCCATCACCTACGCGCAGCAGGGTGCGCGAACCATCCTCGTGGATTGCGATGTGCGCCACCCTTCGCTCGACCAGGTGTTCGACATCGAGCGACGCCCGGGGCTTACCGACTGGATCCAGGCGCGCAATCCAAGCAAGGAATGCGTCCGGGCTACCGATGTCCCCGGCCTCTGGCTCCTTCCCGCTGGCTCAATCCCGGCCAATCCGGTGGAGTTTCTCGGCAGTGACCTCATGGGGAAGGCCCTGGCTGTGCTCCGCGATCAGTTCGATGTGGTGATTCTCGATACCTGCCCGGTGCTCGTCGCGGCCGATCCGCTGGTCCTCGGAGTCCGTGCGGATGGGGTGGTGTTCGTGGTGCGGGCCGACCAGACCCATCGCGACGCGGCTCAGAATGCGGTGGCGCAGTTGACCCGGGTGGGCGCCCGCGTGGCTGGCGCAGTTCTGAACGATCCGGACGGGGCACTCCCGATGTACGGATCGTACTATTACACGGGCAACTACGATTACTACGGCATTGAGCCCGAAGATGTGCGGACCGAAGGGGAACTCGTGGTCGAAGAAATGGTCGAGCCGGAGGAGGACCTTCCCTCGGTAACCCTCCGGTGAGAATGGGCGGTCCGGCTCTCTGTCTTCCAGCGTTCGGAACTTCCCCCGAGGTTCGACCCTGACCCTCGACGTTCGCCTGGGCCAAAGGGAAGATGTCGGGCGAATCCTGGCACTCGTCGAGCTCAGTCTGGGGGCGGGCCGCATCCCCCGGAGTTCGGAATACTGGGACTGGAAGCACCATCAGAATCCATTTGGCGCTTCGCCCGTCCTCCTCGCGGAAGCCGCTGGCGAGCTGGTGGGGCTGAGAGTGTTTCTCCGCTGGGAATGGCGACGCAACGGGAAAACGGTCCGCGCCGTGCGGGCGGTCGATACGGCGACCCATCCCGACTGGCGCGGAAAGGGGATCTTCTCGCGCCTCACCCGGACCCTCGCGGATCAGATGAGGGAGGAAGGGGTCGACTTCATCTTCAATACTCCAAACCGCTTGAGCCGACCGGGCTACCTGAAGATGGGGTGGGCCTCTGTGGGGAGGGGAACCGTGTGGGCGCGATCTACCGGACTGCCGCGAAGCAGCGAGCCCGAATTCCCAGGCGCTTACGATCTGGTCCGCGACCCTGAACTCGGCCCATGGCTCTCTCGCCGGGCCGAAACGGATGGGCGGTATCTGACCCGCCGGTCGCTCGAGTACCTCGCGTGGCGCTATTCTGAGGTCCCGGGGTTTCAGTACCATGCAGCCTGGAATCTCCGGGGGGACGAGGGTGCGATACTTCTGTTCCGGATCAAGAAATCCGGAATGGTCCACGAGACGAGGTTCTGTGAAGTGCTCCTGGGGAATGGGAAGCGCTCCATCGCGCTCGCTGCGGAGCTGCTCCGCACCGTTTCCACGCGGGCTCCCCTCGGCGTCGCCACGGCCATGGCGGGGGAAGGGGATGCGGGATGGAAGACCCTTCTTCAGGCCGGGTTTCTCCCAGTGCCCCGGAGCGGTCCGATCCTGACCGCGCGGCCGCTTCAGGCCGATCCCCCCCATCACGACTGCCTTCAGCGGAAGAGCTGGAGACCCTCCATCGGAGACCTGGAGCTTTTCTGAATGAGTCCGGGCAAAGACCTTCCCGGAGCGCTCGTCATCTCCCTCGACTTCGAGCTGCACTGGGGGATGCGGGATCGCGCCGGGACCCGGGAGAGCCACCACGAGGCGTTGATGGGCGCCCGCCGGGTTATCCCCCGCATCCTCGAACTGTTCTCCGAGTTCGAGATCGCTGCGACCTGGGCCGCAGTCGGCTTCCTCCTCGCGCGCACTCGGGAAGAGATGGAGCGGTTCTCCCCGAGCGTTCGGGCTCGATACCTGGACCGCAGGCTCGACCCCTGGGCGGAGCCGGTCGGGAGGGATGAAGAGGACGATCCGCTCCACTTCGCACCGAGTCTTATCGAGCGGATCCGTTCCGTTCCCCGGCAGGAAGTCGGGACTCACACCTTCTCCCATTACTTCTGTCATGAGCCGGGGCAGGATCGTGAGAGCTTTGCAGCGGATCTCGCCTCGGCCTGTGCGATCGGCGCGGAATGGGGCCTCCCGCCCAGGTCGATCGTCTTTCCGAGGAATCAGCACAACCCGGAGTACGACGCCGTCCTCCTCGAGCACGGTGTCACCACCTACCGCGGACTCCCCCCCGCCTGGTTCTGGAATCTCCGCACCGCGCGTGAAAGCCGGGATCTGCGGCTTCGTGCCGGACGATTCCTGGATGCCTATGTGAACGCCGCTGGGCATGCGACGTTCAAGTGGGAAGAGATCATTCAGCCAAATGGCCTGGCGAATGTGGCTGCGAGCACCGTCCTGAGGCCTTACTCTGACCGGCTGCGACAGCTCGAAAAGGTCCGTCTGGCACGCCATTCTGCTTCGCTTGAAGAAGCCGCACGGACTCGGACCGTCTACCACCTCTGGTGGCATCCGCACAACTTCGGGCTCAATTCGGACGAGAACCTCTCCTTCCTCCGCGCGCTCCTGGAGAGATTCGCGGAGCTCAGGGAACGCTTCGGGATGATCTCGGTGGGGATGGCGGAGGCTGCGGAGCTAGCGCGACGGTGATGTGAAGGGCGCGGTGGTCCGACCCCAGGGATGGCCCGAGGTAACGTTCCACCGTCACGAGCTCCGGGGTGTGCAGCGCATGATCGATCGGAATGCCGAGATGATGCCAGGGGGAGGGCCAGCTCGGTTGGAGTCCAAAGCCCTGCCGCAGAGAGTCCTTGAGGCCCGCTTCGCGGATCAACCCGCGGAACGCGTGCGACCAGGGGGTCGCATTCAGGTCACCCACGAGGAGGACCGGATCGGTCTGCTCGGCTATCCACCGACCCACGTCCGCGAGATGTCGATCACGCTGGGCGGCTCGCTCAGGAATGAGGGGGGAATTGGGATGGGTGCCGATCACCCGCACGGGGGTTCCATCGAGCTCCACAATCGCTTCCACCATCATCGAGCGGGCGATGGATCCCATCTGGTGGAGGGCCGTGACGACGAGGGGATCGCGTGCCAGCACGATCATCTCGAGGTCAGAGCGGGGCTGCCGCGAGAGCACTACCGTGTACGGGATGTCGGCCTGGCTGAGGGCCCGCACGTAAGGCTCCGGCGCAGCGAAGAGGAACACGAGGTCCGCGTCGGTTTCCCTGAGATACTCCGCGAGTGCATCTGCATCTACGGCACGGACCTTGACGTTCAGTGCCATGACCGACAGAACGGGAGCGGACTCCGGCGGCTGAGGCGGAGCGGGTGAGAGGTAGAAAGGCACAATCAGGACCAGGTTGATCGAAGCTCCCGCAAGCGACATGAAAGCCAGACGCCGCCATCCGGC
This sequence comes from Longimicrobiales bacterium, assembly GCA_041743405.1. Classification (GTDB taxonomy): domain Bacteria; phylum Gemmatimonadota; class Gemmatimonadetes; order Longimicrobiales; family Gaopeijiaceae; genus JBGTMU01. Next base: position 2,268 of record JBGTMU010000034.1, on the reverse strand, counting down.
CAGGGCCGCCACTCCCCCGCATCCTGCGAGCAGCACGAAGAGGTGGGGTCGGAAGTTTGCCAGCAGGTCGAGGGGCCAGTACCAGGCCCCACCGAAGCCCGCGATGGTCACCAGGATGAGCCAGAAGGCGACGAAGGCCAGCGCGCCCCAGCCGAAACGGCCCGCTCGTTTCATCAGACGGAGATTCGGGTACTGTGAACCACGGCTTGCCGCCCCGAGTAGAACTGTGCTCAGTGTGGGTGTAGATTATCAGGCTGCGGAATATATCGCCCACGGCAACGCCCCTGAAACCACTGGCGCTCCGATGTCCATCCGTCCGACCTCGGGACATGCGCCCCGATCCCCCATCTCCGGAACGCAGTGATCTCCTCTCCAGTCCCCGAGTTGGACCGCGACTTCGACTTCCTGGACGAACTTCCCCGGAAAGGCCCGGGTGTCGTGTATCGTGCCCGCGATCGGGAGTTGGAGCGGGTGGTCACGATCCGCGTGATCCAGTCGCCCCTCATCCGCGATCAGGCCGCCCTCGAACGACTCGAACTGAACTCCGGGCGCGTGGCGAAGCTCCACCACCCGAACATCCTCCCACTGTTCGAGGCGCGAGCCCTTGCCCTCGGAGGGGTGGCACTCGTCGGTGGGTACCTCCCGGGACTCACGCTGCGTGAGGCCATCGACAAGGGGGGACCCGTTCCCGTTCATTTCGCCCGGAAGATCCTGCACGATGTCGGAAGGGCGCTCGCTCACGCCCACCGTCGGCACGGAGTCGTGCACGGGCGCCTCCGGCCAGACAACGTTCAGCTCGATACGGACTTCACCCGCGCGCTCCTCACCGACTTCGAGGTGCTCCCTCCCGATTCGGACGAAAGCGAGCTCGCCCTCAGGGGGGGCAGTCCAGCCTATCTCTCCCCGGAACAGATCGACGGGTTGGAGCCGGATGCCCTGAGTGATCTCTACAGCCTCGGGCTGGTGGGGTATGCCATGCTCTCCGGCCGGGTTCCGTGGGAAGGTGAAGGCCTGTACTCGGTGATCTACAAGCAGAAGCACGAGGAGCTCCCGCCCCTCACCGAACTCCGCCCTGAGCTCCCGCTCGACCTGGTGCGCGCGATCGAGGGGGCTCTGAGGAAGGAGCGAAACGCCCGGATCCCCGACGTGGGGACCTTCCTTGAAGTCATGGAAGGGAAGGAGTGGGTTCCGAGAGAGTCGAGCTCCGAATCGGGAGGGGTGTCAGGCACCGCTCCTTTCGGTGGGCAGGACACCTTCGGCGACGCGGCGATCGGACTGGGATCCGCCGGAGTGGCGGACGCGCAGTGGGCGAAGAGGGCGCCTGGACGCTCCGATCTTCGGCTCTCTCCCCTCGAAGTCCCCAGGGGCGAAGGAGGGATGCCGGCCTACGGGCTGGTCGGCGGTGCGCCTTTCGGGGGTCCCCCGTTTCCCGGGGAAGGGCCGCCCCCCCCCGGGTTTCGTCGGCGATGGGGGGCTCTGACTGTTTCGGTTCTTCTGCTCCTCCTTGTGGCTGGCGCCGCATACTGGTTCCTGGGAGATCCCGAAGGAGGGAACTGGCTCGGTTTCGGTCGTTCCACCGGCGATGCGGGAGAGATCGGCAATCTGAGCCCCGAGGCAGGGGGGGGAGCGAATGGGGCTCTCATCGGATCATCGGGGGGCGGGATACTCCCCGCAGGGTTGGTCACCCTCGAGGGCGAGGGCCAGGTTGCTCCCCCCGGGGAGATGGTGCCCATGCCCGTCGTGGTGCGAGTTGAGGATGCAGATGGTGAGCCCTTGCCGGGAATGTGGGTGCGGTTTGAGATGGAAGAGGGGCGGGGGGCCGCCATTCCGCCCCAGGAAGTCACGGACGAACTGGGGCGAGCCCAGACCCGGATTCTCATGGGCCCCGACCCGGGTGTGCACCGTCTCACGGCGCGCCTGGAGCATGAGAGCGTTCAGGCCGAAGTCCAGATCGAGTTGACCGCACGATCCGGCGACGGCCCGAGTGCCCTGGTTGCCCAGGTACAGCCGGGGCGGGAGGCTCCCCCCGCCACCGAGCTTCCGGGAGGGGTCGTCGTGCGCGCCCAGAACGCGTCGGGACAGCCGGTGGAAGGCGCTGAGGTTCGATTCCTGGCGCGGGGTGGGGGCGTCGTCAGTCCTGCGGTCGCGATCACGGGCGCGGACGGGGTGGCCCGTGCCGACTGGATCCTCGGCCCGGCCGCAGGCGAACAGTCTGTCCAGGCCCTGATCCCGGACGGTCCGAGCCTGACGCTCACTGCGCGGGCGGTC
>JBGTMU010000033.1:0-1523 GCA_041743405.1 Longimicrobiales bacterium | reverse complement strand
CGACCTCCCGGGCGGCGGCGACCTCCGGGGCGGCGGCGACCTCCCGGGCGGCGGCCGAATGAACGACTTCGCGATCAAGATCGGGACCGTTAACGGGACCGGCTCTGCGAGTGCGAACTCGCTGCTCCGCCAGGCGATCTTCCGGATGGGGATTCCGGTGAGCGGGAAGAACCTGTTTCCCTCGAACATCCAGGGGCTCCCCACCTGGTACGAGATCCGGGTGAACGGCTCCGGACACACCGCGCGCACCCGGACCTTCGACCTCCTCGTGGCCATGAACCCGGCCAGCTATGACCGCGACATCCGCGAGGTCCGCCCTGGTGGGTGGGTGCTGCATGATGCCACATGGCCCCTGAGGAAGTCGCTCGAGCGCCCCGATATCACCTTCCTCGGTGTTCCGCTGGCCGCCCTCTGCCGCGAGCACTTCGAGGGGGATCGCCCCCGGATCCTCATGAAGAACATCGTCTACGTGGGGGCGATCGCGGCGCTCATCGAGATCGAGCTCGAGGTGATACGGGGGTTGCTCGAGGAAACGTTCTCCAGGAAGAAGGCGCTCCTCGACTCGAACTTCCTCGCCGTCCAGCTCGGATACGACTACGCCCGGGAGCACTTCGACTGCCCGCTCCCGATCCGGCTCGAGCGCATGGACGCCACCTCGGATCAGGTGCTGATGGATGGCAACACGGCGGCGGCGCTCGGGTGCCTGTATGCCGGAGCAACGGTGGCAGCCTGGTACCCGATCACCCCGTCGACCTCGCTAGTGGATGCCTTCACGGGATTTGTTGAACGCTTCCGGAAGGACCCGGACGGGAAAACGCGCGGAATCGTGATCCAGGCGGAGGATGAACTCGCGGCCGCCGGGATGGTGATCGGGGCCGGATGGGCGGGAGCGCGGAGCTTCACCGCCACCAGCGGGCCGGGGATCTCGCTCATGGGCGAGTTCATCGGCCTGGCCTATTACGCCGAGGTCCCTTCCGTCTTCTTCGACATCCAGCGCACCGGGCCCTCCACGGGGATGCCCACCCGCACCCAGCAGGGCGATCTTGCGAGCGTGATCTACGCCTCGCACGGTGACACGAAGCATATCGCGCTCTTCCCTGCGGACCCGGGGGAGTGCTTCGACTTCGCGGTGCAGGCCTTCGATCTGGCCGAGCGCTTCCAGACTCCCGTCTTCGTGGTGTCCGACCTCGACATCGGGATGAACGACTGGGCCATTCCGCGCCTCAAGTGGGACGATGCGTACCGCCCGGACCGGGGGAAGGTACTGGGCGCCGCCGAGCTTGAGGCCATGGAGCGTTTCCACCGCTATCTCGATGTGGACGGAGACGGGATCCCCTGGCGCACTCTTCCCGGGGTGCATCCGAAGGGAGCCTACTTCACCCGCGGTTCGGGGCACGATCGCTACGGGCGGTATACCGAGGACGAGGACGCCTACGTGGATGTGGTGGATCGGATCGCGAGGAAGATCGAGAACGCGGCGTGGGCGGTGCCGGAGCCGGTGCTGCGGGGGGCGGGGGAGGCGG
>JBGTMU010000032.1:0-11907 GCA_041743405.1 Longimicrobiales bacterium | reverse complement strand
GCCGACGCCATTGCGGCATGAGCTCGTCCAGCAACACACCGTACGCGGGGCCGGACGCGGCCTCGAAATTTCCGACAAAGGACCATTCGCCTCCTGTCAACGCCGACGCCGCAGCACGGCGGGCATGCGCGGGCGAGTTGGCCCAGACGGCAATGCCGGTGTAGGACGCAAGCCCTTCACGAATCTCGTCGCGTCGTTCGTTGTCTGCGGCGCCGGGAAACAGGCGGCGGCGTTCGCTTCGGAAAGCCAGCGCATCGGCGATCGCCTCCTCGCGGTCGCTCCCGGTCGACTCCAAGGCACGGCGCAGCGCCCGCCATTCGAGCTGTATCGAGATTCGTCCTTCGAGCGCATCGAGATGTTCGTTGAACCCCTCATCGGTAATGAGCCCCAGTTCGGGCTGAACGCGATGAAAGAGCCCATGAAGCATATTCTGCTGGCGTGCATCTGAATCATGCTCCGGGAGGATCCACAAGGGGTACGCGAACCACCGCAAGCCACCCCAGGAGACGGGGCCGTCTGCTTGACCCAGAAACCGAGGTGGCGGACCCTCCGGCTCCGGCTGGCTTGTGGAGCGCGTTCCGGTCGCTTGGTCGAATATCACCATCGGACCACAAAGGGACACGCCCCACAGCCGACCCGCGTCTCGCTCGCAGAGCGCGCTGACTTCCTCGAAGTAGCGCTGCGCGAGCTGCGGATCGACCTGCACCTCCGCACGCGTAGCGGCGCCACCCAGCAGGAGCAGAAACAGCGCGTTGACCCAAGTCCGCATCGCATCCCTCCCGTTTAAGAGCCCCTTGCCAAGCCATCGCAAGCGTCACAGCGTCCTTTGCCAAATGCTGCATAACGCGCATTGATACTGCGAGGCGGCATCCCCTCGTAAGCAAACCGGAAGCACTTCCAAGTGCCCGTCCGAAAAAACCGAGGAGCAATGTCGCCTAACGTTCACTGCGTTTCCGAACTTGCGTCCTGGCGCGGCTCGTGCGCCGCACAAGGCGTGACAGGCCGGAGGGGCGCCGCCAGGCGACCCGGAGCCGGAAACGCGTCAGTTAGGCGCCGTTGCTCCCGGCCGGGCCTTTGCAACGGACGGGATGCGAAGCAACTCCATCCCATGCAGTACTAACGCGACTGAGATAACTTGCAAGCGGCGCAAAAAGCCCGGCAACGCGTGACGACAATGTATCCGACCCGCGTGTATCCTGCGTGAAGCCGCAAACTGTCGCGCCGATCGACAAGTTCGTCGAATCGTTAGGCCGAACGCGCCAGGTTCTCGCGGCGCATCAACGTCGTCCGCTACGAGGCTAGTTCAGCTCCGCGTGTAAGAGTCTGACGAGTCGACTCGTCGGGTCCTCCAGGCGACCTAGATTGAAGATCCGGACTTGAGTAGCCAGCGCTTGGAGCTGCAGCGCACCGATGATCTCAGGATCGTTCAGCGCACCGGCTACATCAATTGGCCCCCAACCCCGCCCTGCATTGGCCCCGCGACGCGCTGCAGATTGCGAGTGGCGAGCACGAGCAACGGCCACACGCTCGGTGCTATGCCAGATCAGGGTTTCGGTGTGCCGGAGGATCGTTTCCGTTTCGTGAATGAGGGCTGAGAATGCGATCAAACCGAATCGAATACTGTCATTGCGCAGGAGTCGCAGATCGCCGCCCTGTACAAGGGCGGTCATCGTACCCTTGAGCGGCTCGAAATAGTTATATCCGGTGGGAAGGTCCAGCGAGTCTGCCGGTGGCCAAGGACCGTGCAGTGCACGCCCGATGATCGAATTCACCGCCTCCAACCGTTGAGTCTCCGTGTCGATCGTGCCCCGGAGCCGCCGCTCGGTTGCTTGAACGTCGACGAGCAATTGCTCGAGGTATTGCCGGGCATGGTTCCGCTCCTGTCGTTGCTCCCACCACGAATTGGCGGCAAGCGCGATCAGAACACCGGCGACGATAACCGCGAACTCGGCGAAAAGCCGGCTCCATGGCAGTGATGACCTGGCTGGCCCAGGAGGCATGTTCGGTGCCCACATTGTCGATATTGAAGAAGCGCGTGATGAACGCGGAGGCTGAGCTTGTCGCTTGTCGTGCACATCACCTGTTCGGCCTAACGCGCACTTATACTGCGAGGCGGCGTCCCCTCGCAAGCAACCCGGAGGCACTTCCAAGTGCCCGTCCGAAAAAACCAAGGAGCAATGGCGCCTAACGTTCACTGCGTTTCTGAACTTCCCGGAGTGGCGCGGCTCGTGCAACCGCACGAGGCGTGACGCTCAGGGAAGTTCGGCAGGAGGGGCGCCGCCGGGCGACCCGGAGCCGGAAACGCGTCAGTTAGGCGCCGTTGCTCCCCGTGGGCGATCCCGATCACCCGGATAGAAATCGAGCTGATCGAGCTTTTTCCGTTCCGTAGGCGTGACGCCTCGGGAGGAGTTTGCACCCCCTGAGGGTGGGCGCTAGCTTCATGCGCTCGGGAGGCTGGCGTTCGCTGTGTCCACACCGATCGATCAGGGCCACAGCAGCCATTGGCATGAAAGGGGATCTAATCCCGAAATGCGTGAAACGCTAATCCTCGATCATGGCCAATCCCTGGCTTCTCAGGTCCGCCAGCGATTTCAACATCGCTTCGATCATCGCTGGAGGATGGGGTTGCCATTCTTCTGCTACCCCGAGGATCCTGAGTGGAGCGCTGGTACGGTAGGAACGTGACGGATTTCCTGGAAACCGCTTGTTCGTGAGGTTGGGGTCGTCCTCGAATAGTCCGGTGGGCTCGACCAGATATATATGCCCACGCCCGTGAGACCCAGACAACGCGACCGCAAGCTGTGCGCCCCAAATAGCGGGTTCCAAGGAGGCCGAGAAGTAGACGTGCTTCAGGATGCGCCCAGCCTCGAAGTGGGATGGGTATCCGGTGGTGATGAAGTCACCCACCATCAGCTCCACTCTTGTTCCGTGGTAGAACGGCCCCCTTACGTCGCGGCAGTTCTCGTGGGATACCGGCATCCACGCGTCAGACATTCTTGGGCTCCATGGACTGTGGGAAGCAGGGGGGGCTGCCACGCTCTACGGGTCTTTCGAGGCCCGAGAATCCGCCCGAACGACGGCACTCGGATGTGGCGACCGAGTTCATCACACGCTGCCCACGCTACTTGTTGCGCCGACGGCGAGGCACCAGGATGGGCTTATCGGCCTCGATTTCCGCGAGTCGAACCTGGACCACCTTCTCGATCAGCTCCGCCGGAAGCGGGCACTCGGGCGTGAACCGGACAACCTTGGCTGACACGTCGAAGGTCGCACGGTCGTCGCGAAGGACGATCAGTGCATCTCCGAACATGACGTACAACGCGAGGTGCCTCTTGGCGGCTCCGAAGCCCACCACGGTCTTGCCCCGGTAACGGATCGCGGGGACGCGAGTCTTGATGGCCTCTTCCGCACCTGGGATAGCCGCGGTGAGAATGCCCCGTAGGCGCTCGAGTTCCAATCGTTGCCGTGCTGGAAGAGGCGCCAGATACTCGTCGACCGTCGATGGCATTGAGTTCACTTGGAGTCGGGCGAGCGCGCATTTATTCTGCGAGGAAACATCCCCCGGCAAGTAGGGCAATGGTACTCCCGGGTCCGACCGCCTCGCTACTTCTGACGCGTGTTTGCGAGTCAGTGGCGAATACGTGTTTGAGGGTACGTCGTGCGTCTATTTGTAACGCGTCCTTTCAAGAGCGATGGCCAGCCCATCGCAGGCCGATCGCCGAGCACGAACATAAGTGCCTTCGTTCAGATACAGTCTGTCCCTCCGTACACTCCATTCGGCGCGCCCCGCGAGGCCGGCACCGTCCCCGCCGAGGCGGAGGCCGAGAGTGCCCATGGCGCTTGGGAACAGGATGTCGATCGAATCTCCTGGGATTGTCCTCACCGAATCCCATTGGAGCGGACGTGTCGCTGCTTCCCCATAGCTCCGCCTTTCGTGCCCAGACGGGAGTTGATCGTAGATCGTCCAAGACGGATGCCAGTCTTCATCAGTGGGTAGCACCGTCCACTGCCCGCCTTCGCTATAGCCGAGATGGATCAAATCCGGGAGTCGATAACCGAGGGAATCGGCGTACGACTCAGGCAAGTTGGTGTCCAAGCTCCAGCAGCCGAAAAACTCGGGGTTGGGCAACACCGGCGGAGGGAAGTACTTCGCACATCCCTCAAGAAGACCACCGGAGAGGCAAATGGCGGCGAGCAGCGCTCGGCGTTCGATCCAACTGGATTCAGGAATCACTTTCTCTGAGTTCTCAACGCTTACGTTCCGTGGGACTCTCTCGGGATGTCTGCTGCCCGAGCTGTTGGGCGAGCCCGATGAGAATTCCTTCGGGACCCCGGCTGTAGCAGAGCCGTTATATGTCTTCGTAATTCACGACTTCATCGACCCCCGTCGCACCGAGCTTGCTGAGCCGGGCGAGGGTGTCGTCGATGTCCTCGACGGCGAACATGACGCGCAGGTATCCCAACGAGTTCACGGGGGCTGCACGGTGATCAGACGCGATGGCGGGGGCGTCGAAGTGCGATAGCTCGAGGCGGCTGTGGCCGTCGGGGGTGCGCATCATGGCGATCTCGACACGCTGGTCGCGCAATCCGGTGACGCGGCCGGCCCATTCGCCTTCGATGGGCATACGGCCTTCGAGGGTAAGGCCGAGTTCGGTGAAGAACCCAATAGCGGCATCGATGTCCTCCACGACGATGCCGACGTTGTCCATACGCTTGACTGTCATGATGTCTCCTTGGCGTCTAACGCGCATCTATACTGCGAGGCGGCATCCCCTCGCAAGCGAACCGGAGGCACTTCCAAGTGCCCGTCCGAAAACACCAAGGAGCAATGGCGCCTAACGTTCACTGCGTTTCCGAACTTCCCGGAGCGGCGCGGCTCGTGCAACCGCACGAGGTGTGACGCGCAGGGAAGTTAGGCCGGAGGGACGCCGCCAGGCGACCCGGAGGCGGAACCGCGTCAGTTAGGCGCCGTTGCTCCCCGCCGGGTTTTTGCACCGGACGGGAAGGGAAGTTACCTGTTGAATCCTTCGCTGGCCGGGCTTGCTCCCACCGTGGGAGCAAGCTAGATTTTCCCTATGCGGATCATCTCCAAACGAACCTTGCGTCAGTTCTGGGAAACCCATCCGCGGGGTGCTGAGGCGAAGACACAGCTTCAAGTATGGCACAGTACCGTGAAGGCAGCGGACTGGGCGAACCCTGCCGACGTCAAGCGGACCTTCGGTGATGCCAGCATCCTGAAGAATGGGCGGGTCATCTTCAACGTGTCGGGCAACAAGTTCCGACTCGTCGTGCGCATCAACCACGCATACCGCATCGTTTACGTGCGATTCGTGGGCACTCACGAAGAATACGACAACATCGACGTGGAGACTATCTGATGGACATCATCGTACGACCGATCCGGAACGAGGAGGACTACGAAGCGGTCCTCGCGGAAGTAGATGAACTCATGGATGCTGATCTCGGGACCCCCAGAGGTGACAGGCTCGATGTCCTGGTGACTCTCGTCGAGGCGTACGAAGCACGCCACTGGGCCATCGACCTTCCAGACCCTGTCGAGGCCATTCGAGTTCGCATGGAGCACAAGAACCTTCGCCAGGTCGACCTCGTACCAATGATCGGTTCCCGAGGCCGGGTCTCCGAGGTCCTCTCTCGTAAACGAGACTTGACGCTCCCCATGATTCGGCGACTCGCTGAGGGTCTCGATCTTGGCGCGGATGTGCTCATTCAGGAGCCTCCAACACCACCACCGCCCCGACCTGCCGGTCGGAGGTGATCTCCACTTGCCCTCGGTTCGATCAACCGTGCAGTGACTCGTACTGCGGCAGGACACGCGGTTTTACTGTGACGCGGTATTCCGCGCGAGCGAGGCGGTGGCACTTCAGTGCACCCCTCCGAGAACTGAAGGAGCAATGGCGCCTAACGTTCACTGCGTTTCCGAACTTGCGTCCTGGCGCGGCTCCTGCCCCGCACGAGGCGTGACAGGGCGGAAGTTAGGCCGGAGGGGTGCCGCCAGGCGACCCGGAGCCGGAAACGCGTCAGTTAGGCGCCGTTGCTCCCGGCCGGAACACTGCCATGGACGGGATGCGAAGCATCCTCTTGCACCGCAGGAGTAACGCGCTGGGGCTAACCTGCGCGGGCAGCGCTCCAAGGGCAAACCTGCCCGCCTCTCCGCGTCAGGTTCAACCCCTTGGTAGACGGCGCAAAGCGTATTACGTTGCATGACATGAAGACGTCAGCCCTTACGATACGACTGGATGCGGAGCTCGAGCGGCGGCTCGCCCGGGCGGCGGAGCGCAGCGGGCGCACGCGGAGTGAGTTTGTTCGGGACGCTCTGCGCCGCCAGTTGGCGGTCGCACAACTCGACGATCTCCGGCGGCGAATCATGCCACTTGCCGAGGCGCAGGGATACCTGACCGACGAGGATGTCTTCCGCGACGTCTCGTGAGAGTCTTCCTCGACACGAACGTTCTAGCCTCTGCCGTCGCAACCAGAGGCATCTGTGCGGACCTCCTTCAGGCTGCGCTCGCTGAGCATGACGTCGTCGTCAGCGAACAGGTCCTGACCGAACTCAGCAGAGTCCTTCAGACGAAATTTCGGACTTCGGCCGAGTTGGCTCAGGAGACGGTCAGCTTCCTGAGACGCGAGGCCGAGGTTGTCGCTGACGCACCGAAGCTTCAGGTCAGGGTTCGGGACCAGGACGACAAAGGGATCGTCGAGCAGGCCGTCGCTGGCGGCGTTGATGTACTCGTGACCGGGGACCGTGACCTTCTCGAAATGGGTGAGGATCGGCCGCTGCCCATCTTGAACCCCCGGGGTTTCTGGGAACTCCTTCGTTCCGATCCGGCAGAGTCTGGTTAGCGCCGGCTAACGCCGTGGGCTTAAGCTGCGGCGCGCGAAGCGCGCTGACAGCTTCAAGCCCTCGTTGGAGTGCAAACACAGTTCCAGCGTCCCGGTACAACTACTCGCCGCCGCATGTCCGCCAGCGCGCAGGTGTTCCCGGTGGGGATCACCGTCGATGCTGTTGCCCCCAGGTCACCTCATCGAGCAGACGGTCCATGGCCGCGATGAATTCCTCAAGTCCAGGCCGTTCGGTGAGACTCGGCCTCTGAAGCCGGTAGCGGACTCCCTCGCGCGTCACGAGCGTTATGACCCAATAACTACCATCAATATCGGGTATCACCTCCCCATCGAAATCGGCCAGCCGCAATCGTTCTGCAGCAACCGCCAAGAGGACGAAATGGCGAGGCGGGACAGCGCCGTGGTGCCGACCCAGTCGAGGCACAAATGCCCTGCCCTCGTACAGCACGACACCTGAGATGCGAAACGTAACTTGATAGTCAGCACAGGGGCAGAGTCCCCTAACCCGCTCCAGGGTGATCTGTTTGAAAGGCGCCTCCGCACCCTTTGGAACTCGCCCTCCCACGTTCTCGCCTTGCAACCCAAGGACATCCGCGATCTCTCGCTGAGCCTCACCGTAGCTGGCCGCGAATCCATGACCACTCCATCCGACGACGCCCCCAGCCATGAACACCGCCACAGCCGAAAGAACCCCCCTCCTCGTACACCAGACATCCTTCCAAGCGGCACTCACCGATCCACATCTCCGTTAGCTCCTGGGCCGAGGACCCTTAGCTTGTCGATTCCTCTGCAGGCCGCCCTGTAATCACCCGTCATTTTGCACGCTAACGCGAATTTATTCTGCGAAGCGGCATCCCCTCGCAAGCAAACCGGAGGCACTCCCACGTGTGGAGCTCCCCCATTTCAGTGGACAGGTGAGAACTGCGGAACGATGACGACCTGCCCCCCCTCTTCCCGGGGGGTCGGAAAGCTCCCCTGCAAAGCAGGGGAGTAGAGCTGACCAGCACCCGCAGGGGAAGGATGGTCCGCGGGGGCGGCGAGCGCCAGGGTCGGGCGGTGCCGAGCCCAGTGCTCGGCCTCGAAGCGGACGGGCGAGAGGTAGCCCAGGGCCGAGTGCCTGCGCCTCGGGTTGTACCATCCCTCGATGTACCGGAACACTTCCATGCGCGCCTCGGCCTGGCTCCGGAAGACCCGACGGTCCAGGAGTGTGAGTTCCGGAAATTCTGCCCCTCCCTCTTCCGGAAATTCTGGCACCAGGGATCACCGCAGTTGACTTGAGATTATTCCGCATTTCCCGTGGGGGGATCATTCCCCTTACTGGAGGCGGAGAGGTGATTCCTATGATCAAGAGACACGAGGTTCAGGTTCTGCTGGATGCAGGTTTTAGCCACCGGATGGTGGCGAAGAAGACGGGGCTGTCGAAGCGCAGCGTGACCCGCATCGCGGGGGAGCCTCAGGTTGAAGAGCTGGACGTGGGGGTGGTGTCGAAGGCTCGGCGGATCGGGCGGCCGAGTCGAGCGGGGCAGTTTCGGGAAGCGGTCGAAGAGATCTTGAAGGAGGAGCCCGATCTGCCCACGGTGGAGGTGCTCCATCGCCTGAAGGTGCGTGGCTACGAGGGCGGCAAGAGCGCCGTCTACGAGTTGGTGGGTGCGCTTAGGGGCCCGGCGCCCTCCCGCCTGATGGTCCGCTTCGAAGGGTTGCCAGGGGAGTTTGCGCAGTTCGACTTCGGATCGGTGCGGGTGAGGTATCTCTCCGGCGACAGCGAAGTGCTTCACTTTGCCGCCTACCGACTCAAGTTCTCCCGTTGGGTCCATGTCCAGGTGGTGCCGAGCGAGCAGGTCGAGCCCCTTTGCCGGAGCCTGGTGTACGCCTTCGAGTCGAGCGGCGGGGTTCCGCTGGCCGTCGTGTTCGACAACCCCAAGACGATCGTTCTTCATCCCAAGGCGACACCGATCGTCTGGAACCCGACGCTGGCGCAGTTGGCGGTCGACTTCGGCTTCGGGATCGAGCTTTGCGAGCCTCGGCGGGCCAACCAGAAGGGGGCCGTCGAGAACCTCGTCGGCTGGGTGAAGGGAAGCTTCTTCAAGGTCCGACGCTTTCAGGATCGGGAAGACCTTCTGGCTCAGCTCGGCGAGTGGCTGAGCGAGGGGAACGACGTGCGCCCATCCCGGGCCACGGGCGACGTGCCGGCCGTGCGTCTCGTTGAGGAACAGAAGCGGCTTCGGCCCCTGGCAGTCTCTCCCGAGCGCTATGCGCTCCAGTTCGATGTCCTGGTGGGCCCGACCGGGATGGTGACCCATCGCGGGATCCGCTACGCGATGCCGCCGGAGGCCATCGGCTTCCACGGCACGCTCCACCTCTACCTCGACCGGGTCCGGATCACGGCGGGGCGACACGAGGCGACCCACCCGCGCTTCCCCAGGGACAACCTGAGCTATCCGCCCGAGCTCCGGAGCCAGCACCTCGCGTCCGTCTCCGGAACGCGGGGGCGTCTCTACTTCCAGCGCCAGCGCCTGCTCGAACTCGGACCGGTCGCAGAGCACTTCCTGACCGAGCTCATCCATCAGAGGCCGCGAACGTGGAAGGGCGATGTCGAGGACCTCTATGCGTTGCTGGGTTCCGTCGGCGAAGAACCGCTCACGCAGGCACTGCAGGCAGCCCTGCTGCGGGGCCTCATCGGTGCCGAGTACGTCCACACCTTCGTCGGTACGGAGGCGAGCGCATGAACGCCGACGCCATGGACCTCGATGGCATGCTCAAACGGCTTCATCTGCCCACCGTCCGGCGCCTCTATGCCGAACTCGAGAGCCGGGCCGAACAGGAGGAGATGAGCCACCGAGACTATCTGGCCGTGCTGATCGCCGAAGAGGTCGCACATCGGGCGCAGACCCGAGTCCACCGCTCCGTGCGCAGGGCCCGGTTCCCCTTCCTGGGCACCATCGAGGACTTCGACTTCACCTTCCAGACCTCGGTGCGACTCCAGTTGCTGGGCTCCTTCCTCGGACCCGAGCTCGTCTCCGAAGGCCGGAACCTGATCCTCTCGGGACCGACTGGCACCGGAAAGACCCGGCTCGCCATCGCCATCGCCTACCGCGCGATCCAGAACGGCTTCGAGGCGCGCTTCACTACAGCCGCCGAGCTCATCGAGCAGCTCTCGAACGCCGCCCGCACCGGAAAACTCGCTTCGGCGCTTCACGACTACATCCATCCCCATGTGCTCGTGATCGACGAGATCGGCTACCTGACCCTCAGGGACAACGCCGCCAACGTCCTTTTCCAGGTCGTCAACGAGCGCTACCTGGCGCGCAAGCCCATGCTGTTCACCACCAACAAGCCCCTTGCCGCCTGGGGGCACGTGCTCCATGATCCCGACCTGGCCGAAGCGCTCCTCGACCGGGTCCTCGAACGCGGTCGCCACCTCCAACTCAGAGGAGCCAGCTACCGCACCCGTCACCACCCCAAAAAGGAGAAAATCTCAGTACCGTCCGACGAAGCCCCTGGTGCCAAAATTTCCGGAAAAGTGGTGCCAAAATTTCCGGAACCCACAAGGAGCTCGCATTCGAGACTGGCAAAGAACGACTCAGCCATGGCGTTGTCGTACGCATCCCCCACCGAGCCCGTGGAGGGTCGGACTCCGGCGGCTTCACACCGCTTCCCGAAGGCAAAAGACGTGTACTGACAACCCTGATCCGAGTGATGGATCACTCCGTCCGGTCTGCGCTGCTCCAGCGCCATGTCCAGGGCCTCGAGCACAAGTTCGGTCCGAAGGTGCGTGCGCATCGACCACCCCACGATCCGGCGGCTCCAGACATCCAGCACGATGGCCAGGTACAGGAAGCCAGCCCAAGTCGGTACGTAGGTGATGTCAGCGACCCAGAGCTGGTTCGGCCCCGTCGCGTTGAACTCCCGGTTCACGAGATCTCCGGCTGGCGCGTCTTCCTTGCTCCGCCACGTGGTCCGGACACCCCTGCGCCGGCTGACTCCCTGAATGCCGGCGGCCCGCATGACCCTGGCCACCCGGTTCAGGCTGGCCAGGACCCCGCGGTCGGGAAGTTCAGCGTGCATCCGCGGCGACCCATACGTTCCGTCGCTCTCCTCGTGGACCGCTTCGATGGTCCCGAGAAGGGACGCGTTCGCCTGCGATCGCTGGGATGGACCCCGGCCCAACCACGCGTAGTAACCGCTCCGTGAGACGTCCAGCACCCGACACATCAATGACACCGAATACATGGCCTGGTGCGCCCTCACGAATCCGAAGACTTCGGAAGTGTAATCGACTCCCGGGCGAACCAGGCCGCGGCTTTTCCCAAAATCTCGCGCTCCATCTCGAGCTGCTTGACCTTGCGACGAAGCTCACGAAGCTCCTTTCGCTCCGCTGTGCTCAGCCCGTCTGCCCGCAGACCCTCGTCAATATCGGTCTGCGCCGTCCAATTCCGGATCGTGTTGGCCGACGGCTCGAACTCCTTGGCGAGTTCCTCTGGACTCCGGCCCGCGCGGACCAACTCCACCATCCGACGCCTGAACTCCGCCGGGTACCTTCTCTTGTGCTGTGCCATCTGGACACCTCCTTTACCTCAAAAATGGGGTGTCCACCGAATCGGGGGAACTTCAGTGCGAGAGAACCATCGGATCGTGGACATGGCGGTGCTGGTGGCGATCGCGGTGAACGAAGAGGGCCGACGGGAGGTGATCGGAGTGGAGGTGGCCCACGGCGAGTCGAAGGCGACCTGGGGCTCATTTCTCGACGACCTGGTGGAGCGAGGCCTGAGCGGGGTGGAGCTGCTCATCTCGGATGCACACGCGGGCCTGCGCGACGCGCGAAAGGAGCACTTCACAGGGGTCCCCTGGCAGCGATGCCAGCGGCACTTCCTGATGAACGCACTGGATGGAGTGCCGAAGGCCGAAGAGTCGAGCCTGCACAAGGCGCTGCGCCGGGTGTGGGACGACTCCGAGAGCTACGAGGAAGCACGCCGGGCGCTGGCCGATCTGGCCGCGACGCTGGAGGCGAAGCACCCGAAGCTGGCCGAGTGGCTCGAGGTCGAGGGA
>JBGTMU010000031.1:0-10955 GCA_041743405.1 Longimicrobiales bacterium | reverse complement strand
TCGAGCGCGAGGACTCCTGTTCTATCGCCTGATCCAGCAGGCCGTGGAATCGGATGCCGTTGCCTACCACCGCGTGCGCGGCGGCGACCACAACCGGTAGTACCTAGGGGAGCGAAGTGGATACCCGCTTCCGGGGAAACGAGACTGGAGGCCAGGGGAAAGCTCCGCGGATCCCCCATCTTCAGCCGGGGTGCCTCCCCCCACAAGGGGCCTCTCGTCCAGGTCCGCCCCGGGGGCGGGGGATGCGCCCCGGGGGGCGGGGGACGAGTCCGCCAGGCGAATGACCCATTCTCGAGGTAGGTACGCTTGACGAGGAGAGTTGAGAGTGAGTGAGGAAGAGCGAATCATCGTCACAGGAGGCGGCGTCATCGGACTCACGGTGGCGAGGGCACTCGCACGTGCCGGCGCCCGGGTCCTCGTTCTCGACCGCGGGATCCCCGGACGGGAGGCGAGCTGGGCCGCCGCGGGAATGCTTTCCCCCTTCGGGGAGGCCTCGACCCCCGGGGCCTTCCTCGAATTCGCCCGGGAGTCGTTCGCCGAGTGGCCCGCATTCGCACGGGAACTGGAAGACGAGAGTGGGCTGGAGCTGGACTACCGGGCATGCGGGAAGGTGCGTGTCGACTTCACTCCGTCCGACGAACGCGAGAGCCTGGCCCATCTGGACTGGAGCCGACGACTGGGAGCCGACTCCACTGAAGTGGACCAGGCCCGACCTCGGGCGCTCGTTCCCGGAATCAACCCCTCCGCCAGGAGGGCGATCGTTTCGGAAGATGATCACCGGGTCGACAACCGTGTTCTGGGTGAGGCGCTCCGCACGGCCGCTGAGCGATGCGGGGTCACTATCCGGACCCCTGCACGGGTCGATCGGCTGGTGGTCCAGGGGTCCAGGGTTCGGGCCGTCGAGCTCAGTGACGGGACCCGCCTCGCCGGAGGCACGGTCGTCCTTGCGGCGGGTTGCTGGGCCGGGGAAGTCCGGGGACTCCCCCGCCCGATGCCGATCCGTCCGGTACGGGGCCAGATGCTGGCGCTGGCGCCGCGAGGGCCGGTCCCGGACCGCATCCTGGAGTCCGGCTCGGTGTATCTCGTGCCGCGGGGGGATGGTCGGGTCCTCGTGGGAGCCACGGTGGAGGAAGCGGGGTTCCAGGCCGGGCTGACCGCGTCGGGAGTGCTGGGGCTGCTCGAAGGGGCGATCCAGCTCGTGCCGGGTCTCGCGGATGCCCCTCTGGTCGAGCTCTGGAGCGGACTGCGTCCGGGTACCCCCGATGGGATGCCGATCCTCGGCGCCGACCCGGAAACAGGGGGGGTGTTTCACGCAGGCGGGCACTTTCGCAATGGAATCCTTCTCGCACCCGCAACCGGTACTCGGATGGCTGCACTGATCCTCTCCGGCGACCGGGACGGGCTACCCGAGGCCTTCTCCCCGTCGCGATTCGGCGGTGCCGGGACCCTCGTCGACCACGGAATCCGGGGTGCGGAACGCTCGGCGCAGTAGCGAAAACTGCTCCGGTGCCCCATATCTTTCCCGTTGAGTGAAAATGTATGCCCAAGGGGAAGTAGAGAAGATGAACCGCTCAGCCCGCACAGAGAGAAGCCCCGTTCGCCGAGGGCGACTCGGGTTTCTCCCCTCCTGCCCGTGGATGCCTTGACCAGCGCAGCCTCGGGTTTCCGCGTGCTGCTGGTGGAGGACTCCCCCGGGGATCGCTGGCTTCTCGCCGAGATCCTTCGTGCGCGCGGACATACGGTCACCTCGTGCGAGACGGGTGAGGCCGCTCTCGCGGCGTGGGATGAGGAGCCCTACCCCATGGTCGTGCTCGACTGGATGCTCCCAACCACCTCCGGACTGGAGGTCTGCCGGGGCATTCGGGAGCGTCCCGGGGGAAAGCACTGCCTGATCCTCATGATCACGGGAAAGAACGAGGCGGCCGACCTGGAGATGGTCCTCGACGCGGGTGCCGACGACTATGTCACAAAGCCGGTCGACGTCTCCCTTCTCAACATCCGCCTGGCCGTGGCCGAGAAGAACGTAAAGGACGCCTGGGAACGCATGAGGATGGAGGAGGACCTCGCGACAGCCAATCGCGAACTCATGACTCTGTTCCGGAACCTCGGGACCCTCTACTTCTCGGTCGATCTTCAGAACGATCGCCTCATCCAGGTCTCCACCACCGTCCGCGAGTTCTTCGGGGTCGAGGCAGAGGTCCTGGAGGCCGAGCCGGCTCGGTGGCCCGAACTCCTCCCTGGGGTGGAGATAGCCGACCTGAGTGCACGGCTGGAGCAGCTCTCGGGCGGTCGTTCTCTGGTGCTCGAGCTGCAGGTTCCGGCCGGCGGGGGGGAGGGTCGCTGGGTGGAGGCATCCCTGCGTCCGCAGCGCGATCCGAAGGGTACCGTGATCCGGATCGACGGTGTCATGGCCGACATCTCCGACCGAAAGCGGAACGAGGCTGAACTCGCCGCCCGGAACCAGGAGCTCATGACGCTCCACGCGATCTCGGAGATCACGCTTTCCGCAACCTCTCTGCTGGAAGGATACCAGCGGATCATCGAGGTAGCTGCGGAATCGACGGGATTCCCCATCGCCTCGATCGAGCGGGTGAACCGGGAAGGTTCGCCCTTCGAGATCGTGGCGTCACTCGGGCTCCCCGGGGATCTGGGGAAAACGGGAATCGAGATCCCGTGGGATGGCTCCCTGTCAGGCCTGGCGGCCCGAACGGGACTCCCGCAGATCGTGGATGACATCACGCGGAAGAGGGAATACCTTCATGCCTTCGTGCGGAACGCCGGCATCCGGACGGTCCTGGCCTTCCCCATCGTTCTCGGGGAACAGGCGATCGGGGTCCTTTCCTTCGCCGACACACGGGTTCTCCCGCGGGATGCAAGACTCCAGCGATGGGGAGTCAGCCTCGCGAATCACCTGGCCACCTTCACCGACCGATTGCGGTCCCTCGAGGCGCTTCGCGGGGAAGAAGTCCGCTATCGCACGCTTGCCGAGGAGCTCCAGCGAGCCAACCGGGAACTCGAAAGCTTCGGGTACACCGTGTCTCACGACCTTCGGGCGCCGCTCCGGACCATGCAGGGCTTCGCTCACACGCTCCTGAGCGAATACGGAAATCAACTGGACGAGAAGGGGCGTGGCTACGTGCAGAGGATCCTCGCCTCCGGCAACCAGTCCGAACTCCTGATCCGTGACCTTCTGACCTACTCGAAGCTGAGCCTCGAGGAGATCGAGTGGAGCCCCGTCTCTCTTGATGAGGTCATCCAGACCGCGCTGTCCCAGCTTCAGGCGGACCTTCGGGAAGCGCAGGCGCGCGTCGAAGTACAGCCGCGACTCCCCGATGTGCTGGGGCATCGAACGACCCTGGTTCAGGTCGTGTCGAACCTCGTATCCAACGCCCTGAAGTTCACGGAACGCGGAGAGCGACCGGTCGTCCGGATCCGGGCCGAGGGGAGGGGCGATCGCGTCCGTCTCTGGATCGAAGACGAAGGAATCGGGATTCCCAAGGATCAGCGCGAGAGGATCTTCCGCGCCTTCGAACGAGGAAGCGAGGTCCAGGAACGCCCGGGGACCGGGATCGGACTGGCCATCGTGCGGAGGGGGATGGAGCGGGTTGGGGGGCGTGCAGGGGTGGATCCAGGGGCCGACCGAGGGAGTCGATTCTGGATCGAGCTCAGGCCCGTGTAGCTGGAACTGAATCCGAGGCGTGCCCGTAGGGGGGGAATGCGCCGTCTTGCGGGGTCGAAGGGCGCCCATCAGGATAGGCGCATGTGTTCCATTTCCTCACAATCGGATATTTCCCCATGCAGCTCCAGTCCGTAAACCTCGAGGGCCTCGTTGCCATCATCATGGTCTTCTCGATCGTGCTGATCCCGGTGATCGGGTTGACCGCGCGCTTTGCTCTCAAACCCACGGTGGAAGCGCTCGGCCAGTTCTTCCGACAGAAGGGGTCCGACGAAGCCCTTCAACTGATGGAACGGCGGATGGCATTGATGGAACAGCAGCTCGAGTCCATGGAGGGCACGGTGCGCCGGCTCGACGAAGCCCATCAGTTCGACCGCCAGCTCAAGGCTGGAGCCCGAGAGGCCAATCCTGAGGGTTGACACCAGGTGATGGCGAAGGGCGTCGAGATCATCGGCCACCGGGGATACGCGGCGCGGTATCCCGAGAACACGCTCGCGTCGCTCCGCGGGGCCATTGCTGCCGGGGCGCGCGCGGTGGAGTGGGATGTGCATGTGGCCGCCTGCGGCACCCCGATTCTCTTCCACGATGAGACCCTCGACCGGACCACGGATGAGACGGGGCCGGTTTCGGATCGTTCCTTCCTGGAACTGGGGAAGCTGGACGCGGGGAGCTGGTTCTCACCGGAGTTCCGCGGAACCCGGATCCCCTCACTCGCAGAGGCGTTTCATGCCGTCGCCGGAGATGTGGACACCATCTTCTGCGAGGTGAAATCCATCCGCAGGAGCTCGGAGCTGGACGAGATCTGCGCCGTGATCGACCGGTCAGGGGCCGCCGCAGCGACGACTCTCATCACCCTCGACCCCGGAATCCTCTTCGCGGCGAGGACCGCGGCGCCCCATCTTCGCCTCGGCTGGGTGGTGTCGGAGGAATCCCGGCTGGAAGAGGCGGCGCGCTGGGTCCGCGCGGATGGCAACGCGCTCCTGGACCCGGACTTCCGGCTCCTCCTGGCGAATCCGGAGCGCACCCGAGGCTGGGTGGAGGAGGGAATCGATGTCGCCTGCTGGACCGTGGATCAGATCGAGGCCGCCGATGCGCTCCACGCCCTCGGCGTTCGACGGATTACCACGAACCAGGTCGGAGCGTTGATGAACTGGAGCCGCACCGCTCATCCGGGGCCGTCATGAGCCCAACCTCCGGGCCCCTCTCGCTCGCTGAACGCAGGGGCATGCTGGACCGCATGGCAGACGAAGGGGTGGAGCTGCTGGTCGTGGGTGGCGGAATCACCGGCGCGGGGGTGGCGCGCGACGCGGCACTCAGGGGGATGCGGGTCGGCCTCGTCGAGAAATCCGACTTCGCCGCCGGAACCTCGTCCCGTTCTTCCAAGATCATCCATGGCGGAGTCCGATACCTCGAGTATCTCCAGTTCGGACTCGTGCGCGAGTCGGCCAGGGAAAGGCGGATCCTTCGAAGGATCGCGCCGCAGCTCGTGCATCCCCTGCACTTCCTCTTCCCGGTGTACCGGGGTGAATCGCTTCTGAAGATCCGGGCGGGCCTCAAGCTGTTCGACTTCCTCGCGGGGAGCCCTAAGAACGAACGCTCGCGCGCGATTTCAGCGGACGAGACCCGTGCTTTCCTCCCCGGCCTCCGGGACCCGTTGAAGGGCGCAGTGCTCTATCCGGAGTTCATCACCGACGATGCGCGATTCACATTGGCGAACCTTGTCTCCGCCCTTGATCATGGGGCACTCGCCGCGAATCACGCACGGGTCGAGTCGCTCATCGTGGAGGAGGGCCGCGTCGTTGGGGCCCGGGTGATCGACACGGAAGAGGGTCGAGAGTTCACGATCCGGGCGACTGTCACGGTGAATGCGACCGGCCCCTGGGTCCCGGAGCTCCTCGCCCAGAGCGGACTCGCCGTCCCGCAGCGCATCATCCCGTCGCGCGGCTCCCACATCCTGCTCCCCCGGGCCCGCCTGCCGCTCGAGGCCGCGACGTTCCTGGTTTCCTCTTCGGGTAGGAAGGGTCTCGCGATGCCTCGCGGCCCCTGGGTCTACGTCGGCACGACGGACGAAGCGTACACCGGGGATGTGGATCACCCACGGGCCGAGGCGCGGGAGGTCGATGATCTCGTGGCGATGGTGCGCGACTGCTTCCCGGAGGCGGGGATCGGGCCCGACGACGTGGCGACCACCTGGGCCGGGCTCCGCCCGCTCATCCATGAAGAGGGGAAAGCCACCCGTGACATGTCTCGCCACGATGAGGTCTGGACCACACCGCCCGGGCTCGTGACTGTGGCCGGTGGGAAGCTCACCACGTACCGTCCCATGGCTCGCCGGATCCTCCAGGCCACCGTGGTGGCGGGCGGACGGGCACTTCCGGGGGCGGAGAGTACGGACCGGATCCCCCTCCCCTGGAAACCCGACGGAGACTACGCCACGTGGCGCACCGACATGGGCCGGCGTCTCGAGCAGATCCGGATTCCGCCTCGGACGGCTGAGCGGCTTCTCTTCCTTTACGGCACTGCCCTTGAGGAACTCCTGGCCTATGGTGCCGAAGACGAGGAGTGGCTCGCACCGCTCGCGCCCGGGGTGCCCGCACTCAGGGGGGAAGTCAGGCGCGCGGTAGAGCGGGAGATGGCCCTCACCCTCCCGGATATCCTCGATCGGCGCCTCGCACTCCTCCTGTTTTCCGAAGAGGGAGCCACCGCAGCAGCCGAAGTGGCAGCAGGAATCGCGGCCCCCCTCCTCGGCTGGGGCACAGAACGGGTGCGGGCCGAAATTGCAGACTACCGGGAGCTCGCAGCCGAACACGGTCCGCGCGGGATCGGTTGACTCGCCCTCCCGGGTCGGGTAGCCTTGGGGGTCCGTTGATACCGATTCTCAATCCCATCGCCATGTCCCGCACCGTCATCGCCCTCGAGAAGGTCCACAAGCGTTTCTGGCCGGGTCCGGTCGAAGCGGTGGACGGAGTCTCGCTCGAGATCCGCGAGGGCGAGATCCTCACGCTCCTTGGCCCGTCGGGGTGCGGGAAGACCACGACTCTCCGTCTGGTTGCGGGGTTCGAGGTGCCGGATGGAGGCGTCATCCGGATCGGCGATCGGATCGCCGCGGGGCCGTCGGCCTGGCTTCCGCCGGAGAAGCGGGGCGTCGGCATGGTTTTCCAGGACTATGCCCTGTTCCCTCACCTGACGGTCGGGGAGAACGTGATGTTCGGCCTCGATCACATGCCGAGGAAAAATCGGAAGGGCCGGGCCCAGGAGGTGCTTCGTGCCCTGGATCTCTCGCCTTTCTTCGGGCGCTACCCCCACGAACTCTCGGGCGGGCAGCAGCAGCGGGTAGCTCTCGCCCGGGCGATCGCGCCGGAACCGCTCGTGGTTCTCATGGACGAGCCCTTTTCGAACCTGGATGCACACCTGCGCGACCAGGTGCGCGACGAGGTCGTGGGGATCCTGAGGCGGGCCGGGATGGCCTGTGTGTTCGTTTCACATGACCAGCGCGATGCCCTCGCCATCTCGGACCGCGTAGCCGTCATGAACCAGGGGAGAGTCGAGCAGGTGGGAAGCCCGCGTGAAATCTACAAGCACCCCGAATCGGTCTTCGTGGCCACTTTCGTGGGGCGGACCAATCTGCTGCAGGGGATGATCCAGAATGAAAACGGGTGTGTTCTGACCGACTTCGGCTCCTTCTGCAGGGTCGACCGGCTTGGGCTCCCGCTCGGGTCGCAGGTGATGGTGTCGGTCCGCCCGGACGGATTCGGTGCCTGCGAGGAAGGAGGGATTCGCGGGAAGATCCTCTCGACCCGGTATACCGGAGCCCAGGTGGAGGCCGAAGTCGCCATCCCCTCGGCGCACGGAGGGGTTCGGAAGCTCGTGGTCCACCTGCCTCCATCGAGGGGATACGAGATCGGGGAGGAGCTTGCCTTCACACTCGATCCCGACTTCGCCTCGGTCGTTCGGAATGCCTGCGACACGCTCGGATTCGGAGCGGCACCCGCTTCACCGGTGGCGGCCGCCCCGGTCTGAGGACGGGCCCTGGGCTGAAGCCGCTCCCCCTGGGCTGAAGGCGCCTTCCCCGGGCTGAAGCCAGGACGGGAGCCCGGATGGACACCCGCCTCCCTCCGGGTCAGCCCGGGTGTTCCACCTCGCTGTCTTCGAACACTTCGCCTTCCGGCTCGCGAGCCATCCCTTCGGCCGAAATGCCGACGGGTGGCTGTTCCGGTGAGGTGGGGACGAGGGTGGAAGCCCGCTCCAGATGGTGCACGCTGCGCCATACATGGTAGGCGAGCCGATCGAGTCGCTTCGCCCACTCGATCTCCTTCTGCGCGTCCTCCGGAGACACCTTCCCTTCCGCGGTCCGCTTCAGGACCTCAGACCTTCGCGCCTTCCTCAGATCCGCCAGTCGGTGGGACACGTGGGCGAATTCCTCGGCGCTCGGATGGGGCTGATCGACGAGGCCGTCCTCGTCCGAGTCGAGGAGTGCCGCGAGCGCGGCGGCCGTCTCGGCGAGGGGCCCCTCGACCCAGGGGAGCGGGGCGCCATCCGCCGAATCCAGAGCTGAGCGGATTCGGTCCAGATGATCCAGGGCGTGGAGCACGGAGAGGTGCCGCTCGAATTCCGGTGCGGCTTCATTCGGCGACCGTACGGTGCCCATGAACCGTCTGATCTCGGAGAGCGCCTCACCGGCTTCCTCATCGGGGCCGGAGTCGATCATCCTTTTTTCGACGCCGCCCACTCTGCGGGGCCGGACGGTTTCGGCCAGCCGGGTGAAAAGGCGAAGAGCGGTTGCGATCGTGGCCTGGCGCGCCGCCTCGACCGCGACCGTCGGAATCGCCCCCACCGTCCGATCCAGATGGCGCGTGAGAGACGGGGTGTCTTCCTTCACCATCCGTTCAACCAGGCGGGAGAAGGCCGGGAGGACCGGAAAGAGCAGAGCCACTCCCAGAAGGTTGAAGGTGGTGTGGAAGAGGGCGATGGCGGTGGCCGGATCCCCCTCCCCTGCCACCCCCAGCGTGAGCGGCATGAGTACCGGGAACACCAGGAGCGCGATGGCTGCCGTAATCAGGTTGAAGAGGATGTGAGCCATCGCCGTGCGCCGGGCGGGAACGGAGGCTCCGATTGTAGCCAGCGCCGCCGTGACCGTGGTGCCGACATTCTGCCCCACCACGAGAAGCCCCGCCTGTTCGAAGCCGATGGCCCCGGAGTGGAGGGCTGTGAGTGTCGTGGCAACGGCGGCGCTGGAGCTCTGCATCACGACCGTCATCGCGAGCCCGATCACGACGAGAGCGACCCGTCCACCGAGAGTCGAGCCCGGAAACGAGGCGGGATCGAATCGCTCGGAGAGTCCCGTCATCCCCACCTGCAGGACATCGATTCCCACGAAAATGAGTCCGAACCCCGCGAGGGCCATGCCGATGTCGGCCTTGCGTCCGTGACCGAGGAGGCGCAACAGCGCTCCCACCCCCACCAGAGGGAATGCGATGGCAGCGATCTGGATCTTGAGCCCCAGGAGTGCAACGATCCACCCGGTGCTGGTCGTCCCGACGTTCGCGCCGAAGATCACCCCCACGGCCTGCGGAAAGGTCAGGAGCCCCGCACTCACGAACCCGATGGTCGTCAGCGTGGTCGCGCTGGACGACTGAACGAGCGCGGTGACCGCCGCGCCCGAGGCCATTGCAGATCCGGGGCCCCGGGTGAAGCGTTGCAGCACGTCCCGGAGGGCGGACCCGGCGGCGTCCTTCAGCCCTTCCGTGAGAAGGATCATCCCGATGAGGAAGATCCCGATGCCCCCGAGCGTGGAAGAGATCACCGGCGCCCTTCGAAGTCGAGGAGTGCACGGTATCCTTCACGGTACGATGGAAATGCAAAGACAAACCCGCTGCCCCGCAGGCGCCGGTTCGAGCAGCGCCTGTTCGCACGCTCCCGGCTCGCGGAGGGGTCCCGCGCGGGGGCTGGCAGGCCGAGCGATTCGGCTACGAATCCGTACACTTCGCAGATGGAGGTCGGGGCGTCATCGACTCCGAGGTAGCAGGAAGCGGGGTCCTCGACCCTGAGCAGGTGGCGGAGCGCTCCGGCGGCGTCGTCGCGATGAATGCGGTTGGACCAGATCGGACCGGGGTCGGGGCACCTCGCTTCCCCGTCACGCACCCTCCTCACGAGGCGGTCCCGCCCGGGGCCGTAGATTCCGGCCAGCCGGAGGGAGAGCGCCGGAAAGGGGCCATTGCGAACAACTTCTTCCCCTTCCAGCATCAGTTCGCCGCGAAAGTTCGCGGGTTCAGGTGGGGTTTCCTCATCTACCCAGCCACCTTCCGCACCGCCGTACACCGCCGTACTGGACACGAAGATCACGCGGGTGACGGGGGCTCCTCGGGACGCGAGCGCCTGGAGGAGGTTTCTCGGCCCCTCCACGTAGGCGCGACGGTAGGCGTCGGGGGCGGACGCGTCTGCCGACGCCATGTACACCACCTGATCCACAGGCGGGAGCCTGGGGGCGAGTCCCGAATCGAGGAGATCCACGGCGACGGGCCGGATCGGGTGCGGGATATCATCGGGGCTCCGGCGAATCCCGGTGACCTCGACCCCTTCGGAAGCCAGGTCGAGCCCGAGTCGGGTTCCGACGTATCCGCAACCGGCGATCAGAACCCGCATGCGATCACGCCTCCTCGTGTTCCTCCGGACACCGTCCCCTATCTTTCGTTGGAGAGGAGGTCCAGCAGGTCTCGGGGACTGTTTCGAGCCTCGCGGACCTCCTCGTCGACATCCTCGGGCGCCATGTCGCTGATACCACGCGCCTCAGCGTTTCTCTGCATTCGATGCATGGCCCTGAGCGCGCGCAGCCGACGGAGCATGTCCAGAGTCTCCTCGATCTCGTCTTCGTGGATCCCGACCGCGACGCCGAAGGGCTTTCCGTCGACGGTCAGGACAAGACGCCAAAATATGGCTACAGCCGTCACCAGCGACAATCGAGTACACCCGCTGGCAAATCAAAGCCCCAAACAACTACCACCATATTCGGTGCGAAGGCGTGAACCGCCCGCCCACGATCGATTCCGTCGCTTCCGAGGTTTCGAACCGGCACGATCTCGTGGAGCCAGGCACGCGGCCCCGCACGGCAAGTGGCAGGCGCGGTGACTACTGGCAGACAGTTGAACTACTGGAGGGCCACCGCCCCCGCCGTCGATGTTCCGTTCGTGTCCGCGTTCCGTCACCAACGGAACATCCACTGTCGCCACGACGGTCGATCTTCCACTCGTGAGTCCGCCTGGATCCACCGTTGGTATATCCA
>JBGTMU010000030.1:0-34813 GCA_041743405.1 Longimicrobiales bacterium | reverse complement strand
CCCCGGAGGCTGCCGTCGCCACGGCGTTCGCAGCCACCCCCGCATACGGTATCAGCAGATCGAACTGCCGCATGTCCCAGGCGGCCGTGGGGCACCGCTCCGCACAGAGCCCGCAGTGGATGCAGAGGTCCTCGTCTTTCACCATCACGCGCGCGGTGTGGGGAAGGGCGTCAGACACGTAGAAGGGCTGATCGGTGTTGAGCGCAGGCGCGCTGAGGCGCATGCGGAGCTCTTCTTCGGGGCCATTCGGCGTGATCGTGAGGCAGTTCGGCGGACACACGTCGATACAGGCGTCGCACTCGATGCAGAGGTTGTGGGTGAAGTGCGTCTGGACATCGCAGTTCAGGCAGCGCTCGACCTCGCGCAGCGTCTGCTCCGCGTCGAATCCTTCCTCCACCTCCACTTCGATCGAAGCAAGCCGCCGCTCGAGCGCCACATGCCGCATCTTCTGGCGCGCGGCCACGTCATAGTCGTTCGAGTAGCTCCACTCGTGCATCCCCATCTTCTGGCTCACGAGGTTCATCCCGTAGGCGGGGCGTTCCTCGAGCGACTCGCCCAGGCAGTACTGGTGGATCGATATGGCCGCCTGATGTCCATGCTCCACCGCCCAGATGATGTTCTCCGGACCCCAGGCAGCGTCGCCTCCGGCGAAGACCCCGGGAAGGGTGGTCTGGAAGGTGTGGCGGTTGACCACCGGCATCTCCCAGTCATTGAACTCGATCCCGATGTCGCGTTCCATCCAGGGGAAGGCCGCGTCCTGTCCGATGGCGAGGATGACCGCGTTACAGGGGAGAATCGTCGTGCCCTTCACGACCTTCCTGGAGCGACCGCCGGGGTCGTCGTGCCATTCCACGAGTTCGAACTCCATCCCGACCAGCTCGCCGTTCTCGATGACGAAGCGCAGCGGGGAGTGGTTCTCGACGATGTCGACTCCCTCTTCTTCCGCGTCTTCCAGCTCCCAGGGTGAGGCCTTGAAGTCCGGGCGCGAGCGGCGCGCGATCACCTTCACCTCGCTTCCCCCGATGCGAAGCGCCGTGCGGCAGCAGTCCATCGCGGTGTTCCCCACTCCGATCACGAGAACGCGCGGCTCGATCGATTCGATGTGGTCGAAGGCCACGGACTCGAGCCAGTCGATCCCGATGTGGATGCGATCGGAGTCGTACCGCCCCGGAATCTCGAGATTCTTCCCGCGGGGGGCGCCGGATCCGATGAAGATCGCGTCCCACTTCCCCCCCATTTCCCCGTCGACGAGCGCCCGCATGCTTTCGACCGGCGTGTTCAGGCGAAGGTCGACCCCCATGTCCAGGATGTAGTCGATCTCCTCGTTCAGAACGCTGGGAGGAAGCCGGAACTGCGGGATGTTCGACCACATGAGGCCGCCTGCGCGGTCCTGTTTCTCGAAGATCGTGACCTCGTAGCCGAGGGGCATCAGGTCGTTCGCGACGGTGAGCGAGGCGGGACCGGCGCCTATGCATGCGATCCGCTTTCCGTTCTTCGTGGCCGGGGCGCGGG
Source organism: Longimicrobiales bacterium (assembly GCA_041743405.1). Taxonomy (GTDB): domain Bacteria; phylum Gemmatimonadota; class Gemmatimonadetes; order Longimicrobiales; family Gaopeijiaceae; genus JBGTMU01. The sequence continues at coordinate 33,301 of JBGTMU010000030.1, read as the reverse complement.
GAAGCAGCGGGCGGACATCGTCACGCAGATCCGCAGCCACCCGCTTCAGTCGGCAGATCGCCACCGGATCGCCGTCGAGGCGGGTGCGGCGGCACGCGGGCTCGCAGGGTCGGTCGCAGGTGCGCCCCAGGATCGCCGGGAAGACATTCGACTTCCGGTTCAGCATGTAGGCTTCGGTATACCGGCCCTGCCCGATCATGCGGATGTATTCGGGGACGTTGGTGTGAGCGGGGCAGGCCCACTGGCAGTCGACGACCTGGTGATAGTAACGGGGGTTGGAAACGTCGGTCGGCCGGGTGACGGCCGGAAGTGGGGGAGGGGGTGCGCCCCCCTCCTTACGCGGTTCCGCTTCCAAGTCCATACGCGCGTCGAGGTTTAGTCATCCGATACCTCAGGAAAGGGGGGGCGCGGCCCGGCACTCCGTGCCGGTTCTCCACATTACGGGAAAGGGGACGGAAAAGGCAACCGGCCCCCCGACTGCCCGGTGGCAGCCGCCGGCGGGCTGGATGCCGATCGCCGCCGGGCCGCTGGCAGCCGCCTACGGCTGGATTCCAATCGCCGCGAGCCCTGCCCTCACTACCTGGGCATCCTCCGATCCGCGGGCGCCGCTGGCCGACATCGCACCGATGATCTCGCCACCTCGTCGGATGAGAAATCCCCCATCAAAGGTCACCGCCCCCTCGATGGCCTCGATCCGGCCATCATTGACGGCCGCGGCGTACTCGGCGGTGCTCATCCCGGAGGCGAGTACGGTCCTGACCTTCCCGGTGGCGATCTCGTACGAGCGATGGGCGGCCCCGCCGAAGCGGCGGAGGTACAGCGGGACTCCCTCCGCATCCGAGATCAGGATCGTGAGGTTCCACCCGTTTGCCCGGGCCTCGGCCTCGGCGGCATCCATCGCCGTGCGCGCCTCTTCATAGGTGAGCGCCTGGGCGGCGAGCGGGGAGTGGAGCAGCGGAACGACGGCGGCCGAGAGTGCGACGATGCCGAGGGCGCGGAGAGAGGTCGGGATCTTCATGGCAGATTCAGGGGAGGGGAAGAAGGGGAGCATGCGTGAGAGGAAAGCTACCCGGCCGCCCCTTCAGCGGCAATTCGCAGGGGCAATTCGCAGCGGCAAGTCGGAGCGGCAAGTCGGAGCGGCAAGTCGCTCCGGGGTCGGACCCCCGGGTCTGGCGCACTCCCCCCTTCCCGACAGAAGTTGGACCCTCGCTCTCCGCCCCTCGAACCCCGGCCTCCCATGCGCGCGCTCGCCTTCCCCATCCTCATTTCCATTCTCGGAATCAGTGCCTGCGGGGGCGACGAGCAGCCGCCTCCCGCCCCGATTCCCCTGGTCGAGATTTCGATCGCGGAGATTCAGGAGGCGATCCGGGAGGGTCGGACCACCTGCAGGATGGTCGTCCAGGGATACCTCGATCGGATCCAGGCGTACGACGTTTCCTCCGGGGTGCGGGCGATCACCGAGCTGAACCCGAATGCGATCGTCACCGCCGATTCCATCGATCGGGCGCTTGCGGACGGGCGCGCCCCCGGAGCGCTCTTCTGCGCGCCCATGCTCATAAAGGACAACTTCGCTACCCACGACCTTCCCACCACCGGGGGCTCGATCGCGCTCGCCGGTTCGATTCCCCCCGATGATGCCTTCATGGTCCGGCGGCTTCGGGAGGAAGGTGCCGTGGTCATCGCCAAGACCAACATGGCGGAGTGGGCGTTCAGCCCGCGGCAGACCGTGTCCTCGTCCTACGGCACGACGGCGAACGCCTACTCCATCGGCCACACGCCGGCGGGATCGAGCGGGGGAACGGCTTCGGGGGTGGCGGCAAGCTTCGCGGTAGCAGGGCTCGGGAGCGACACGGGGAACTCCATCCGCGGACCCAGCTCCCACCTGGCGCTCGTCGGGATCCGCTCGACCCTGGGGCTCACCTCCCGATCCGGAGTCGTTCCCCTGGCCTGGGATCGCGATGTGGCGGGGCCCATGGCCCGCAGCGTGGAGGATGCCGCCCGGATCTTCTCGGTGGTGGCCGGATACGACCCCGAGGATCCCTACACCGAAGCGGGGAGGAACCACGTCGAGGCGGACTATACCCGCTTTCTCGAGGAGGACGGGCTTCAGGGTGTGCGGCTGGGGGTGCTTGCATCCCACGCCGATCCGGAGCGCGCCGACACGGCTGTGTACCGGGTATTCCAGGCGGCAGTGGAGGATCTTCGGCGGCTGGGCGCCGAGGTCGTGGAGGGATGGGAGATCCCGGGGATCGCGGAGCTCATGCGCGGCGGGGTGTTCTGCCGGCGCTTCCGCTACGACATGGCCCGCTACCTGGAGACCCTGGGCGATGCGGCCCCGATCCGCGATGTGGTGGAGGTGCTGGAAACGGGCGAATTCGGACCCGATGTCGAGGCGGGGCTCCGCTCCTTCGGATCAGGCTCCGCCGACATGCATCCCGCCGAGGAAGATCCGCCCTGCCCCGACTTTGAGGATCATCCCGGTCGCCAGGCTCTCAAGGAGGCGGTAGTGGAGGCCATGGATGCGGCCGACCTGGACGGATTCATCTTCCCCACCTGGAGTCACCCGCCCGCTCCCATCGATCAGGCCAACGAGGAATATCGGGGCGACAACTCCCAGGGGCTCATCCCCGGGGCGGGACTCCCGGCCATCACGGTCCCGATGGGGTTCACCTACGGCGACCTGCCCGCGGGGCTCCAGATCGCGGCGCGCCCGTTCGACGACGCCTCCCTGTTCAAGTATGCCTACGCGTTCGAACAGGGGACTCGGCATCGGCGGCCCCCACAGGGGTTTGCGGAGCGCTGAGGTCGGTCGGGGCGCTGAGGTCGAGCGGGGCGCTGAGGCCGATCCAGGATCAGGCCAATCCCACGATCGTCCCATCCTCATCGACACGCATCCCTTCAGCCCCGGGGCGCGCCGCGAGACCGGGCATCGTCATCATGTCGCCAGTCTTCGCGACCACGAACCCCGCGCCCGCCGAGGGGGTCACCTCGCGCACGGTGATCCGGAACCCCGTCGGGGCACCCAGCTTCGTCGGGTCGTCGGTGAAGGAGTACTGCGTCTTCGCCATGCACACGGGGGCCGTCCCCATTCCCAGCCCTTCGCACTCCGCAATCTGCTTGCGGGCGGCGGGGAGGAAGTCGACCCCCTCGGCGCGGTAGATCTCCCGGGCCACGGTCTCGATCTTCCCGGTGAGTGACATCTCGTCGGGGTAGAGGGGGCGGAAGTCGGCTTCCCCGCGCTCGAGGAGATCCCAGACCGCATCAGCCAGGTCAAGGCAGCCCGTGCCGGTCTGGGTGTAGGGATCCGCGATAACCGCCGCCACGCCCATTTCGCGGCAGGCTGCCTCCATGGCGGCGAGTTCGGCCTCGGTGTCCTGGGGGAAGCGGTTGATCGCGACCACCGGCTCGATCCCGAACTTCCGGATGTTCTCGACGTGCCGCGCGAGGTTCGGGAACCCGCGCTGGAGCGCCTCCACGTTCTCGGTTCCGAGGGCGTCCTTCGCAACTCCCCCGTTCATCTTGAGAGCCCGGACCGTTGCGGCGATCACGACCGCGTCCGGAGTGAGCCCCCCGAAGCGGCACTTGATGTCGAGGAACTTCTCGGCACCCAGATCCGCTCCGAACCCGGCCTCCGTCACGACCACGTCACCGAAGGCGAGCCCGGCGCGCGTGGCGAGAAGGGAGTTGCATCCGTGGGCGATGTTCGCGAAGGGGCCGCCGTGGATGAAGGTCGGGGTGCCTCCGAGCGTCTGGACCAGATTGGGGGCGATAGCGTCCTTCAGAAGGAGCGTCATCGCGCCCTGGGCATTCAGCTCCTTCGCCCGGACCGCGTCGCCATCCACATTGTAGGCGACCACGATTTCACCCAGCCGCCGCTCCAGATCGGCGAGCCCGTCGGCGAGGCAGAAGATCGCCATGACCTCGGAGGCGGCGGTGATGTTGAAGCCATCTTCCCGGGGCATCCCCCCGGTACGCCCGCCAAGCCCGACCACGACTGAGCGGAGCGCCCGGTCATTCATGTCCACCGCGCGCCGCCAGACAATGCGCCGCGGGTCGATCCGGAGCGAGTTCGGCCGAAAGAGGTGGTTGTCGAGCATCGCGGCGAGAAGTGCATTCGCCGAGGTGATCGCGTGGAAGTCCCCGGTGAAGTGCAGGTTGATCTCGTCCATCGGGACCACCTGCGAGTAGCCGCCCCCGGCCGCCCCCCCCTTTATCCCGAAAACGGGGCCGAGCGAGGGTTCACGGAGGCAGAGAACGGGGTTCCTTCCCCGCTGCGTGAGCGCATCGGAGAGCCCCACGGACACAGTCGACTTCCCCTCACCGGCCGGAGTGGGGTTCACCCCGGTCACGAGCACCAGCTTCCCCGGAGAGCCGGATCGATCGCGGAACGCGCGGAGCGGGACCTTCGCCTTGGTGCGCCCGTGCGGCTCGATCTCGTTTTCGGAAAGCCCGAGCTTCGCGGCGATCTCGGCAATGGGGCGAAGCGTGGCGGCCTGCGCGATCCGGATGTCGGTCAGCATGATCCTCGGGGACGGTGGGGGGGGCCAGGGGGAAGGGCAGGGCCGAAGGTACGGGGGGGCGATGGAGGATGGCAACGGGGGACCGCCCCCCCGATCCTCGCCCCCGCACCTTGCCGCCACCCGTACGCGATCGATTACATTTCGTGTGTTGTAACCGTTCGCATACATCTATCGCTCATGTGCGCGATCGCGTCCCCGGCGCGCTCCAGTTCCTCCGGGAAGAAGAGGTGGCGGGGATCATCGAGGGCGCCGCGGACACCATCACATGGCACGAGGAGACCGAGATCGCCGAGATCCTTCGGGCGCTCGTGGAGCGGCTGAGTCATGCCACGCATCGCAACTCTGGTAAAATCGCGTTTCCTCCGCTTCCGCCGCGAGATCCTCGTGGTGGCCTTCGCGGTGCGACACCCGGAGACCCCCTGGCACCTGCGCGCCGCAGGGGTGCTCCTCATGGCCTACCTGGCGAGCCCCATCGACCTGGTGCCGATATTCATTCCGGTCCTGGGCGTGGTGGATGACCTGCTCCTCGTTCCCTGGGGACTCTCCCAGGTGGTTCGCCGCCTGCCCCTGACCGCCCGCACCGAAGCCGAAGGCCGCACGGACCGGTTCCTCCAGGGATGGGTGAAGCGTCCCCTGCTCTTCCTTGCGATCCTTCTGGGCGTGCTCGCCGTGCTCTGGATCGTACTGCTCCGCTTGTTCTGGTGGTGGCTCACCGGGAGTTGATCTGCGGCACGGTACGGTACTTGCTCTTACAGTTCGTGTCCTCGAGGTCCCGACATCGAACTGAGCAGGCACACCCGTGAATCCTGGAATAGCCGCACTCCGCATCGACCCCGAAACCGAGGTCGAACGGATCGCGGGCACCCTCCGCAGTCAGGTAGCTGAGACCCTTCACCGCAGGGGGATCGTCATCGGCATGAGCGGCGGGGTGGACAGCTCCGTATGTGCGGCTCTGGCTGTGCGGGCCCTGGGCCCCGAGAGGGTCTTCGGGCTGTTCATGCCCGAGCGGGATTCGGACCCCCTGAGCACGGAGCTGGCGAGCCAGTTTGCGGAGCAGCTCGGCATCGAGGCCGTGGTCGAGAACATCGGCCCGACGCTCGAGGCAGCGGGCTGCTACGCCCGCCGGAACGAGGCCGTTCGGCGGATCTTCCCGGACTTCGACCACGACTGGGGCTGCAAGCTCGTGCTTCCCGAGGACCGGCTTCGACCCGGGAGCCTCGGGGGGTATCACCTCGTGGTCCAGTCGCCGACGGGTGAGGCGGAGAGGCGTCGTCTTCCTCCCACGGCGTACCGTCAGATCGTGGCCGCCACGAACTTCAAGCAGCGGGTCCGAAAGATGATGGAGTACTATCATGCGGATCGCCTGCACTATGCCGTACTGGGCACGCCGAACCGGCTGGAGCACCACCAGGGGTTCTTCGTGAAGGGAGGGGACGGGCTCGCCGATGTGAAGCCGATTGCACACCTCTACAAGGGGCAGGTATACCAGATCGGGGAGTATCTCGGGGTCCCCGACTCCATCCTGACCCGGCCTCCCACGACCGACACCTATTCGATGCCCCAGGGACAGGAGGAGTTCTACTTCTCCGTGCCGCTGAGGGAGCTGGACCTCATTCTTCATGCCCGGGAAACCGGGCTCCATGCCTCGGATGCGTCCGCCTGGGTCGACCGCACGCCGGAAGAGGTTCAGGAGGTCTACCGCGACATCGATCGGAAGGTACGGACCACACAGTACCTCCACACACCACCGCTTCTCGTGAATGGAGAGAGCGGGATCGGCCGGGCCTTCGGGGACGCCGCCCCCGCGCTGCATCAGGCTGAGTCCTGAACCGATGTGTGGATTCGCGGGCATAGCGAGAGGGACTCCCGGGGAAACAGATCGACGAGTTCTGGCGCGCATGGGCTGGGCGATCCGACACCGCGGACCCGACGGATTCGGCTATGTGATTACTCCCTGGCTGGCCGCCATCCACGTGCGCCTGAGCATCATCGGGGTCGAGTCCGGCGCCCAGCCTCTCGGGAGTGAAGACGGCCGGATCCTCGTCATTTTCAACGGCGAGATCTACAACTTCATCGAGCTGCGGGACGAGCTGGAGGGGAAGGGCCACGTGTTCCGTACCCGGACCGACACCGAGGTCCTGGTTCACGGCTGGGAGGAGTGGGGCGAAGGGATGCTGGAGCGGCTGAACGGCGAGTTCGCCTTCGCTGTCCACGATCGACGTGACCACTCCCTCTTCCTGGCCCGGGATCGGTTCGGGATCCGCCCCCTCTTCCACGCCCTCCACGGGGGCGACCTCCATTTCGCATCGGAAGTGAAGGCCTTCGCCGCCTCCGGTCTGGTGCCCATGCGCCCCTCGCCTCGCGGCCTGGACCAGGTCTTCACATTCTGGGGCGCCCGGCCACCCCAGACCCCGTTTCAGGACATCTTCGCCCTCGAACCCGGGGCCTGTGCCACCTGGCGAAATGGGCGGCTGCGCACCCGGAAGTACTACCACCTTCGATTCGACGAGAACCCGGGCCCCGAGCCCTCCGACGCGATTGAGCGCCTCGGGGAGCTGATGAATGACGCGGTTCGCCTGCGGATGCGGTCCGATGTTCCGGTGGGCGGCTATCTGAGCGGGGGGCTCGACTCGAGCATCACCTGCGCCCTGGCGACCCGGTTCTCGGAGCGGCCCCTGGAAACCTTTTCCATCGGCTTCGAGGAGCCGGAGTTCGACGAGAGCTATTTCCAGGGACTGGTCGCCGAGCAGGTGGGGAGCATCCAGCACGACCGCGTCATCTCGGGCCCCGAGATCGCCCGGGTGTTTCCCGAGGTGATCCGCCACGCGGAGACGCCCGTGGTCCGGACCGCCGCCGCGCCTCTTTTTCTCCTGTCGCGGTTCACGCAGGAGAGCGGGATAAAGGTGGTCCTCACCGGAGAAGGTGCGGACGAGGTGTTTCTCGGCTACGACCTCTTCAAGGAAACCCGCCTGCGCCGCTTCTGCCTGAGACAGCCGAGCTCGGTGAACCGACCCCGGTTGTTCAGTCGACTCTATCCCTACCTGCCGGAACAGGGTCGGAAGGGGGAGTTCTGGCAGAGGTACTTCCTCACGGCGAGCGAGCCGGAGGATCCGCTCTTCTCCCACATGCCCCGGTTCGTCATGAGCTCCTGGATCACGGAGTTCTATTCGGCGGAACAGCGGGACGCCCTCGGCGGATGGGACGCCCGGACGGCCCTGAGGGACGACCTCCCGGACGGGTTTCAGCGCTGGTCGGCGCTCAACAAGGCGGCCTGGCTCGAATTCGAGACCCTTCTCTCCGGGTACCTTCTCTCGTCCCAGGGCGACCGCATGGGCATGGCGCACGGCGTCGAGGGTCGAGTGCCCTTCCTGGACCACCGTCTCTTCGAGTTCGCGGCGGGCCTCGGCGCGTCGAGCAAGCTCAGGGTGCTGCGGGAGAAGGACATTCTCAGGCGCTGGGCGCGGAGCGTCGTGCCGGCCCCGGTGGAAGCCCGGGCCAAGCAACCGTACCGCGCTCCCGATGCCGAAGCCTTCATCGGCGATGGGGCGTCAATCGAGTATGTGGCCGATTCGCTCAGCCCCGAGGCCCTGAAAGGCACCGGGTATTTCGACCCCCGAGCGGTGGACGGGCTTCTCCGCCGGGTCCGATCTGGCCGGGCTTCAGGATTTCGGGAGAACCAGGCATTCGTCGCGATCCTGTTTACGCAGCTATGGCACGACCACTTCCTTGCTCCCCAGCGGGAACAGGACGAGCTGGTGCTCGCTCGCGCGGATGTGGCGATGGACCATCAGGCGATGGCAATCAATTGATCACCCAGGAAACCGGAAACATATCATGAGCTTGACAACACCTTCCGAACCCCGTGTTCGGGAATTCATCCAGTCCACCTTCCTGTACGCACGGCCGGATCTTCACCTCGAGATCGAGGACGACCTTCTGGGACAGGGTATCATCGACTCAATGGGGGTGATGGAACTCATCGAATTCCTCCAGAACGAGTTCTCGGTCACGGTCCCCGATCAGGACCTCACCGAGCAGAACCTCGGGACCATCGGAGCCATCACACGCTACATCACCGAGAGGGCGATGGCGATGGGTCCTGGCTCAGCCTCGGCAGCGAGACCGTGAACACGGAGCCTTCCCCCAGTTCGCTCCCGGCCGGTTTGGGTCGTGACGATCCCTTCTTCAACGAGAACGGGGCCGGCCGGAATGGCCGGCCCCGCCTGACTTCTGACTCGCTCGCCCCCCAGCCGGGGAGGCGCCCTGGGCTCTACCTCTGCCAGTAGGGGGTGGAGCCGTAATGGGTGTGGATCTGCTCGCCCCACTGATTATCGGCGAAGTTGGGCCAGTGATCCTTGTCGAACCCGGGGGCCTGCTTCAGGGCGTCCTGCTCGGCATTCAGGATGAATCCGTCATGTTCGCCATTCGAGCTCAGGGAATCCCAGGGCACGGCGAAGAGCTTGTCACCCATCCCGAGGAATCCGCCGAAGGAGAGAACGGCGTACGCGATTCGACCCGAGGGGCCGTCCAGCATGATTTCCTCGATCTTTCCCAGGTCCTCGTCAGCGCGACTGCGGACCGACTGGCCGGTTATGGTTCCCGCGGATACCAGTTCCCGGTTCTGTTCGTTTCGGTGTGATTCACTCGTCATTTCGGTCTATCTCCTCTTCGTGGGGATTCCCCTGATCCAGAGTGGAGCAGGGGGGCTTCGGGGTCCTGCGGATAACGCATGGACTCATGGAGTGGAGCTGGCCTGCGTGCGAAGGGTGGTCGGATCGAAGCTATAACGGGCGTTGTACCAGTGGCGCTTCACATCTTCGGTCAGCTCGGCGACCCGGTCGCTCAGCCCTTCCCGGACGTCGGCCAGTTCACCCTGATCCTCGGTGGTGTTCAGATAGACCACGTCTTCCCGAATGCTCCGGATCTCTTCCCGGAGCGCCTCGACATCCGCGTCGCCCTCGCTTCGGTGCATGACCCCCATGGAGTCAGACCTCGGAAAGCGCATGGCATAGGCCTCGGGGTCGGCATGGCCGTCGGCAGGGCCCTGGTTCATGGTCATCTGCCTGTGGGCCGAGATCTCTTCCAGATTGCCCTCGAGTTCATTGAGCCGCTCCTCGATCGCCTGAGCAGTCCGATCCACAGTCGTATCGATCCGGATTTCCCTTCGGGCGCTTTCGGCCTCCATCTCGGCGAGGTCAGACGCGATGTCGTCCCGAATCGCCGAGGCTTCATCGGCGCCGGCTCGATCGAGGCGGTCCAGGCCGGTCATGAGCTCCACTCGCGCCTCTTCGACCCACTCGGAAGCGTCGTTCCAGATCTCCAGATCCTCTCCGGTCATTTCTTCCCTCGAGGCCTCAACCTCGCTCCGGAGGTCCGTGGCCGCGGTCTCGACCTCGGCCCGGAAGGCCGCGAACTGGGCCTGCATTGCTGAGGAGGGCTGGTGGACGGTGAGGGTGTCGACCCCCCGTTCCGTCATGGTCCGGTCTTCGGATGGACTGCAGGCCGCGACGGCCAGCAGCGCGACCGTCATCAGTGGCAAGCTCTTGTTTTGCATAGCGTTCTCTCTTGTCGGAATGAATCAGCCTGGATGCCACTGTGAACCTGCAATTGCCGTGCCCTGATCCGGTCTGCCGGGGCGGAATGCGGACAATGCCGCGTGGGGGCTTGCTCCCGGAGGTATACAGAAGGCCGCGCAGCGGAAGCGACGCACAGAACCGTCGGCCGGAATTCCCCCGTTTCCCGCTCGTCCTGGTGCTTCAGGTCAACGATCCCGTTCTGGAATATGCCCGGCGAGCGCAACGGAGAGAGTGTTCGGCGATTCCCCCGAAGGAGCCGGAATTCGGCCCCACAGGCGGGCTACGGGGTGCTTCGGGGTGAAGCGGGAGCAAGTGAAAATCGGTGGGCACGGGTCATGCGCATCCTCTTGGCCAACATCCCCAAGCCCACGGGCTATCCCACGTTCTCAAACTGAGGTCCGCTGCTGGGGACCTGGCACAAAACGGAGTGACTCTCATGCGGAAACTGACCCGCGGCCCTTCTGGCAGGAATTATGATCCTGGCCGCGGTATCCTGTAGCGACAACGGCATCGTGGACCCGGACCCGGCCCTGACCGTGGCCTCCGTGCTCGCGGTTGACGGCATCGGTGGACCCATTGCAATGAACGGGTCAACCTCTCTTGTCGTGGAAGTTAGGAACAACGAGCAGATGCCGGTGCAAGGCGTGACCGTCACTTTCACGAGCTCCGGAGTCCAGCATACACTCTCGGCAACAACAGCGGTTGCCGCCTCGAACGGTCGGGCGTCGATCACGGTCACGGCAGGCAGTGAAGCCGGAGTGATCGAGGTCCGGGCCTCGGCGGGCGGAGCCAGCCCGGTCATCTTCAACATCACGGTCGAAGCCGACACCGAGGCGACCACCCTCGCCAAGGTGAGCGGGGACGGGCAGGCTCTCGACTGCGATGAAGCGTCGGCGGCCCTGGTCGTGCAGGTGAACGATCAGAACGGCAATGCGATGGCGGGCGTGACCATGGCCTTCGCGGGCTCCGGAGTCGCGCATTCGCTTTCGGCTGAATCGGCAACCACCGCCGCGAACGGACGGGCATCGGTCACGGTCACGGCGGGCAGTGTGGCCAGCACGGTCCAGGTCAACGCTTCGGTGGGTGGCCTCGCCGCAGTCTCCTTCACCGCGACGGTTGCGGATGGGGATGCCGAGCTCAGCTTCCTGGCACCCCAGGGGCTCCCCCGTGGCATGGCCTGAGATGGCAACTCCCTCTGGGTCGTTGCCGGCAATGACGTCGAGCACGCAGTGATCTACGAACTCAACCCCGCGGACGGTTCGGTACGGAGCTCCTTCGACGCACCGGCAGCGGGTCACCGCGGCCTGGCGTGGGACGGAACGTCGCTCTGGTACTCAGCGCACGGAACCCGGAGCATCTACCAGCTCGATCCGACCGACGGCAGCATCCTGAAGCAGTTCGCCGCCCCGGGTGGCGCAACCGGGCAGCCCCGTGGGCTGGCCTGGGACGGGACCAGCCTGTGGCATGCAGACGCATCGAGTCCGGTGCGGAAGATCTTCCGTCTCTCGCCCGTGAACGGTGCGGTTCTGCAGGAGTTCACGAGCCCCGTGACGCTCCCGGTAGGCCTGGATTACGACGGCTCGCACCTGTGGGTCACCCAGATCTCCGGGAACGGCAGCCTCGTCCGGTTTGACACCTCCGGGAATGTGGTCCAGACCCATATGTCCCCAGGTGGAATGGCCTCGGGCGTGACCTGGGACGCGGGCAACGGATACCTGTGGGTCGCAGACTACAGCCCGCAGACCAGCGGTGAGACAGACGTCCTCATCCGCAGGCTCCGCGTGGTGCTGAACCCCTGATCGCCTGAATCCCCCCTGAGGGGGAATGGCGATGAGCTCTCCGTCGATCGGACGCAGTGTCCGGTCGGCGGTGAGCTTTGCCGCTGGGGTGGCGAAAGCCGCAAGGAGACATTTTGCAACACCCCGGGTACGATCGAATCCACACATTTGAACTTCAGCGGAAATCGATGATTGCGAGCACGGGCCCCAAAGTGGTCCTTCTGGCAGACGACAACGAGGACAACCGGTTGATCTATTCCGCCATCCTGTGCCACCACGGGTACCGGGTACAGGAGGTGGCCACCGGACCCGAGGCCCTGGCGGCGGTCCGCGCCCGCCCGCCTGACGCGCTGGTCCTCGACATTTCCCTTCCCGGGCTCGACGGCTGGGCCGTCGCGGCCCACCTGAAGGGGGACCCCGCTACCCGGAAGACCGCCATTCTCGTGGTCACCGCGCACGCCTCCACAGAGGACGAGATCAGAGCGGAAGCGCTTGGGTGTGAGGCCTTCCTCAGAAAGCCCGCCCGGCCCCAGCGGGTATTCGAGGAGATCCAGCGCCTGATTGGTGCGGCCTCCCCCCCGGCCGGCGTAGATACATCTCCATGACCACGGCACCCGTGCGCTCTGACGAAGAGATCGCCCTCTCGGCCATCGCCCACTCTCTTCGGGAACCGCTGCAGGGGGTCATCGGCTACCTGGAGCTCATTGAGCTGGGTCGCTATGGGGAGGCAGGTGGGGACCTTCGGGCACCCCTCGCTCGGATCTCGGCTAATGCCCGGACGCTTTCCGGGCGTCTGGAGCTGGCCATGGGTCTCATGGCGCTGGCCTGCGACGGTCCGGAACGCGGGACCGGGGTGGCCACGCCTTCCACGGGACCCGCCGCCCAGGCGATCCGCCGGGCGCTGGAGGAATCTTCCGACCCGGCGATTCGCATCGAGAATCGGGTGGACGAAGGCCTTCCCTCGGTGCCTGGGCCTACGGATCGTCTCGTGACCCTGTTCCTGTCCATGCTCCGGATCGCTCTGGCGTCACCCGGATCCCGGCATTTGCTCCTGCATGGTGAAGCCGGGGCTTCCGGGGCGAGGTTTCATGTAGAGAGGGTTCCAGACCCGACGCATGAAACAGGCTTCGAAGCCCCGCCGGGGAAGCCGGTCGAAGAGGTGGAGCTCGAGGTCACCGTGCTGAACCTCCTCGCCTCGAGCCTGCGGGGCCGGGTAGAATGGCCGAATGGCGTGGGGGCTGGCTCGATCCCCGTGCTCCAGCTCCCCTTCGCCGGAGAGAAGCCATGACTCACCGACTTCTCGTCGTGGATGACGATCCGGAAGTGATCGAGATCGTGCGCCGGACCTTCGAGGGGGAAGAGATTGTGGTTCTCTCGGCTGGCTCTGCGGAAGAGGCATTGAACCAGCTCAGCCGGGAGCGGGCCGACGTGATCCTCCTCGACGTCCGTCTTCCGAACATGGATGGCCTCGAAATGTGCCGGCTCCTGAAGGAGCGGGGAGTGGACGCACCGATCATCCTCGCGAGCTCGCACACCAGCATGGAGATCACGATCCAGGCGATGCAGGAGGGTGCCTTCGACTATGTCGACAAACCCCTCCGGCCGAAGAGCCTGATCGCGCTCGTCGGGCGAGCTCTGGAAACGAGGGCTGGCGCAGCATTCGACGATACGGTAGTGCAGGTGACGGATCCCGACCGCGAGCGCTGGAGCCTGGTGGGCCGAAGTGCGGCGATGCTCGAGGTCTACAAGACCATGGGTCGGGTCGCGCGTACCCAGTCAACGGTCCTGATCACCGGGGAAAGCGGGACGGGAAAGGAAGTGGTCGCCCGGGTGATCCACGAGAAGGGCCCCCGTCCGATGGACCCTTTCGTGGCGGTCAACTGCGCCGCAATCCCTGAAACTCTTCTTGAGGGGGAGCTGTTCGGGCACGAGAGGGGTGCGTTCACGGGGGCGACGGCGGCTCGGGCAGGCAAGTTCGAAGCTGCGGGGCGGGGGACCCTGTTCCTGGATGAGATAGGAGAGCTTCCCCCGGGGCTGCAGCCGAAGCTGCTGCGGGCGCTGGAGGAACGCGAGGTGGAACGTCTCGGCGGAACCCGCCGGATCCCGGTGGACGCACGCATCATGGCGGCCACGAACCGGGATCTGAAGGCCGCGGTGGAAAACGGCTCCTTCCGGGAAGACCTCTACTTCCGGCTGGCCGTAGTGAACATCGAGGTGCCCCCCCTCCGAGAGAGGATCGGCGACCTTCGCCCCCTGGTGGATCACTTCGTCGCCACCCTGGCCCCGGAGGTGGGTCGGCGCGTGAACAGGGTTGCTTCCAGAGTCTACCCGCTCCTCGAGGAGTACTCCTGGCCCGGGAACGTGCGGGAGCTCAGGAACGTGGTTGAGCGGAGTCTGCTTCTGGGCCATGGGCCCGTGCTCACCCCCGAGGATCTCCCGTCCCTTGACGAGGGTGGGGACCGGCCTGCGACCAGTGGAACGCTTACGGAGCTTGCCGGGGCGGGTGTCGCGCTGGATGAACTGGAGCGCCGATACATCAAGCTCGTGCTGGATCAGACCGACGGCAATCTGACGCAGGCAGCCGACATCCTGGGCATCCATCGCAGCACCCTCCATCGGAAAGTCGGGCGAGCGGAGACTGAAACCTCCTGAAATCTGCGCCGCCTGGTCAACGCCGCTTCAACCCCCCACTCGTCGCACTCTACTTCGCCGGCTGTCGCAAATCGCGACGCGTTTCTGTTTTCAACCCCCTGGAATCCCCGAAACTTCAGTTCATGCATGTGTCGTAAGTAGCTATGAATAAACGGTTTGAGGGCATGCTGACCTCCGCTGACACCGCCGGGAACGAAGGTTGCATTGTTTATAGGATCGCGGAGGCGCCTGAGTGGCATGAAACCAACGCGCGCTTCCGGCTGGAGATCACGGCAACTCCGGGATCCGGACCACCGTCCGGTGTGGCAAATGCCCGACGTCGACGAAGGAGAGGAAAGAATGAACAGCGAAGACAAGAGCCGCGAAGGAACCATCTGGGCCGACCGGGTGATCGCCCCCGAGGACGACGAGGCGAATGGCGCGGCTCCCGACGGGGCCGGGATCACCCTCAAGGTACTCGTCGCCGATGCCGACTCGAGCCTTCTGGAGAACTGCCGTCGGTTCGTGAGCCACGCCGGGCACGAGTGTGACACGATCAGGGATGCGAGTGAGATCCCGGGCGCGATCAGGAAGGGCGGCTACGATCTGGCGCTCCTTCATGAGCGACTCCTCGCGGATGACACCGAGACCATCCTCAGGCTCGCCCGCGAGGATGCGGCGGGTCCGATGGTGATTGTCACGTCGGACCGGGCCTCGGCTGAGCGCTGTCGCAGCGCACTGGCACTGGGTGCCTGGGACTACCTCCCGAAGCCGTTCTCGAGCGGCCAGCTCATGTCCCTCCTCGGCCGGGCGGCCCATACCGTGCGGCAGACGAAGCATGTGCGCCTCCCGGGAGGAGATGGTGGTGTCCAGCTCAAGAGCGGCCTCGCCATTCTCGGCATTTCGCCCCAGATCCGGGACGCGCTTGAGAAGGCGATGCGGGTTGCCCCGACCGACGCTCCGGTGCTTCTCACCGGTGAGAGCGGCACGGGAAAAGAGCTCTTCGGCCAGCTGATTCACGAAATGAGCCGCCGAGCGAAGGCCCCGTTCATTGCGCTGAACTGCGCGGCGCTTCCGGGAGAGCTCCTGGAGTCCGAGATGTTCGGACACCGTCGGGGCGCATTCACGGGCGCGGTGCGGGACAAGGCGGGAATCCTGGAAGCGGCCCACAAGGGGACGGTGTTCCTGGATGAGGTCGGCGAGATGCCGGTCGGGCTCCAGGCGAAGCTTCTCCGCGTGGTCGAGGATGGAGCCATCCGGCGAGTCGGGAGCGAAGAAGTGAATCGAACCGTCGACGTGCGAATCGTCTCGGCCACCAATCGGGATCCCGAAGAGGCCGTGGCGACGGGACGGCTCAGGAAGGATTTCCTCTATCGAGTGGGCGTGGTGAACATCCACCTGCCCCCGCTCCGTGAGCGGCCCGAAGATACCCTGGTCCTGGCCCGCCATCTGATTCCCACCCTGTGGAAACAGTATCGCCCGGCGGCCGGACCGCCCCCCGCCCTTTCCGCCGACGCCATGGACGCGCTTCAGTCGCACCCGTGGCACGGGAACGTGCGGGAACTCATGAACGTGCTGGGGAACGCCGTGATCTTCGGAGCGTCCGGACGGGAGCTCAAGGCTGACGACCTGGCCGTCAACGGAAGCTCCAATGGAAACGGCGCGCTGAACGGGGCGATGAATGGCTCGATGGTCGGGGCGAGCAACGGCGATTCCGATCATCCGACCCTCCTGCGCGACCTCCACGGAAGCTACCACGAGGCGAAAGACCGGATGCTCGACCGGTTCGAGAGGGCGTATCTGAGCCGGATCATCTCGGGGACCGGTGGCAACCTGTGCAAGGCTTCACGGGACGCCGACATCAACCGAACGACTCTCTATCGCCTGATGGAGAAGCATGACCTGACCAGGGAAGACCTCGTAGCGGAGGCCTGAGGAAGGGGGAGTTGCTGCGGGAGGAAAGGCCCCGGGAGCGTCAGGCTCCCGGGGCCTTCGTCGTTGGGGAATCCACGATCTCGTGATGCCGCGCGAGGTAACTCACGATCGCACGCGCAGTCCGGAAATCGTCCAGCTCGATCGACTCCACATCCATGTTCATGTCGAATGCCGTTTCCAGGCGAACCACGAGTTCCACAAAGGTCAGGGAGTCGAGAAGCCCGTTGTCGATCACGTCCAGCTCGGGGGCGACCTCGACGTCCAGCCCTTCCCGAAGGATGGCCAGTACCCGATGCTCCACGGCCCCCTTGGCGGTCGCGAAACTCACCGTTGATTGTGTGGCACCGTCGCCGAGTACCGAGCTGGGTGAAACCCAGCCGGTCCAGGAGACGGCGAGATCCTCGGTTCCCCTCCACCGACCATGCGAAGATCGCCTGGAGGTCCATCTCGTCGAACCCGTGATCGAGGAGGGCGGCAACGGCCTGGACCGTGAGGTCACAGCGGCCGTATCTCTTCTCTCCGAGCACAACCCAGACCTCGGCCGTGCGGAATTCGGGGTCCACGTGGCTCAGCGCAACGAGACCCACAGGACAGTCATCGTCGTCCGGGACGAAGACGCGAAGGATGTGGAGATCCCACCGGTCAATGGCCTTCAGACCCACGGCTCCCACGCTGCGTCGACCGCCACCGAAGTCCATCCAGGCGGAGTTTCGCTCGTCGGTCAGCCAGCCGGAGACCAGCTCGAATTCATCCGATGCAATGGGTCTCAGATTCACGCCCGCTCTCCTTCCATCCATTGTCGTATGACCTGCCGATCCACCTTTCCCCGGTCACTGAGGGGCAGTCGGTGTACGGCTTTCCATTGGACCGGGATCATGTAGTCAGGTAGGAAGCGACCAAGGCGTTGCCGGAGCTCCATCGCCGTGGGGGATCCCCCGTCTGATGGGACGTAGGCACACCCCATGAGCTTTCCGGGCGAGTCCTTCGGGGAGAATCCCACAACCGCACAGGAGGCGATCTCGGAAAGCGAGCGCAGCGCGGCCTCCACCTCACCGGTCTCCACCCGGAATCCCCGGGTCTTGATCTGCTGGTCCCGCCGCCCGAGGAAGTGGGCCTGACCTTCCGGATCCATCCGGGCCAGGTCGCCGGTGCGGTAGATCCGGGCGCTGGGGTTCCGGCAGAAGGGATCGGGAAGAAACACGTCGCGGGTCTGATCGGGGTCATTCCAGTATCCGGGGCTGAGTCCGCTTCCCCCTATATAGAGTTCGCCCACCTCGCCCGCGGGCACTGGCACCAGCTCTTCGTTGAGCACGAACAGCTCTTCGCCAGCGCACGCGCGCCCGATCGGAATCCGGGTTTTCGGATCTTGGAAGTCTTCCGGGATCACATAGCAGCTGCTCGCCACCGTGGTCTCGGTCGGTCCGTAGAGGTTCGCGAATGAGACGTGGGGAAGGCGCTGCATCCAGTGCAGCAGGGCAGGGGTGGCAAGGACATCTCCGCACCAGGTCACCCATTTCATGCAGGGCAGGTCGCCCTGGCGCAGGCTGCCGAACCTCACCGCATGCTCGAGGAACGAGGGCACCGAAAGCCAGTGGGTCAGCTTCGAATCCCTCATGAGGCTCACAATCTTCGGGGGTAGGAGCTTCAACTCCTCCGGAACCACGTGAAGCTCCGCTCCTGCGGCGAAGGAGGCGTAGATGTCGAATGTGGACAGGTCGAAGCTGAGTTCGGTGTATCCTCCGATCCGATCGTCGGGGCCCAGGTCGAAGAACGCGACCGCCCACTTGATGAACGTGGTCACGTTCCGGTGAGTGATCGTCACTCCCTTGGGGGCGCCGGTGGAACCGGAGGTGAAGAGGATGTACGCCAGATCGTCGGGCCCATTCGCGGAATCCTGGGCGTGCTTCGGAAGGCCTTCGATGTCGGTCAGGTGAAACGAGGCGTTGGGGAGGCTCGGCCCGGTCGGCCAGAAACGTCCCATCCAGCCCAGCCGGGTCCCCGCTTCGAAGGCGCCTGCCGCAGCCAGCTCGCGGATGGGCCCTTCGGTGTCAGGTCCAGCCAGAAGCACTTTTGGGCTGCACTGCTCGATCACGCTCGCAAGGCGCGAAACGGGGCTCCTCAGATCCAGGGGGACATAGACGCAGTCCGCCTTCAGGATGCCTATCACAGCGGCGATAGTCATCGGCGTTCTGGGGAGGAGGAAGGCCACCCGGTCTCCCCGGCTGCAGCCGGCCTCGCGCAAAGCCCGGGCGATCTGGTTGCTCACCTCGTCCAGCGCGCCATAGGTGAGCCCGCCGGCGGGATGCACCAGGGCCCGGGCGTCCGGGCGCTGGCTGGCAGCTCGACTCACCCACTGCTGGAGGAGGAGGATGCCGCTCACGCTGGCACCGGCTTCATGGCGGCAGTGAAGGCGAGGCGGGCGTGAGCCAGATCTGCCACTTCCCGGGGGACGTACAGGAGAAAGGTCTGGTAGCCGAGATCCACATCGTCGAAGCTGACCCGGACGAGCCGGCTTTCCGGTATCGGATGAACCGTAAGGCGTTCCTGGAAGCGAACCGCCGCCTGCTGCACCTCCGCTTCCGGCACGGCCGCAGCGGACCCGACTCCTGAGCCATCGGCTTCGCCCGGCGAGGCCCCGGTCAGGGGATCGTCCCGGAAGCGGTCGAGTCGGTATAGTTCAAGATCACCTACCACCCGACGCGCCAGGGCCGGACTCGACAGGAGTCCCTGCTCCGTGGCTACGACCGTCTCGCTTACACGATCCGCTGAAAAGAGAGCGTCGGTCGTGGCGATCGCGGACGACTGGGTCCGGATCTCGAGGAGACCCGTGGCCCGGTAGACCGGGTCCTGGAGCAGGGTACCCGCGGTCACTGCCAGCACGACCACCACGAAGGTCACGACCACCATCCGGCCGCGGCGTGTCAGGACCTCTCGGTACCGACGCAGGTCGCTGCCAGCACCGCGGCCGGCGCCGTTGGTCTTTGACCCATCGGCGCCATTCGTTCCTGCCCTGCGGGGGCCACCCGTGCTGCCGAATCCCACAGACCGTCGGTCCGGGGAGCCGCCAGTATGTCGACCTACTTCGTATCTACCACTCACCGTCGTTCCTCCGCATCAGAAGAATAATCCCCGACTGAACACCCTTACGAAGGCGTCCCATGCTCCTCGGGCTATGGACTTGGGCCTGCTGTTGGGGACGAACAGGATGTCCGCGGGGCTCATCACAGGGTCCGCGTGTGTCCCGTCCAGAAGGCGGTCCAGGTCCACCGGCACTTCCTCCCGTATTCGATTTGTCCCTCCCTCTCGCCGGATGATCCGGGCATTTCCCCTCGAGGCCGTGGGCAGAAGCCCCTCGGCGAGGGCAAGCGCCTGGAGCACCGAAACCGGCTCTCCCCGGGAAAGGGGGAAGCCGCCGGGTGTCGTCACGTCCCCGATCACGTAGACCACGGCCACCGCGTGACTCCGGGCTTCCAGCACCTGCACGGTCACCCGGGGGTCCCACATATACGCGTCCTTGAGAAGGACCTCGACCTCGTCCTCCAGCTCACTGGGGGTAAGGCCCGCGGTGGGCACTGTGCCTATCAGCGGAAGCGAGAGCTCCCCGCTGGAGCTCACCCGGACTTCCCCGCTGAGCTCGGGCGCCCCGAAGACGCGAACGTCGAGGAGGTCGTCTGGGCCCGCCAGATATTCGGCTCCGGCCGTCGGCGTCATGGCGACGGAGTCCAGAGCGGGGTCCCAGGGAAGTGCCTGACTTTCGACCCCCCCTCGGGCGGCAGAGCCGCAGCCGGCCAGCAGAATCGCCGGGAGCGCTCCAAGGAGCAGGGCGTTCCGGGTGTGGTATCGTTTGTTGAAAGTCATGGTTCTGTTCATCCTCCAACGGGTCCTGGTTTCGAGTGTCCTGCCCTGACGAGGTCGGGGTGTCGGGACGGCCTGCGGATCACATCAAGCGCAAGTTTGCGGCCACGTCCGACCCGGGAATGCCTGCACCCCCGGGCCATAGCCCTGAATGGGGTGTCGTAGCGCCACTAAGTGCGGTTTTCCGTAGACGGCGGCTCTGAGCCCATGTGCGCTCCAGCCTCCACACCTCTGTACAGGTGGTCCGACAGGGCTTGCCCGAGCAGAGCGACACGCAGAACCGGGAGTGCAGTGGCTACGGGTCATTCAAGCGATCGCGGCGGCCGGACGCGCGAAGCCCCCGGGGCCGAGGTGCCGGTCCGGGGGCTTGACAGGCTGTTGATTGAAGGCGCACTGGGGCGCTGGCTACTGCCCGCGTCCCTCCCGGCTCTCGCACTCCGGTTGGGATCGGTGGTTCATCCGGCCTTTCGGCCCGAGAACAGCTGCAATGCGATGACGACGATGGCGATCACGATGAGCAGGTGAATGAATCCACTTGCGGCTACGCCCGTGATCAGGCCCAGGGCCCACAGGATGATGAGTATTACGGCGATGGTCCAAAGCATGGTGCCTCCTCGTTCAGAGTACTTTTTCGAACCGGAGGAGGAGCGTCCCGCCTTTGCGGAGCGCCCCGACGACTCGCGGCTCATGAATGGCTGCGGTGATCTGGCCTGCCGGTCCATCCCGCCTCTCGAATCCTTCGGAGAGCAGCCATCGGACTGAACGTTGGATGCAGGTTCCCTTTCATCGATGGAAGATTCGTGCCGGAGCGCATTTCGTTGGGGCGCATGACCCCGGAATGGATCGATGATCCCGGATCTCCCATGGGCCGTTGACCTGAAACCCCACCCGCGGTGCTACCTGATGCCCTGAATGGCCGGCCCAGCCCATGCATTTGAGGCGCGGTCGGGTGAGTGCGTCTTCGGGAAGGACGTGCGGCGGGCGGAGCGCAAGGTTAGAATGGAAGAATCTTTTCGCCGCTGAATCTCCTGATGCGGCGCCTGCATTTCCAGGCGATGGATCGGTGCCGATGACAAACGAAAGCGCGTTGGACCCTTCCTCCCCGGATCAGGATTCGGGGCCAGTGGACGAGCACCTGTTCGTCGTCGGGATCGGGGCATCCGCAGGCGGCCTCCATGCCCTCCGGGGCTTCTTCGCGTCGGTGCGCCCGGGTGGAGGAATGGCGTACGTGGTGGTCACGCACCTCGATCCCGACCGCAAGAGCGAGATGGCGGAGCTGATCCAGAGTCGCACCACCGTCCCGGTGATGCAGGTCACTGAAGGGCTCGTTCTCGAGGCGGATCATGTCTACGTGATCCCCCCCAATCAGAATCTCCGACTCGAGGGCATGCAGCTTCGGCTGACGGAACGCATCGAGGGGGGCGTCCAGACCCCCATCGACCTGTTCCTCCGAAGTCTTGCCGAAGCGTGTGGGAGCCGGGCGGTGGGTGTGATCCTCTCGGGCACCGGCCGGGATGGAACCGACGGCATGCGGCGCATCCGGAAAGCGGGTGGGATCACCGTGGCTCAGGTGCCGGAAGAGGCGGAGTACGATTCGATGCCGAGGAACGCGATCACGACGGGGGTCGCGGGTCTGGTGCTCCCCGCGGCGGAAATTCCCGATAAGCTCCGGAGCTTGACCGAAGGGGGAGTCCGGCATCCGAAGAAGGAAGAGAGCGCAGCCCCCACCCCCACCGATCAGGAGGATCAGGCGTGGGATGATGATGAGGAGGACGCGTCTGTGCTCAGGCAGATCATCACCCGCCTCCGCTCGGAGACCGGCCATGATTTCAGCCGTTACAAGACGGCCAGCGTCCGCCGGCGAATCGAGCGCCGGGCAGGCTTCAATGGCGCCAGAGCCCTGACTGACTACCGGGATCTGGTTCGTCGGAATCCCGAGGAGGTCCGGGCTCTTCTCCAGGATCTCATGATTTCAGTGAGTGGCTTCTTCCGAGACCCGGAGTCGTTCGACTTCTTCAAACGGGAGGTGATGCGGGATCTCTTCGATGGGAAGACCTCCGAGGATCGGATACGGGTCTGGGTCCCCGGGTGCGCCACGGGCGAGGAGGCCTACTCTCTGGCCATTCTCCTTCATTCACGGGCGACTACGCTGGACGACCCGCCGGATATCCAGATCTTCGCGACCGACATCGACCAGGGGGCCTGCGGGATGGCCCGAACCGGCCGCTACCCTCTGTCCATCGCCACCGATCTGGACCCCGAGTACCTGGAGCGCTTCTTCGTCAAGGAGGAGGATGGCTACCGGGTGATCGGCGAGATCCGCAGCCTCGTGCTCGTCGCCCGGCATGACATTCTCCGGGACCCTCCGTTCTCGAATCTGGATCTGATAAGCTGCCGGAACGTGCTGATCTACCTCCAGCCGGAAGCTCAGGCGCACGCTCTCGCCAACTTCCACTATGCCATCCGCCCCGGGGGCCACCTGTTCCTCGGCGCATCCGAGTCGACCCAGTCCTTCGACGGACTGTTCGAGGTGAGAGACAAGAAGCACCGGATCTACAGACGGTCCGACACTGAGGGGGGAGTGCGCCTCCTGGCCCAGCAGTCCTGGCGGGGATCGTTGACTCGGAAACCGGTCAGCGAGCAGGAGCGAAGGAAGTTGGACGCTCAGATTGCGCCGCCCCCGGACGCCGCCAGCATCTCGGTTTCGGGCGACCTTCATCTGCGACTCCTCGAGGCGTATGCTCCGCCGAGTCTCGTGGTGGACAAGTCGAACACGGTGATCCACCTGAGTTCGAAGGCCGGTGATTACCTGGGGCTCGGAGGCGGTGAGGCGACGCTCGACGTGCTTCAGCTCGCCACCGGCAAGCTGCAATCCGAGCTGCGAACCGCTCTCTATCAGGCATTCGAGAAGGGGCGAACCACGCGCCGGGGGGTGGAGGTCGAGGTGCTCGGGGAAACCCGGCGGGTGGATCTGGTCGTGCGACCCCTCAAGGGGGAAGAAAGAACGGGGAAGCGAGGGGACGACAACTTCGCTCTTGTGGTCTTCGATGATGGTACCGGATCGCTCCACGGCCCGGAGGGTGGCGTCCGCGATCACCTGTCCGGTCCAGAGACCGGGCGACTGGAAGAGGAACTCGAGCGCGCGCAGACTCACCTGCGCGAGATGCTTGAGGAGCGCCAGAGGACGGTCGAGGAACTCCAGGCGGCCATCGAGGAGCTCCAGTCCATCAACGAGGAGCAGCAGGCCACCGGCGAGGAGCTGGAAACGAGCCGTGAAGAGCTCCAGTCCACGAACGAAGAGCTCACCACCGTCAATGATGAGTATCGGACCGTCATCGGCGAGCTGAACCAGGTGAACGCCGACCTTCGGAATCTGATGGGAGCCACCGAGATCGGAACCGTCTTCCTGGACCGGGATCTCCGGATCCGACGGTTCACCCCGGCCATCACCTCCCTCATCCATCTGGTGGATGGGGACCGCGGCCGTCCTCTCACCGACCTTGCTCACCGGCTCGAGGATCGCGACCTCCTCTCCGACGCGAAGAGGGTACTCGACACCCTCGAGAAAGTCGACCGGGAGGTTCAGGCCGTGGGAGGGTCCTGGTTCACCCTCCGGATCATCCCCTACCGCAACCTCGATGATCGGATCGACGGAGTGGTCATCTCCTTCTTCGACATTTCGAGGCAGAAACAGGTGGAAGGGGAGCTGCGGGATGCGGGGAATCTGGTGGAGCTCGAGCGATCCCGCCTTTCCGGGCTGATCGAACACATGCCGGCGGCCACCCTGGTCGTCGAGGCAGCCTCGGGCAGAACTCTCAGCACGAACCTGCGCCTCCGGAAGTTTCTCCACAATGAATTCCGTTCTCCGGAAACGGAGGACCTCGTGGCACTCGCCGTCGACCGCGACGGAAATCCCATGACCGTGGAGAAGTGGCCGGTCACCCGTGCCATCCGGGACGGGGAAATGGTTCAGGATGAAGAGATCACTTTCCGATTCAACGGCCAGGAGTCGGTGACGCTTCTCGCGAGCACTGCACCGCTTCTGGATCCTGAAGGCGAGGTGAATTCGGTCGTCATGACCCTCCTCGACATCACACGACGCCTGGGAATGGAGGAGGAGCTTCGAGCTGCAAAAAGGGCCGCAGAGGCGGCCGACCTCGCGAAGTCGGCCTTCATGTCCACGGTGTCCCACGAGCTGCGTACTCCCCTGAACGCCATCCTGGGGTACACCGACATCCTTCTGATCACAGGCTCTCTGGGTGAGTCGGAACGGAACAAGCTGGAGCGGATGAAGGTGGCCACGGCCCACCTCTCCGGCATGCTCGAGGAGCTCCTCGAGTTCGGCCGCCTGGAGGAGGGACAGACGCTCCTGCGGTCACTGAAGTTCGACGCGCGGTGGGTCGTGGGGGAAGCCGCCTCGATGCTGGAGCTTGTGGCATCGGGGAAGGGACTTACGCTGGCGGTGGATCTCCCCGATCACCCGGTTGAGTTCAGGAGCGACCCGGACAAGGTCCGGCAACTCCTGATCAGCCTTCTGGGAAACGCGGTGCAGTTCACCCAGGACGGAGAGATCAGCCTGGTGCTCCGCGCCGACGAGGAGCATGTGTTCTTCGAAGTGGGCGACACCGGAATCGGATTGGCCGAGGAGCACCGGGAACTGATCTTCGAGAGGTTCTGGCAGGTTGGGGACGCCAAATCCCTGACGGGGCCCGGAACGGGGATTGGCCTCGCAGTCGTGCGACGGCTGAGCCGCCTGCTCGGAGGGGACGTGACGGTGGAAAGCGAGCTGGGTCAGGGGAGCGTCTTTACCCTGCGCCTTCCGCTCGCCGGGGTTGCATCCGAGGGCGACGTTTCAGCGTGAAGAGTCTTTCGAAGGGGCGCCGATGAGGCGCTGCACTTCGGCCAGAACGGCACCGGGGGAGATGGGCTTGACCAGGTAGGATTCGAAGCGGGAAGAGGCGGCCCGCCTGAGGTTCTCCGAACCGCCGTTCGCCGTGATTGCAACCACGGGGATGCTCCCGGTGCGGGGGTCGTCCTTAAGCGCCTGGAGCGCTTCCCACCCGCCCAGTCGGGGCATGTGGATGTCCATCAGGATCAGGGCCGGGACCTCCGAGAAGGCGCAACCCAGCGCTTCTTCGCCATCCACGGCGAGCGACACTGCGAAGCCGGCGTACTCGAGCATCTCCCCGTAGATCTCCCGCGCATAGGGATCGTCATCGACGAGAAGAACCCGTTTCATGGCATCGGTGCCATCCGGGGGGCACCCTGTCTGCAGGGGAGGCGCCGACCCCGGGATCTGGCCCAGTTTCATCGCGATATCGATCCCCGATTCGAGTGGCTGGAAGCTGCGAAACTCGATCGAAGTCTTGCTGGATCGTGATATCGCGTCAAGGCCCTGGATGCCGTCCGGAGGGGTTCCGCCGCGCCGGCTCCCTCCTTCGAGGGATTGGTGTCCCGCGGGATTTACCCCGCCTGAGCGATAGTACCGGAAGAGCCATGGTTCGATCTTCAGAGTGCGGACGCCTGCGAATTCGGGCGGGCCAGATCTCTCTTTCGGAAAGGAACACCAGATGACCACCCTCCTTGTCATCCTCGTCCTGATTCTCCTGTTCGGCGGCGGCTGGGGTTACTCCCGTCGGGGTCGATAGAGCTCCCTCGCACCCACGGTTCACCATGTCAGTATCTCTCAAGCCCCGACACCTGAAACTCTACGCCGATCTGGGCCGGATCTTCGTGCGCTACGGACGCAGGGATCTGGCCGTCGGAGGGGGGCTGGAAGCGGGTCTCATCGAAGGGGAACAGGACCCCGAGGGCGAAGAAGGCGTCAGCGGCAAGCGGACAGATCGGGCAGAGAACCTCGCCAGAGATCTCGAAGCCATGGGCCCCACCTTCGTCAAGGCCGGGCAGCTTCTCTCGACCCGACCTGACCTTCTCCCTGTGGAGTACCTGGTTGCGCTCACGCGTCTCCAGGACGAAGTCGAACCCTTCGATTCCGACGAAGCGGAGCGGATACTGGCCGAGGAGCTCGGAGTGCGCATTTCGAAGGCCTTTTCGCGCTTCGACTCCGAACCCGTCGCGTCGGCGTCGCTCGGGCAGGTCCACTACGCGGAGATGCGCGACGGGAGGCCCGTGGCCGTGAAGATCCAGCGGCCGGGCGTGCGCCAGCAGGTGGCCAGCGACCTCGAGGCTCTGGAAGAGGTCGCCGCGACCATGGCGACCCGCACCGACCTCGGAGCGCGCTTCGACCTCGTGGCGATGGTCGCGGAATTCCGCAAGACGCTCATGGAGGAGCTGGACTACCGCCAGGAAGCCCGGAATCTGGAGCGTCTCGGGGAGAACCTGAAGGAGTTCAATTGTCTGCTTGTCCCGCGTCCGGTCATGGATTTCACCACGTCGCGGGTACTCGTGATGGACTGGGTCAGGGGCGTCAAGATCACTTCGCTGAGCCCCCTGGCGCGGATGGAACTGAACGGGGAGGAGCTCGCCAGCCAGCTCTTCGAGGCCTACCTGCAGCAGGTCCTGGTCGACGGGTTCTTCCACGCGGACCCGCATCCGGGGAATCTGTCGCTCACGGAAGACAATCGGATCGCCCTCCTGGACCTCGGCATGGTGTCCCGGGTCTCGTCGGGCCTCCAGGAGAAACTCGTGCGCTTCCTCATGGCCGTGAGCGAGGGCGACGGAGAAGAGGCGGCACAGGTCGCCATGAAGCTCGGGGAGCCAGGGCCGAACTTCGACGAGATCGGCTTCAAGGCCGCAGTCACGGACCTCGTGGACCGCCAGCAGGGGGTGGTGGCGAAGGACATCGAACTGGGGCGGGTGGTCCTCGGGGTGACTCGAACCGCCAGCGAGCACGGGGTCCGCATCTCGGGAGACCTGAGCATGCTCGGAAAGACCCTGCTCAACCTGGACCGCGTGGGGCGAACCCTCGACCCCGAGTTCGATCCGAACGAGGCGATCCGGACGCACGTTGCCGGGATCCTGCGGAAGCGCATGTGGAAGCAGGCGTCACCGGGGAGGGTCGCGGCCTCCCTCATGGAGCTGAACGACTTCATCCAGGAGCTCCCGACCCGCCTCAACAAGACGCTCGACCTCTTCGCCGACAACCGGGTCCGGATCAGGGTCGACGCCTTCGACGAGAACTACATGATGGAGGGACTTCAGAAAATTGCGAACCGGATCACGCTGGGGCTCATCATGGCCGCGCTGATAGTGGGCGCGGCGCTCCTCATGCGAGTGGATACGAGTTTTACTCTCCTCGGCTATCCTGGCCTCGCAATGATCCTCTTTGTCGCTGCCGTGGCAGGGGGTTTCACCCTGGCGGTGAGCATCGTGCGTTCCGACGATACGTCGGCCAAGGGGCACGATCGGATGGGCCCGGGGAGTCCCTGATCATCGATATTCAGACTCCGCGGCGCATACGGCACACGGCGGAGCCATGAGTGAGAAACCCGAGCAACCCGAAAGTCCCGCTCCGGGAAAGGGGCTGACCCGGAAGGTTCGCCACCTCTTTGGGATCTCCGACCCCCAGTTCCGACGCGAAATGTCGGTGATGCTGGGCCCCTCGATCACTTCGGGCAACCGCGTCACGCCGCTTCACAACGGCGACGAGATTTTCCCGGCCATGCTGGAGGCGATCCGGGGGGCGTCCGTCTCCATCACCTTCGAAACCTACATCTACTGGTCCGGAGAGATCGGACGGGCATTCGCCGAGGCGCTTTCGGAGCGCGCCCGGGCGGGCGTGTCGGTTCATGTCATCCTGGACTGGGCCGGAAGCGTGCTGATGGAGGGGCAAGCCCTTTCCCAGATGGAGGAAGCCGGGGTTCAGGTGAAGCGCTACCGGCCGCTCCGGTGGTACGATCTCTCTCGCCTGAACAACCGAACCCACCGGAAGATTCTCGTGGCGGATGGCAGGGTAGGCTTCACCGGAGGGGTCGGGATCGCCGATGCATGGCAGGGCCGGGCTCAGGATCCGGGGCACTGGCGAGACACCCATTTCCGTGTGGAGGGCCCCGTCGTCGCACAGTTCCAGTCGGCCTTCAATGACAACTGGATCAAGACGACGGGACAGGTCCTGAACGGGGTGGCGTTCTTTCCCCCCCTCGAGCCGGTGGGCACCGTCGACGCTCACATGTTCATCGCATCCCCCTCCGGGGGTGCCGAGAGCATGCACCTGATGTACCTGATGGCCATTGCGGCGGCCACGGAGAGCATCGACCTGGCGGCGGCGTACTTCGTCCCGGACGAGCTTCTCGTGGACGCGCTCGTTGCGGCTCTCCGCAGAGGGGTTCGGCTCCGAATCCTCCTCCCCGGTCCTCATATTGACTCCGAGACGGTGCAGATCGCGTCCCGGGGTTCATGGGGTGAACTCCTTCGGAATGGGGCGGATGTCCAGATCTACCAGCCGACGATGCTCCACACGAAGCTCCTGGTGGTCGACGGGGAGTTCGTTTCGGTCGGTTCCACGAACTTCGACATGCGCTCCCTCAAGCTGAACGACGAGGCGAGCCTGAACATCTACGACAGGGGGTTCGCCCGGGAGATGACCCAGGAATTCGAAACGGATCTAGCACTGGCCGAGCCCTTCAGCTGGGAGGAATGGCGCGCCCGCCCTCTCCTCGAGCATGTTTCCGAGCAGCTCATCCGTCCGTTCAGGTCCCAGCTATGAGGGGTGCCGTGAGCCATCTCTCTTCGAACGTCAACGCATGAGCACCCGTGCCCTGCGCCAGGGCGGTTCCCCGCATCTGTCCCGTTCTCTACTTCACGCCGCCTGGTCGTCGCTTTCCTCGCCCCGCTCTTCTTCCTGTCGAGCCACCTTCACGCGCTCCGACTGCTCGATGTCCACGGTCGTCTGGATATCGTGCTTCGGCTTTCCCGCCAGCGCTGCGAGAACCTCGGCCTCCTTGTCCACGATCGTCGTGGAAAGTGCCTGGAGCTGCTGGTTCAGGGCGCGCCAGAATGTCGAGACGCCGTTGATGCCTACCGAATCGGAAGCCAGTTCGGAGCTCGTCTGCGACAGCTCCTGTACCTGCTCCCGGAACTCGCTGAATTCGTCACGAATGGCCTGAGCGAGAACTTCTTTCGCTTCACCGATTCTGGTCAAGGGTCCCTCCTGGTTTGGACTGGTCCGGCAGCACACCGGGGTATCAGAACCATGAAGCAAGAAGCAAGCCGAGAAGATGCCGAGCCGTGAATCCTTCGATCGAAACGGGGAGCCATGAGACGGCTTTTTGGCGCAGAATGCGACTGTCAGGGCTCGATCTGGCCATCGGCGTCCCCCGAATATGCAGGGATGCCCGGTTGAATGTTGCTTCTACGCGACGGACCCGGGGAGCGGCCGTGCGCTGTCGACGCACCATCGAGGTGCAACACCGGAGAGAACCCGCCCCTTCCTTCGCGAATGCCGGGCTCGGAGGATTCCCGGATCCGCCGCGGCACGGGCACCTTTCTTGCACGTCTCGGTTGCCCGGGCTCGACTCATTCATCGGAGGGACGCAGGAATGCAGAAATCGTCCACGAATCACGATCCCAGGTCCGGAAGGGCCGCTCTCTGGTTTTCAGAGATCGGAAACGGCGACACTTCCCTCGTGGGGGGCAAGGGCGCTTCCCTGGGAGAGATGTTTCGCGAGCTCGTGCCGAAAGGTGTCAGGGTCCCGGACGGCTTCGTGGCCACGGTCTCGGTCTACCGGGAGTTCCTGGCTGCTCCGGTATCCAGAGGAACGTGGGACCCGGTATCGGGCGACGACCGCCTGACGGGGATCCGGGACCGGGCCGCCATGGCCGCAACCCTCGGTGACGCGCTCCGCGTCGTGTTTCGGGACGCCCCCGCCGATGACCATCTGGAAATGCATGGGAGGGCCGAGCTCGCTCGGGCCTTCGTCATGGCGACCCCTCTTCCCGAGGCCCTGGGCGCCCGAATCGCCGAGGGCTATGAAGAGCTCTGCGGGCGCTACGGCCAGGAGGTCGACGCCGCGGTCCGCTCCTCCGCCACCAAGGAGGACTCCACAATGGCTTCCTTCGCGGGGCAGTACGAGTCCTTTCTGAACGTGCGGGGAAGCCGGGATGTCCTGGAGGCGTGGAAGCGCTGCGCCGCCAGCGCCTTCACGGAGCGCGCGGTGAGCTACCAGCTCGGCAAGGGGATGGACGTGCTGGAGGGGGGCGTAGCGGTCGTGATCATGAAGATGGTCCGCTCCGACATCGCGACCTCCGGGGTCATGTTCACCCTGGACCCCGACTCGGGGAATCGGAATGTGATCCACATCACCTCTTCGTATGGCCTGGGTGAACTCGTCGTCCAGGGCGCCGTCTCTCCCGATACCTTCCTCCTCTGGAAGGAAGGACTCCGGAAGGGACGCAGGGCGCTGGTCCACCGCTGGCTCGGAGCGAAGGATCAGAAACTCGTCTACTCGATGCAGGGAGGCACCGCGACCGAAAGCGCGGACGTGGATGCGAGCCTGAGGCGTCAGTGGTCCCTGGCCCCGGAAGAGGTCCTGGAGCTGGGTCGCATGGCACTCACGATCGAGGAGCATTACGGCCAGCCCCTGGACATCGAATGGGCCAAGGACGGCTACAGCGGGGAGCTCTACATCGTTCAGGCCAGGCCCGAGACGGTCCACTCGAACGGGAAGCATGGAAACATCCTGGAGACGTACTCCATGGACTCCGGGCTCACGGATCGGCTCAAGGCCGAGGGCCGGGTCGTCCTGACCGGGAATGCAGTGGGCACCCGGGTCGCTGCGGGCACGGTCCGCGTCTATCAGGACTACGAGGAGGTCATCGTCCGGAAGAGGGAACTCCGGACCCGGCTCATGGGCGGCGTGGAGCTCGCGGACATCCCGGCGGCGGAGCGGGTGTTCGACCCCGGCGACGTCCTGGTCACCGGACTGACCACTCCGGACTGGGAGCCCATGATGAAGGAGGCTTCCCTGATCATCACGGAGAAGGGGGGGCGCACCTCGCACGCGGCCATCGTGGCCCGGGAGTTCGGGATTCCCGCCATCGTGGGGTGTGACGACGCGACCCGGGTTCTGAAGCCGCTGATGCACGTGACGGGTTCCTGCGCCGAAGGAGAGACGGGCTACGTGTACGAGGGAATCCACCCCTTCGAAGTGGAGCGGATCGAGATCGACGAGCAGCAGGAGCTGGAGACGAAAGTGAAGCTGAACGTGGGCTTTCCCACGAAGGCGCTGCAGGATGCCATGCTCCCGAGCGACGGGGTAGGGCTCGCCCGACTCGAATTCATCCTCACGGCCCAGGTGGGCATCCACCCCCTGGCCCTCCTCTACTACGACGAGCTCAGGCGCTTCGCCGAGACCGGGGAGCTGGCCGAAGAACTCGCTCCTTACGAGGAGCGCATCCGGAGCGAGGACCCCCACGAGTTCCAGACCCTCCTGGGGGCGGTGGACCGGCGCACCCCGAGCTATGCGGATCGCCGGGAATTCTTCGTGGACCAGGTCCGCTACGGGGTGGGGCTGATCTGCGCCGCGTTCTACCCACGGCCGGTGCTCATCCGCCTCTCGGACCTGAAGTCAAACGAATACCGGGACCTGCTCGGAGGACGCCTCTTCGAGCCCGACGAGGAGAACCCGATGATCGCCTGGCGAGGCGCATCCCGGTACACGGACCCCCGCTTTCTCCCCGCGTTCGACATGGAGTGCGACGCCCTTCGATCCGTGCGGCAGCAGATGGGGCTCGACAACATGCAGGTGATGGTCCCCTTCTGTCGGACCCCTGAAGAGGGGAAGAAGGTGGTGCGACTGCTCGATCAGCGAGGGCTTTCTCCGGCCGCCGGGGTGCCGCTCTTCCTCATGGTAGAACTGCCCTCGAACGTGATCGAGGCCGAGCAGTTCATCGACGAGATGGGCCTCACCGGGGGCTCGATCGGCTCCAATGACCTGGTCCAGACGGTGTATGCCGTCTCCCGGGACGACCTGGAGCACTACGACCATCCCGACGCCCGGTCGCCCTCGGTCCAGGCGCTGATCCGGACCGCCGTCGAGAAGTTCGCGGCCCGGGGCCTCGAGATCGGCATCTGCGGCCAGGCCCCTTCGGACTACCCGGACGAGATCCCGCCCTTTCTCGTGGAATGTGGGATCAGCTCCATTTCGGTGACGCCGGACACCCTCGTCCGGGTACGGATGGCGGTGGGGAAGGCAGAGCGGGAGCGGGCGGAGAAGGCGGTTGCGCCCGAAGCAGGGGCGCCGCAGGAGCGGGCGTCGGTGGTGCAGCCGATCGCACACCCGCCAACGAACGGTGCCACGAGACAGAACTGGGCCTGATCCGCCGCCCGCTGGTTTCTCCTCCCGGAGAGGTCGAGGAGGCCCGGTGTCAACTGAAGATGTCGAAGTTCCCGAGAAGCACCCAGAGGATGATGAAGATGAGAACGGTGGTAAAGCATCCGCCACCCAGCTTCTTGGCGCCATAGCCGGCAGCGAGACCTCGGAGAAGTTTGCTCATTGAATTGTATCCGGTTCGAGTGGGACGGGGCGAAGGAAATCTTCCGCCAGATGAACCCGTCAGATGCGAGAACCATGCCCAACTCTCACGGCTCGCATCACGGGGGTCACGGCTACCGGAGCAGGAAGCGCAGTGATCCCGCCCCGTGTCCCGTTTTTCGGGCCGTTCGCCGCACGCTCACGAGTGGCTCGAACCTTGCAAGTTCAGACATCGCGAGCCCGAACCGTGCATGAGAGCCACACCAACCGGAGGAAACGCCCGATGGAGCCTACGACCGAGAGCCAGCGCACCCGAGGCTATTCAGATCGAAATCACCGAGGGCTCGGGCTGTCCGTGGCCTGCGCGATCGTACGGCAGAGCGGGGGAACCATGAGGATTCTCAGCGCCCCGGGACACGGCACGACCGTGAGCGTGCTGCTTCCGGCTCTCTGAGGGCCTGGGGCAGGCCGTGCGCGGGAGCGCGGATCATTCCGGATTGCTGGAATGGTCCCCGCATCCGCACCCCCCGACGCCGGAGCCCGCATCCTGGGCATCCAGTCGGCGGCCCGCGCCG
>JBGTMU010000029.1:0-6924 GCA_041743405.1 Longimicrobiales bacterium | reverse complement strand
CGTCGCGTATCGGGGCCGCCCACGGCATCGCCGTGAACCGCGTGGGTGGCTCCGCGCCTTCCGCAGACATCCCCGTCCCGATCACGTCCAGTTCGGCCCGCGCCGTTCCCAGACCGGATCCGGGAGCGAGTCGCCCGAAGGTGAGGAAACCCGCTTCAGCGCGCGCGCTCCAGTCCACCCCGGCAGGCCCGGCCAGCAGCCAGAGGTCCCCGGGCGCGAAGTAGGGAGCCGGAAAGGCGAAGCCCGATGGCATGACCCCCGCGATCGTACAGGGCGCTCCATCGAGACGCGCGTCGTTGCCGGTGATATCGGGGTCCGCACCGAAATTCTCGGCCCAGATGCGATGCGACAGGACGACCACACACGGGCCACCAGGGGTGTCCTCCGCTTCCCCCGGCAGACGACCGAGGGCGGGGGCCACACCGAGCATTTGCAGTGTTCTGCCCGAGACCACCACCCCGCGGACGCGCTCGGGCGACTCGCCCGTGCCCAGAGAGATATCCTGAAAACGGGCAATGCCGATGGCGCTGAACGTGCCCGACGACTCTTGCAGGGTCTGGACGGTCGCAGCCGGCAACATCAGGATGCGTCGACCGTCATCCACACGTGCGATCTGCACCAACGTCCCAGGGTCCGCGTAGGGCGGCGGCGCCAGCACCACGGTGTAAACGACGCTCATCACGGCGGTCGTCGCCCCGAGCCCGAGCGCGAGGGTGAAGACTGCCGCGAAGGCGAGGGCGGGGCTCCGGCGGAGCTGGCGAACGGCGTAGCTGAGATCCTGGACCAGAGACTCCAATTTCACCTCCGAGTGCGCGGGTGGGGTGAGATGGGCGAGCGCGAGCTGGGATCGTGACTGGGCGTCGGAGACCGGCCGCGGCACCACCCGGCCCGGATATGCACAGATCAAGCCACTTGCGCGATCTCGTCGAATCCGCCGCCAGGCGGGGCTTCCGAGGCTCGTCCGCCGCCTGTGGCTCGATCCAGCTGTTCGTTATCGGGAAGGGGGTGTCCGAATTGGGACACCGGAATCGGGTCGGTCCCAACGCCCTACTTGGAGGGCAGCGAAGCCGCAAACTCGGCGCCCCGCCGGACCCAGTCCTCCAGCGCGTCGTCGGCCTCGATGCCCGCGACGCCGACGTACACGAAACCGGTGAGAGACCGGCCCGTGAGGTCCATTTCCCGCGCATGAGGACGGGCGAGAGCCTCGCTCCAGCCATGGGGGCCCGTGCGCACGACGAGCTCCTCGCCGAGGATTCCGCAGGCCATGTTGCCGTGCACGAGAAAGCTGAGCCCACCGAACATCTTCTTCTCGGTGATGCCGCTGCGGTGGCCCAGCGCCTCGCGGACGCGTTCCGCGAGCCCCTCATCGTATGCCATGGACTCGAATGTAGGTGGGGGCGGCATCGGAGTCGAGAGCTTTCGGCGGTGGCTCAGCGCGCAGTCTAGGACCAGAGATTTCAAACAAGATTCGGTACTTGCCACCCAATTCCGGATTTGTTACACTGACTGGCGCTATCACCGAACAGAATCCGTGTTCTTACCGGAGACACAGGATGGGAAGAGGGCTGGATGACGTGGATCGCGGGCTGGCCGCTGCGCTCCAGGAAGATGCGCGGCAAACGAATGCGGAGTTGGGGCGGTGCGTGGGACTTGCCCCGTCATCGGCGCACGAGCGGATCCGAAGAATGGAGGAAGGAGGGCACATCCGCGGGTACCATGCACGGCTGAACCCCGGCTCATTTGATCTCGGGGTCACGGCCTACGTATTTGTGGATGCGGGTGACATCGCATCGGAGTCCAGGGTGGGAGAGGGGCTGAAGGGAATTCCGGGGGTGCAGGAGATCCACCATATCGCGGGAGAGGACTGCTTCCTTGTGAAGATCTGGGCGGAGGATACCGGTTCTCTGGGGAAGCGACTTCGGTCGGAGTTCGCCGCAGCAGGGGCGCAGTCCACTCGGACAACCATCGTACTGGAGACCATTCTGGAGTCCGCCGGGATCCCGTTGAACGTTGCCCGTGCTACCGACGCTGGCGCGGATGATCAGGGACCCAGCCTTCCGGAACCGGCGCCATGACGACTACCCTCATTGGAAGGTGGTCCGCAGTCATTCTTGCTGCCGCTGCCCCGTTCATTTTGTCGAGTTGCCTTTCCGCGCAGGTGGCCAGTACGGTTGCGATCGGGTGGTACACCGCGCCGGACGGCCGCCACGTCCTCATCTCGCCCGCGCCCGGCGAAGGGTATCGTCAGCTTGACTTCGCAAACGCGGCGTTCAGCGGGATCGAGATCGGGGAGGCAGGCGAGTACCGCTGGGTGGACGCGGCCTCTGGCGGACCGGCGCTCGTATCTGCCACGGGAGAGCACTGGGTCCCCATGCCCGAAGCGCCTTACGGGGTCGCGGAGATCGCCTTCGAGACCTTCGACGGCGAGGTGCTTCAGGGGGTACTGCTCTCTCCCCGGTTTCCGTCTGGTCGCGGCGCCGTGTTGATTCACGGTTCAGGGTCCAGCGATCGGGACAATGTGTGGGCCTACACGTTCGCCCACGCGCTGGCGGAGCGGGGAGTGGCGGTTCTGTTCGCAGACAAACGCGGGTCCGGCGGCTCGACGGGTGACTGGCGGACCGTCGGCTTCGACGCCCTCGCTCACGACGCCATTTCGGCGGCGGAGGTCCTGGCCCTCCGAGCCGGTATCCCTGCCGACTCCATTGGCTGGGTTGGGCTGAGCCAGGGCGGCTGGATCGCCCCCCTGGCGGCCCGGATGGCGGGTCGCGGCGCTTTCCTGATCAGCGTCTCGTCAGCCGCGGTCCCGGTCTTCGACCAGATCGCGTTCGAGGTCGAGAACACGCTGCGCAACGAAGGCTTCCCGGAAGAGGCTGTGGCCTCGGCGCTCGAACTCCAGGAGTCGCTCCGCCGACGAGCCCTCGGCAGCATCTCGTGGGACGTGTACGAGGAGGCTCGGACTCGAACGTTGACCGGCCCAGCCGCTCCTTTCGCCCAGGCCATGCCGGAGGGGCGGGATGACTGGCGGTGGGGATGGTGGGCGGAAGTAGGGGACTACGATCCGATAGGGAACTGGGCCCGGGCAGGGGTGCCGACCCTCGTGGTCTACGGCCGCGAAGACGAAGCCGACAACGTGCCGGTTGAGACTAGCATGCGCCGCCTGGAGGAAATGAGTAGTCGGCCTCGCGTCGGTCGACACATGGAGATGGAGGTGTTCGATGGCCTCGGCCACGCTCTGCTCGATCCGCAGACGGGATGGGTCTCCCGAGCGGTGCTGATTCGGATAGCGGAATTTGCGCTCATGGCTGCGCCAGCGGCGGGGCGACCGCAGTGACGTTCTTGCCTCAGCGTCCCGGGTACCGGTGCTTTTCAAGCCACTCGAGGTCGAACTGGTCGAGTCGCACCAGGTATACCGAGTCCACTCCGAAGCCCACGATGCGTGCGCGCCCGCTTAATGAGAGCCGATGAACGAGTGAGCCGTCGCGACCGATGACATCGAACACGGTCCGCGAGCGGTCCGATTCCACATCGAGACGGACCCACACGTTCCCTTGCGGCGACCCGGGTGTATATCCCCATCGAAACGCGGGCCGATGAGATGGGAACCGGTTCGGATCCAATTCCCGCAAACGTTGGGCGACGACCGTCGGGGAAGGCCGCGAGGCGGCGGCGCCCCTGTGCATGGACATGCCTGAGGACGGTCCGGCCAGGAGTTCCTCCACCCAGGCTTCCCGCTCGGGCCGGCCTACCCGCACGCGACGGTGCGGAATCGGGGGCCCGTTCACCGTCCTTCCGTCCGGAAGCCACCACTCGACGTGATAGTCACTCGCCACCACGCGAGCGACGGCCCCGTCCTCGATCACGGACCAGGCGTCCCCGAGCGGCATGGGCACGAGTCCCTGCCCTTCTTGTCCGGGGGCGTACTGGTACAGGACTCCCAGTGAATCGACCCCGCCGCTAATGGGATCCCAGCGGTACAGTACGGCACCGCGAGCGAGCCCGGCACCGCTCACGATCCGCGCATCGATGTACCATTTTCCGTTGCGGTCCGGCCCCCGCGGCGCGCTCCAACCGGAGAGCGTGGGGGCCACGAACCGTTCGGTGCCGAGGACCTCGCCCGCAGGCGAGACCCGCAAGAGGCGGCGTTGTGAGCCGTCGTAGACGTCGAACGAGCCGTCGCGCCTGGGAAGGATCGAGAACACGGAGCCGAACTCCTGCGGCCCTTCACCGCGCCGGCCGATGCGCTCCACCGTCCCCGCCCGGAAGTCCACAATGGCCAGTGCCCTCTCTCGACTGTCCGTCAACAGTACGCGCCCGTCCGACAGCTCAGCCACGTCGTACACATGCGTGAAGCCCTCGGAGGCCCTGGCAATAGGGGCTCCGAGAGCCCGGACCTCCTGCGCCTCTGCGGCGCCGGATCCGGCTAGAAAGGCAGCGGGCGCCATGAGCAGGAGGGCCGCGGCGAGGGCGCGAGCGCGAGAGCGTGCGGCCGAAATTTCCATTGTAGCATCCTTCCTCCGCTATAACATTCTTCTCCGTGTCTCTCCTTGGATGTCTTGTACGGTAGGAGAGTTGCTCCAGCTCCCTGAGGGCGCCCAGTAGGAACCGACGCGCCATGAGGGCACGTCACGATCCCCAGCAGTTGATCGTTCTTCCAGTACCGGACCCAGCCTCCCGCCTGGGAGCCGGTTGGACCGCCAACAGTGCGCGGGGTAACAACCGGGGGTGAGCCTTCGACCCTTCAGAGGAGGTTCCTTTCATGAGACGTATTCTGTCGGGCTGGGGAGTCGTCATCATCGGCGCGTCACTCACGCTGTCCGCGTGTGGGAACAACCCATTGGGACCGGTGCCGGAACGTCTGCTGAGCGAGGCGTGGCAGTGGCAGTCGGCCTGCTGCGGTTTAGCCGGCAACGCCCTAACGCCGGCGACCGAGGGCTACAGCTACGTCCTGCGCTTCCACCAGAAGGGTACGGTGCGGGCGGAGAGAGACGGTACGTTGCTACTGGAGACCACATTCAGGGTACGCCGAGTAAGCCCGACCGACTTCGCGGACGAATTCATGTCCATCACGTACGGGGAGCCGCTTCCCCTGGGGCCGGGGATCGAGCCGATCTCCCGGCAACGGCTGGAGATCTTCGAGGACAGCCGCCTGCTTCTGAGTGATATTGACGGGTGCGCGGACTGCTTCGGTGACTGGGAGTTCCTGCCCCGCCTCGAGACACAGAGTCCATCTCCCCCGAATGCCCGTTGAAACCCGGGACGACATCCGAGATGCGCCTTACCCCGCACCGGAAGCGAGGTACCCAAGCACTCTCCAGCCCGCCGTTTCCTCCCGCATCAGAGTCACTCGTTCTGTCGGTCGCTCCCACGCGCTGAACCGGCTCTCATAGATGATGGTCACGTACTCTCCGGAGGGCGCTCCGGGGGGCGGCGACTCCTCCTGCACCTCCACGAAGGGGAAGGCATCGGATACGGAGAAGGTCAGGGCTCGCGTCGTCCGATCCACGTCCGGTCGCCCGGAAACACGTCCAACGTCATCCCCTCGATGGCTCCGGCACGGTCGGTCCGGAACGTGATCCATCCAGGTCCGGCAAGTGCGTGTAGCGCCACGTCCCGCCAGCTCACCCGGAACGTGTCGAAATGCCAGTGCTCCAGCACCCCTTCGAGCGAGCCATACGAAAGGACGAGCTCCCCTTCCCCGTTCCGGACGAGTCGCACCTCCCCGAGCGTCGGACTGGCGTACGAGCCCGCGTAAGATCCGGTGGGGAGCGAAGGCCGGGTCCCCCCTGCCCTCTCCGGCACCGACCCCTCCGTGAGCTGCAGGAGCAGGGCCTCCACCTCCCGGGCCGGAACCTCCCACTGGGTCGCCTCCACGCCCACGGCTGAGTCCAGCACGGCGTAGAGAATCCCGAAGATCCATGCGGGGGCTGGTGTCTGCAGGTTCGTCAGGATCGCCACTCCCAGCTCCTCCTCCGGAATCCAGGCTACGAGCGCGCTCATCCCGTCGATTCCGCCGCCGTGCGCCACAAGCGTCCTGCCGTGAAAGTCCGAGAGGAACCAGCCCATCCCGTACGCTTGGAGTCTCGCGGCGGGATGGAGGGCCCTGGTGACCGGGTCACCCCGTACCACCGTCTGCGGGGTCCATGTCTCCCGCAGCGTGGACGCATTCACGAGGCGCACGCCGTCCGCGGTCTCGCCCCCCGCCATGAGGAAGCTCAGCCAGCGGGCCAGATCCCGCACAGATGAGTTGACCGAACCGGCGGGACCCACGTCGTCGGCGTTCCTGTAGGGAACCGGCACGGGCCGCCCCTCGACCCGCACGTGGGGAGCGGCCACGTCGGACCGCCCGGCGAGGTCCGCAACGCTCGCGTTCGTATCCCGCATACCGAGGGGCACGAGGATCCGCTCCTCCAGCAGCTCGTCCCACCGCCGTCCCGATGCGTGCCGGAGCACCTCTCCTGCGGCCACATATAGAAGGTTCTGGTAAGTGAATCCGGCTCGCAGATCCGTCACCGGCTCGAGATGACGCAGGCGGCGGATCAGCGTATCCGGTGGATGGCTCGTTGGAAGCCACATCATGTTCGCGGCGGGAAGCCCGCTCCGGTGTGCCAGCAGATCGCGAAGCGTGATCGTTGCCGTTGCATGCGGGTCGGAAAGCGCGAACCCCGGGAGCCGATCGATCACCCGGTCGTCCCAGGCGAGCCGGCCCTCATCCCGCATCATGCCGACGAGCGTGGCCGTGAACGCCTTCGTGGCCGAGCCGATGGCGAACAGCGTGCCCGGTCCTACGGGTGCATCCCCCCCGGCCTCCCGCACCCCGTAGCCCCGGAGGTGCAATACAGAGTCCCCTCGCACCACCACAAGCGCCACGCCGGGGATCCCGACCTCGGCCCGGATCCGCTCCACCTCCGCGTCGACTGCGGCCGC
>JBGTMU010000028.1:0-2247 GCA_041743405.1 Longimicrobiales bacterium | reverse complement strand
GAGGTGCTCGCCCTGGCCGACGCAAACACCGAAATCATGTCCATGGAGGGGCGTTTCGTCCTTCCCGGATTCGTGGATGCGCACGTCCACCTTCTTTCCGGGGGGCTGCGGCTTTCGCGGGTCGAGTTCCGGGACGTGCGTTCGCCGGAGGCGTTCATCGCAGCGGTCGGAGAAGCAGCCGCGAGGCTCCCCATCGGAGACTGGATCCTCGGAGGGGGGTGGAACGAGCATCAGTGGGGCGGCACGCTTCCGGATCGGGGGTGGCTGGACCGCGTCGCACCCGCACATCCCGTTCTCCTGCACCGGGCCGACCTGCATATGGCGGTCGCGAACACGCGCGCCCTGGCCCTCGCCGGAATCGCGTCGGACGCGCCGGAGATGCGCCACGGCGAGGTCGACCTGGATCCGGACACGGGTGAACCCACGGGCATCCTCCGGGAAGAGGCGATCCTCAGGGTCATGGACCATGTGCCTCTGCCGGGAGACGGCGAGCGAGCCCGCGCACTCGGAGACGCGATGGAGCACGCGCTGGCCCGCGGGGTGACCCAGCTCCACGACATGGGGGCGCTTCAGGACGTGGAGGAGAGCTGGGCTTCGCTGGACGCGCTCAGGGCACTCCACCGCGAGGGGAGGCTGTCGCTCAGGGTGCAGGCCGCCCTTCCCCTGGAAGACTTCGACCGGGTCCGGACGCTCGTGAGGGAGGAAGGGCGGGGGG
Organism: Longimicrobiales bacterium; assembly: GCA_041743405.1. Taxonomy (GTDB): domain Bacteria; phylum Gemmatimonadota; class Gemmatimonadetes; order Longimicrobiales; family Gaopeijiaceae; genus JBGTMU01. The sequence continues at coordinate 1,532 of JBGTMU010000028.1, read as the reverse complement.
ATCTCCGTCTTCGCTGGGGTGCCGTGAAGGGGTTCGTGGATGGTTCGCTCGGGGCTGCCACCGCCTGGTTCAGGGAGCCCTACATCGATGATGCGGGGAATGAGGGAGGGCCGGTCACCGACCTTCCCACCCTCCACGCACGACTTCACGATGCCGTGCGGAGCGGGCTTCATCCCATCGTACACGCCATCGGGGACCGTGCGAACGACTGGCTCCTGCGCTGCTACCGGTCGATCTCCGAGGCCCACCCGCAGGCCGACCTCCGGCTCCGGGTCGAGCACGCGCAGCATCTGAGTCCCGAGGGACTGCAGGCGGCCACCCACCCCGCGGTGATCCTCTCGGTTCAGCCCGCACACCTTCTGGACGATGGGGCCTGGGTTCACGAGAAGCTGGATCCAGCCCGGATGGCGCGGAGCTATGCCTTCGGAACGCTCGCCGGGGCGGGGGCGCGGCTCGCCTTCGGATCGGACTGGACGGTCGCGCCCCTCGAACCGCTTCTCGCCGTGCAGGCGGCCGTGACGCGGCGGGTGCGGGGTGCTGGGGGGCGTCTCGATGGGCCCGTCCGGAACCCCGCCGAGAGGATTCCACTGGCCACGGCGCTCGAAGCCCACACCCTCGGGGGGGCGCGTGCCGCGTTCCTGGAAGCCGAAACCGGAACGCTGGAAGTCGGAAAGCTGGCCGACCTCGCCGTGCTCTCGCGGAACCCCTTCGACCTCGATCCCGAAGAGTTCTCAGAAGCTCTGGAGGTCGACATGACCTTCGTGGAAGGCGAGCTTCGGTATCGCCGCGGCGACAGTGCCGCGCGTCACGCTTCATCCATGGTGAGTGCCCGATGAACGACCGCAACCCTTCGCCGCAGCCGGCTCCCCGGCTCGAACGGCAGAGCGTGATCGATCGACTCTGCGATGCGTACGCTTCCGATCAGATCGACATGGCCGAGCTGGAGCGGAGACTGGATCTCGCCAACCGCGCGGCCACCCCGCGCGAGCTCTCCGACCTGCTCTCTGGGCTGCAGATCGAGCCCACGGCCGTGGCACCGGTGAATCAGGGGAATGCGAGGGGGGGGATGCCCGTCTCGGGCCCTCCGGTCGTGGCACCTGCCGGGGCGATCGGGTGGTCCACGACCGATCCCGCCCGCGTGCCGGAGCGCCAGTTCAACCTGGCCATCTGGAGCGGCCGGGCCCGCAAGGGAAGCTGGATACCGGCCCAGCACATCACGGCCTTCGCCTTCATGGGTGGGGTCGAGCTGGACTTTCGGGAGGCCCTGTTCGGCACCTCGGTGGTGGAGGTGACGGCGCTCGCGGTCATGGGAGGCGTCGAGATCATCGTGCCCCCCGGCGTGCATGTGGAAGCGAGCGGGTTCGCCCTGATGGGGGCGTTCGAAGATGCCGCCGATGCGCGCACGGCCCCCGGCGCGGGGGCCCCGACCATCCGCATCAATGGATTCGCGGCGATGGGAGGCGTGGAGGTGACCGTTCGTCACCCGGGCGAATCATCGCGCCAGGCTACACGTCGCCTGAAGGAAGAACGTC
>JBGTMU010000027.1:0-6979 GCA_041743405.1 Longimicrobiales bacterium | reverse complement strand
ACCAGGACGGCCGAGAGCCGGCCGGGTGGCGGCGCCTCCGCCCGATCCATGATGGCAAGCGCGCGCCGGTAGGTGGCCTCGGCCTCGCCGCTCTTCTCCTGTGCACGGAGCGCATCACCCAGGTACTGGAGCGTGGAAACGAGATCGGTGTGGTCCAGGCCCAGGGCGCTCTCACGGATCCGGAGCGCGCGCCGGAGTTCGGCTTCGGCGGCCTCGAAGCGCTCCTGCGACAGGAGGGCATGGCCCAGGTTCGTTCGCACGAAACCCACCTGCAGGTGCTCCTCGCCGAGAACCCGCTCCTGGTCGGTGACCACCCCGCGGTAGACCTGTTCGGCCCGCTGAAAGTCGCCGCTCATCACGTAGGCGGCCCCGAGGTTGCTCCGTGTCAGGAGGACCTCCGGGTGCTCCGTCCCCTGCCATCGCTCCCGGATCGCCACGGCCCGATCGAGGAGCGGGATGGCGTCTCCCCACGCCTGCTGGAAGAGCTCAAGGGCACCGAGGGCCCCCACCGTGATCCCGACCTCGAGGTGGTCCGGGCCGAGAGCGGCCTCCTGCACCGCGAGGGTGGGCTCAAGGAGTAAGGCGGCCTCGTCGAACTGCCCCCTCCGCATTTCCACGCTCGCGAGCCCCCTGGCGGCCACCGTACGTTCCACGAGACCCACGCTCCCCTTCCCTTCCGCCAGCGCGATCGCGACTCGGAATGCGTCGGCCGCCTCCTCGGGCCGGGAGAGGTCCCGGAGGATCATGCCGAGGCGCTCGTGGGCCCGGGACCGCGCAAGCTCGTCGACCTCCTCCGGATGCGCATCACCCACCTCCACGGCCCTCTCGAGAAGCGCGAGGGCGTCGGGTAAGAGGCCGAGCCCGCGATACACGTCGCCCATGACCCGCATGAGCCGCTCCTGAACGGCGGGCTGGTCCGAGAGCTGTCCGGTAATGCGCCCGGCGCCCCGATCGAGCACTTCCCGTGCCGTGATCGTGGCGCCGCGCCCATCTCCGGGCCGGCTCACGTCGAAGATCTCCACCAGGAAGTCCGAGACCCGCTCCGCGACCTGTCCCGCCGCCTCGGCCCGGTCCCGTTCCTCCACCGCCCGAACAAGCCCCAGGGTAGCCGCCCCGGCCCCCGCGACCACCGCAAGGACCGCCACGCACGCCGCCAGCACTGCCGCCCGGTTCCTCCGGATGAACTTCTCCATCCGGTACCGCGCGCTGGGCGGGCGAGCCAAGACCGGTTCGTGCTCCAGGTGCCGCAGGACGTCCAGCCGGAACCCGTTAACCGTCTCGTAGCGCCGGGTCCGATCCTTTTCCATCGCCTTCAGGATGATCCAGTCCAGGTCGCCCCGGAGCTCCTTTCGAAGGGCCCCCGGCGTGGTGCGACGGTAGCGCGCCACGACGTCCACGGAATCGCCCAGCATGGTGAGCCGGGTGCTGGGACGCGGAACCTCCCGCTCCCGGAGAATGGCGGAAAGGGAAAAGCCCTGCCCGGCAGACAGCTCGATGGGGCGAGCCCCCACGACGAGCTCGTAGAGCATCACGCCGAGGGAATAGACGTCCGTGCGTGTGTCGACATCGAGCTCCGAGGCCTCGGCCTGCTCCGGGCTCATGTACTCGGGCGTACCGATGACCTGCCCCAGCTGGGTCACGAGGGTGTGCTCGGTGAGTCCGGGCCCGATGGCCTTCGCGATCCCGAAGTCGATCACCCGGACCATGGGCCCGCCCTCTCCCACGGCCACCAGTACGTTGGAGGGCTTCAGGTCGCGGTGAATAACACCCTTCAGATGGGCGTGCTGAACGGCGGCGCAGACGTCGGCGAAGAGCCGAAGACGCTCGTCCGTCGAGAGGCGGTGGGTGTCCGCGTACTGCGTGATGGGGACCCCGTGCACGACCTCCATGACGAAGTACGGGCGGCCGGACGCCGACTGGCCCCCTCCGAGGACCTTGGCGATGCCGGGATGGTCCATGACGGCGAGCGCCTGGCGCTCCGACTCGAACCGGGCCAGCACCTGCTCGGTGTCCATTCCGGTCTTGAGCACCTTGATCGCCACCCGGCGGCGCACCGGCACGAGCTGGTCGGCCAGGAAGACCACCCCCATGCCGCCCTCACCCAGGATCGACAGGAGCTTGTAGGGACCGAGTTCCCGTGATCCATCGATCAGGGGCGTGCGCGGCTCCGGCGTGCGTTCCTCCCGGTCTCCTCCTGAGCCTTCAGCCACTGTCTTCGCCTCCGAAGAGGGAGAGAATTCCGCCGACTGATCTGAACCCGTACCGGAAGATTCCGGACAACCGGGCCGCGTGTCAACGAGCGCCCGGCGACAGCAGCGCTCGTTCGGAACTTCTCGGTCTGGACCCAGGTGGGCAAATTCGTGCTCCTCCCAGACATCGTGTACCGGGCTCGGGACCCAGCGGTGAGCGCGCTCAAGGCGGCAGATTCAGTCTCCGCGTATCGGAGGGCGTTTGAAACTCCATCCCTCACCGCAGGTGTCGATCGGCAAAGTCCAGGTACCGTGCCCAGTCCCAGGCCGTCAGATTGTGGCTGCCCTCCCGCACGTGGAAACCGATCGTCCCCTCGATCGACGCCTGACCGGGCGCGGGCCGCTCCGGCAGCGCGAGTCCGCTTTGGCCCAGCAGGTGCCAGACGCGCTCCGCCGCTTTCGCCGCCAGGAACTCCCCGGCGGGATTTGCCCACACGTCCTCGGAAGCCGTCCCAAGGTACAGGGGGCGGGGCGCGATGAGCGAGAGCGTCAGATGATTGTCGACCGGAAGCTCGTCGGTCGCCTCCGCGAAGGCGTCGACGGCACCGGCGAACCAGTGCGGGAAGCGAGTCGTGATCTGCCAGAGCGTCTCGCCGAAGTTCCGCTTGAACAGTCCCCCAAGTCCATTGTTCGCGATCACCATTGCGAATCGGGCGTCGCGCGCGCCCGCCCACACCGCGGTCCGCCCCAGTCGCGAATGCCCGATCAGCGCTACCCGGTCGGCGTCTACATTCGGGTCCGACTCGAGTGCGTCCAGGATCCGGCTCAGCCCCCACCCCCACGCCGCGATGCTACCCCAGGCGTCCGGGGCTCGCGCCTCCCGCGGCTCCGGAAAGAGCGCGTGGGCACCATTGCGAAATCCGTCGTGGAAATCGGGGTCGATGTCCCCGTAGTTCGCGGTCGCCAGCCCGTACCCCCGTGTCACGATCTCCTCGACCGGCCAGGAGTCCGCGACCGAGCCTCGAGCCCGCTCGTTCGACCGATTCCCGGTGATCCCGAGCCGCTCGTAGTTGTCGACCCACCCCTCCGCGACCTGCACCCCGGGATCCATTCCGATCGTGTGATTCCCGAAGAAGTTGAGTCCGAGGAAGGTCGGAACGGGGCCGACGGCGCTGGACGGCGTGTAGACGAGAACGTCGATCCGGAGCGAGTCAGCGCCGGTCGTCAGGTGGATGCGGATCTCGCGGCGCAGCGCGCGGCCGCCGAGCGCCGCCTCATCGCGTGTGCGTTCCACGATCCAGGCACGCACCTCCCCTTCCGGAACCCGCCCGAAGAGCGTGCGCTCGAGCAGGTCGACAAGCTCCGGACGCCGATCGGAACGCCACTCATCGGCCGACGTCACCGGGATGCCGTTCAGTCGTACCAGCGGACCGGGAAGAGAGAAGGCGGGGATCGCCGTCGTATCCAGGTTCATCCGCCACCGGGGGTCGTCGCGGTCCTGGGCAACAGCGCCGGAGGCGACTCCGAGCATGAGGGCCAGGAGGAGGATACTGCGCGTCAGTCTCATCATTGTCTCCAGGCTGCCCAACCGTTGGGCGTACGGCGGATCGCCACTTCAACCGCCCTCTGGCTCCAGAAGGCAGCATATGGCGGGGCATCCTGGAGGGGCAAGCGAGGATGCGCCGACCTGACCTGAGCACCCCGTTGCGGCGTGCCGGAACTCCCGCCCTGCTCGCGACCCCGGGGTCGCGGGCTCAACTCCGGGCATCGGCCTCCTCGATCGCGCCCAGTTCCCGGAGATTCAGGGCGAGCTCGACCCGGTTGCCTAGACCCAGCTTCCGGTACGTCCGGTGCAGGTGGACCTTGACCGTCCCGACGGCGATCCCGAGCAGACGGGCGATCGCCTTGTTCGACTCGCCCCGGGCAGCGCGGAGCGCCACCTCGAATTCCCGCTCGGTGAGCAGCTCACACAACGCCTCGCCGGGCTCGAAGCCGAGGCGCCGCAGGTGGACCTCCGGAGTCCAGGACTCCCCGGCCCGCAGGGCGTGGATACTCTCCACGATCACGGCGGGGGCCTGATCCTTCATGATCATTCCCCACGCGCCCAGGGCCAGGGCACGGGAGACCTCTCCCGGGGCGGCGAGGGCGGAGATGAGGATCGTGGGAGGAAGAGTGCCCTGGTCCGCCATTTCACCCATGGCCTCTATGCCCCCGAGGCGGGGCATCCTGACGTCCATGACAAGGACGTCAGGACGGATCCGGGCGACGGACTCCACCACCTCGGTGCCATCCCGGCACATTCCGACCACCTCGAACTCGGGCTCCGTCGCAAGAAGAGCTTCGAGCCCCTGGAGGACCACACCGTGGTCATCGGCGAGGAGCACACGCGTCACGTCCTCCTCCTTCAGAGCTGGAGAGGCACGTCCTTCGGCATGGACTGACGGGCACCGGGGGCAGAAGACCGGAGGTGCCTGCAGGCTGCCGGAAGGGGGCGGGAATGTCGACGGCCATGGTACGCCGATCCGAGGGTGAACGCCAGACCCCATGAAAAAAGTGGCCCCGGGACCCGAACGGATCCCGGGGCCACACCCTGCGAGGGTTGAAGAAGACCCTAGCTTGTGAGCGCGATCGCGATGGTGATCAGGACCTCCGCATCGCCCGCGGCGATCTTCTTGCCGCTCTGCGCCTCGACCTCGTTGATGAAGGCGCCGAGAGCACCGTTGCGCGCCTGGTCGTTGCGTGCCCGGGCCGCTGCTCGCGTCTTGGCGCAAAGTGAGTTGGCCACGCCGCGGTTCGAGACGAATCGCTCGACGAGGGCGCAGAGCCCGTCGGTCGATGCGGTGACATCAAAGCTCCCCGAGGCCGCATTGGCGTTTCCGGCGTTGTCTTCCGCTGTCGCCGAGAAGGACGTGGTGCCGAGACCGAATGTGTAGGCGTCACCGGTGACGTTCGCACAGGTGTCGGAGGCCAGGCCGGACATGGCGTCCGAAGCGCTGCAGGTGATTTCGACGGAGTCGGCCACATCGTAAGAGCCCGCGTTGCCACTGTAGCCGATCTCGGGATCGGTCGCGTCACGCTTGACCGTGACCGAGGCGGAACTCGCGCCGCCATCGGATGCCGCGGAGCAGGTGTACGTGGTGCCGTCGGAGTCGGTCGTCAGCGTCACCAGGCCGCACCCGCTGGTCGACGAGATCGGGGACTCAGCGTCCGTGACCGTCCAGCTCACCGTGACGTCGGAGACATACCAGTCGTTGTTGCCCAGCGTCCCGGAGACATCCGCCGTGATGATCGGCGGGGTCGTGTCCGAAGCCCCTCGAACGAGCCAGGTCTCGGCGTTGGGATGGCGTCTGCCACCGTTGGGTCCTGTCTGCCAGTTGAAGGAGGATCCGTAGAAACCCGCATTGCCATCGCCCCAATCACAGTGATGAAACCTGGCTTCGAAGTACGGGGCGGCGCACTTGTCAGGATTGCGAAAGGCGCTGACCGGGGGACGGATGGCCCACTGCGCCTCCGTCGCGAAATCGAAGCCCTCCTTGCCCACCAGCATTCCGCCGCTGCAGCCGGTCGGAGTGCAGGGGCTCGCCCACACCCACTCCAGACCGAGGTGGCTCACGATTACCGAAGCCGGCACCGGCTGGCTGTTCGCGTGGGATCGCGCGGGACCCGTGATGTCTACCTCGGGCAGGGGAAGGGGATTGATGGCGCTGGTGGGACCCGCCTCCTTCAACTGGGGGGCGTCCTGGTCGAGCGGTTCGATGATCCCGGTGTCGGAACACGCGGCGAGAAGAGCGAGCGCGCCGACGGTGCATAGCGTACGGGTCAGGAACGAGCGTGGCATCATGACCTCCTGAGTCAGTGGGGCGCCGAAGCGGGGGCGGCTTGCGCTGCCCGCGACGACTAAGGACTCACAGTGTGATGGGAACCGGAGTGACCCACCAGTAAACCTTGGATGTATGGAGGCGAGGCGGTGGACGAGTTCACCGGATCCCCCGAGTACAAGGGGTGCGCGGTGAGACTGGAGCAGGTGGGGGCCGGCGTGAAGCTCGGAGTCTGTCCTGCGCCCGGCTGGGAGCGGGGCGTTGAAACTTTCAGAAGCCGGCGAGCGTATCGACACGTGTCGATCCCAATCCCGGAGAAGGACGCAGCCCATGGACGAACGCATTCCCGATGCCGAGCTCGAGGTTCTGGCGTCCGTCCAGCGCCGCGGCGGTGCGACGGGCCGGGAGGTCCGGGAAGATCTGATGGCGTGGCGCCCGCTGTCTCACAGCTCCGTGATGACGCTTCTCGGTCGCCTGGACTACCGGGGACTCGTGACCCGCGAGGTGGGGGAAGGGCGTGAGTTCGTGTACCATGCGACGACCACCCGGGACGAAGCCGTGGAGCCGATTCTGCGGCGGCTCTTGAACCGGGTATTCGAAGGCGACGCCGCGGGGCTGGTGGCGTCGCTTTTCGAGACCCGCCGACCCGACGCCGCCGAGATGGCACGCCTGGAGCGGCTTCTGGAGGAGCTCCGGAGCGACGCCGGGGTGGGCGAAGGCGCCGGGGACGGTGGGCCCGGTGAGGCGTCGCCGTGATGGAGGCTTGGGGCGCCCTCGTTATAGGCCGGTGGGTAGAGCTTGGGCTCCTCGGCGTGGTACTTGTCCTGGTGCTGGGCGCGCTCCGCCCCCGGGCGTCGTGGCGAGCGGGCTTCATCGCCCTGGGATTGCTCCCCTTCCTGATTCCACCGCTGCTTGTGCTCCCACTCCCGCGCCCGACGCTGGCGGTGGAGATCGGCGGTCGGGAAGTGCTGC
>JBGTMU010000026.1:0-7853 GCA_041743405.1 Longimicrobiales bacterium | reverse complement strand
CGAAATCCCCGTCCCCTCCAGCCGGCGATCCAGGTCGAAGGCGTGAAGCAGGTTCAGGAGCTTGGTCTGCGCGTAGGCCTTCCGCCCCCCGTAGCGGGCCGGATCCTCGAGGATCCCGAGATCCAGCGCCTTCGCATGGAGACCCGAGGAAAGCGACACGATGCGCGCCTCCCCCTGGGCCTCTGCCTCCGCCCGCAGCGCCGGGAGCAGGGGCTCCGTGAACCGGACGTAGCCGAAATGGTTCACCGCGAGCGTCTCCTCGAACCCTTCCACAGTCGTCCGCCGGTCCCAGTTCGTGATTCCGGCATTGTTCACGAGCACACGGATCCGGGGGTGCCGCCGGAGGATCTCCTCGGCCGCTCCCGCGATCGCCTCCGGATCGGCGAGCTCTGCGGCGACCGGCTCGAAACGCCCTTCCTCCACCTTCGCCGAAAGCTCCGCCACCGCGCCGGCCGCCTTCTCCTGCGTTCGTGCGTGCACCACCACCCGGAATCCGCCCCGGCCCAGCCCCGCGGCCAGGCAATACCCGATTCCCCGGTTCGCTCCGGTCACGACGGCAACAGGACGGGCCTCAGCAGACATGATATCTCCGGAGGGGATCTTTCCGGGGTGGGGCGGGAGTACGCATCTTCCGACGTCCCGTCCACACCCCTGACCCACATGGGAGTTTCCGACCATGCCCTCTCGCTCCGCTGCGCCCGCGCTCGCCGCTGCCCTCCTCCTGCTCGCGCAGGTCTTCCCGGCTTCGGCCCAGGACGATGCCGGACATCACCCCGCCGCCCCGCACCCCTCCCTCCCCGAGGGATGGATGGCCCATTTCGACGGAGCGGAGGGGGATCACGCGGCCCACGCAGCAGAAGGGCTCGCGTTCGAAGTCATGGCTCCCGGATGGCACGTCACCACGGGCCCCGCCGGGATCTTCTATCAGCATGACGCCCGCGCGGAGGGAAGCTACACCCTGGAGTCCGAGATCTTCCTCTTCGACCCCGGCACTCGCCGTGAATCCTTCGGCGTCTTCCTGGGCGGAAGCGAGCTCCACGATCCGGCTGCCAGGAGCTACACCTACTTCCTCGTCCGTCGCGACGGCCGCTACATGATCCGCCAGCGCTCCGGCGAAGAGCTGACCGATGTTCAGAGCTGGACCGAGCACGCGGCGATCCCGACCTGGGAGGGGCGCGACGCGGATGCCGGCACCGTTCGCTACCGGCTCTCGGTGGAAGTCGGAGCGTCGGAGGTGGTCTTCCGTGTGAATGGGGAAGAGGTGGATCGTCGGCCCCGGGCGGAAATCGGGGTGGATGGGCACTACGGGCTCCGTGTGAACCACAACCTGAACCTCCACGTCTCACAGCTCGAAACGCGCTGATCGCGGCGGCACCCTCGGGGGGGTGAGCCCTTCCACCGGATGACGCCCCCCGGGGGCGCGTCGTATATTCGGGGCAGGTAACGCACCGACCCACATCGGAAGTCAGGAGGAAGGCGTGGCGGGACACAACAAGTGGTCGCAGATCAAGCGGAAGAAGGCGGTGCTCGACCAGAAGCGGGGGAAGGTCTTCACCAAGCTCATCCGGGAGATCACGGTTTCGGCCCGGGAGGGGGGCGGCGAGGTGCAGTTCAACCCGCGCCTCCGCCTGGCCGTCGACACCGCGAAGGCCGCGAACATGCCGCTCGAGAACATCGAACGGGCCATCAAGCGCGGCACGGGCGAGCTCGAGGGGGTCAATTACGAAGAGCTGGCCTACGAGGGATACGGACCGGGCGGCGTCGCGCTCTACATCGAGACCCTTACCGACAACCAGAACCGGACCGTGGCCGAAGTCCGGCACATTCTCGAAAAGAATGGCGGGAACCTGGGAACCACGGGCTCCGTCGCCTGGCAGTTCGACCGGAAGGGGCAGATCTTCGTGGATTCTTCCCGCTACCATGAAGAGGCGGTGCTCGAAGCCGCGCTCGAGGCCGGGGCGGAAGATGTGCTTCCCCAGGAGGAGGAATTCCTCGTCACCACCGACATCGCCACCTTCCACGAAGTGCAGGAAAAGCTGAAGGAAGGAGGCGTGGAGTTCTCCCAGGCCGAACTGGCGTGGGTCCCGAAGATCGAGGTCGACATCGCGGGCCCGGATGCGCTCCGGCTCATCAAGCTCCTGGACCTGCTCGACGACCACGACGACGTGCAGAAGGTGTCGTCGAACGCGAATATCGACGAAGAGGCGATGGCTGAGGCGATGGCGTGACCCGACCCCCGGGGATGCTTGTCGTGGGAATCGATCCCGGGACGACCGCGACCGGGTACGGCGTCGTCGCACGAACAGGCGGCGGCGCCGTTTCGCTGGTGGAGTGCGGGGTGATTCGCCCGGCGCCGAAGGCCCCGCTCTATCAGCGGATCCGGGAGATCCACGAGGGGGTCGTGCAGATCCTGGACCGCTTCACCCCGGATGCGGTGGTGGTCGAAGCGGTGTTCCAGGGGAAGAATGCCCGGAGCGCGCTGGTGCTCGGTCATGCCCGGGGAGCCATCCTCGTGGCCGTCTCGCTGCGCGATCTTCCGATCTTCGAGTATGCGCCCCGCGAGATCAAGAAGGCGGTGGTGGGAAATGGGAACGCCACGAAGGATCAGGTCGGGTTCATGGTGCAGGAGCGGCTTCGGCTGAAGACGCCCCCTTCGCCCTCCGACGCGGCGGATGGGGTGGCCGCGGCGCTCTGCCACTTCGTGATCGGAGTGGATGGGGGAGATCCGGGGTTTCTTGCCAATCGCTTCGCGAAGAGGGCGGGAGGAGGGCTGGGCGCGTGAGGGTGCGGGCAACTCGTTGCGAGAGGGTCCACGGGAGCGGGAGTGAATGACGCGGAGGAAGCGAACGGTGTGCGAACGAGGGGGAGAGATCGAATGAACCATCGCAGAGGCAGCGCGTGATCAGCCGAGTCCGGGGGGTGCTCCTCGGGGCCCAGGGGGAACGCGTCGAGGTGGCCACCCCCGGCGGGGTGGTCTACGAGGTGGAGGTCCCCCTCACGGTAGTCGAGCGCCTTCCTCCCACGGGAGAAGAGGTGGAGCTCCGCACCGTGCTCATCATCCGGGAAGACCACCAGGCCCTCTTCGGCTTCCTCGATCTCGGGGAACGGGCGCTCTTCCAGCGCCTGCTAGCCACCCAGGGTGTCGGGGCGAAGCTCGCGCTCAGCATGCTGTCGACTTTCGCGGCTCCCCGCCTCGCCCGGGCCCTCGCCGAGCGCGACGTTGCGGCGCTCACGCGCGTGCCCGGGATCGGGAAGAAGACGGCGCAGAGGCTCATCCTCGAACTCGCCGAGAAGATGGAAGACCTCGAGCTCGAAGGAGAGGGTTCGCTCCGAGCCCCCGAGGGAGCCCAGGCCGCAGTTCAGGCGCTCATCGCACTCGGCATGACCTACGACGAGGCGGATGCGCGGATTCGGACGGTGCTCCGGGGCGGCGGCGTCCTCAGCACGCAGGAGCTCATCCGACTCGCGCTGGGGCAGAAATGAAGGATCGCTACGAGGTCACGACCCCCGAAGCGCTGGACGAGGACCGCGGCTCGGAACCGACCCTCCGCCCGGAGCGGCTGAGGGAGTTCGTGGGGCAGGAGAAGGTGAAGGAGTCGCTGGAGATTGCGATCCAGGCCGCGCGCCAGCGGAGCGAGCCGCTTGATCACACTCTCTTCCACGGCCCTCCCGGGCTCGGAAAAACGACGCTCGCCGCGCTCATGGCGGCCGAAATGGGGGTGTCGCTCAGGACCAGCTCCGGGCCCGTTCTGGAGAAACCCGCCGACCTCGTCGGGATGCTCACGAACCAGGCCGAAGGCGACATCCTCTTCATCGACGAGATCCATCGGCTGCGCCCGATCATCGAGGAGTTCCTCTACCCGGCGATGGAGGACTACCGGATCGAGATCCGCCTTTCGGACGGGCCAAAGGCGCAGACCATGACGATGGGGATCGAGCGGTTCACGCTGGTCGGAGCCACCACCCGCTTCGGTCTTCTCACGTCGCCCATGCGGGCCCGTTTCGGGATCGTGCAGCGCCTCAACTTCTACCCCCCCGAGGATCTGGGTCGGATCATCCATCGGAGTGCCTACATTCTGGGGGTGAAGACCTCCGAAGAGGGGGCCATGGAGCTCGCGCGCCGGTCGCGGGGCACCCCTCGGGTCGCGAACCGGCTTCTCAGGAGGGTGCGGGACTACGCCGAGGTGCGGGCCGACGGGGTGATCGACGGAGAGGTGGCTCGCGCCGCACTCGAACTCCTGGATGTCGACGAGTACGGGCTGGACGAGATGGATGGGCGGATCCTCAGGACCATCATCGAGAACTTCGATGGCGGACCCGTGGGGCTCACCTCGCTCGCCGTCGCGCTCGGAGAGGACGCGGGCACGCTGGAAGAGGTGTACGAGCCGTTCCTCATCCAGCAGGGGTTCCTGATGCGGACTGCGAGGGGGAGGGTGGCGACCCCCAGGAGCTACCGGAGGCTCGGCTTCACGCCGCCCCCTTCCGCCCCCGGGCAGCCCACGCTCTTCGAGGAATGACGGAGCACGACCTCGGGCGAACCGAAGCCTACGACTACGCGCTTCCGGAGTCGCTCATTGCGCGGTACCCTGCCGAGCGCCGGGACGAGAGCCGGCTCCTGGTGGTGGATCCGGGGCCAGCCTCCGCACCGTTTCGGCACCTCCGGTTTTCGGGGCTTCCTTCCCTGCTCGCGCCCGGCGATCTCCTGGTCCTGAACGAGAGCCGGGTGATCCCGGTGCGACTTCTTGGGAAGAAGCCGACGGGGGCGGAGTGCGAGGTGCTGCTGATTCGGCCGGTGCCGGAGGGTGCGAGGCAGCCGGAGGCGGCGGGCGGTTCCGCGGAACCACGGCGCGGCGATGCGAAGCCGGGCGGCAACCCTGCGGATACGCGGCGCGATCACGCGGATCCGGTTTCCCCGGCAGGCGAGCCCGTCTCCCACCGCTGGGAGGCGCTCGTCCGCCCCGGCTCCAAGCTCAAGCCCGGCAGGCGGGTGGTGATCTCGCCCGAACTCGAGATCCTGATCGAGGACGGGACTGCGAACGGAGGGCGAATCGTCAGGCTGGAGACGGCGCTCGGGGTGGAGGAGGCGCTGGAGCGGTTCGGGCGGATTCCCCTTCCTCCCTACCTGGGAAGGGAAGAGGAGGCGCTCGACCGCGACCGCTATCAGACCGTCTACGCCCACACCCCCGGCTCGGTAGCCGCGCCCACCGCAGGGCTCCACTTCACCCCCGCCCTCCTGGACGGGATCCGGGCGATTGGCGTCGAGACCGCCACCGTGACGCTGCATGTGGGGCCGGGCACCTTCCGCCCCGTGGAGGCTGAGCGGATCGGGGAGCATGCGATGCACATGGAACGATGGCGCGTCCCTCCCGAAACCTCACTCGCGGTCGAGCGCACTCGCGTGCGAGGAGGAAAGGTCTGGGCCGTCGGGACCACGGTGGTGCGGACGCTCGAGAGCGCAGCGGATGAGTCCGGGGTGCTCCATCCCGGAGAGGGCGAGACCCGCCTCTTCATTTCGCCCGGGTACGAATTCCGCGTCGTCGATGCGCTCATCACGAATTTCCACCTGCCCCGCTCGACCCTCCTCATGCTGGTGTCGGCGTTTTCGGGATACGAGCGGACGCGTGCGGCGTACCGGACTGCGATTGATGAGGGGTACCGCTTCTATTCCTATGGGGATGCGATGGTGGTGCCGAGGCGGGGCTGAGGGGGCCCTGAACTGCCTGTGAACCGCAACGCGGAAGGCCGGTGCCTGATGGAGCGTGGGGGTCAGTGGTTTCGGTTCTTCTGCGATGCGAGCCGGGGATCGGATGGCGAGTCATCGCATGAATGATTATCATTCACGTCATGAATGATCCGCTTCCGCGGCTTCTGACATCGAGTCTTGAGCGCGTCGCCCGCACCATGCCGGCCGTCGTGGTCACGGGTGCCCGGCAGACTGGCAAGACAACCATCGTGCGCGACCTGATGAGGGGCCGCCGATCCTACCACACCCTCGACGACCTCGACGTGCGCGCCCTCGCGGAGCGGTCTCCCAGCGAACTGGTGGACGTACCGGGGGATCTGGTTCTGGACGAGGTTCAGCGATTTCCCGACCTGCTGCTGGCCGTGAAGCGGTCCATAGACCGCGATCGGAGGCCGGGTCGATTCATCCTGACGGGGTCCGCGAATCTGCTCCTGATGCGGCGCGTGTCGGAGTCGCTCGCTGGCCGAGCAGCCTATCTCACGCTCTGGCCGATGACACGAGGGGAGCGTGCAGGTCTCGGACGCGCGGGGCGCTGGCCCGAACTGTTTGAGCACCCGACCGAGCGCTGGTCGGAGCTGCTCCTGGATGCCGAGGCGGCACCGTCCGACTGGCGTTCGCTGGCCCTGCAGGGCGGGTATCCCGTCCCGGCTGTCGAGCACCCCGATCCGGCGGACCGCTCCCTGTGGTTCGACGGATACATCCGCACCTATCTGGAGCGGGACCTTCAGGACCTGTCCTCGATCGACAACCTGGTCGACTTCCGACGCCTCATCGGAGCGACATGCCACCGCCTCGGACAGCTCGTGAACCAGACGGAGCTCGGCCGGGACGTGCAGCTCACGCAGCCGACGGTCCGCCGCTGGCTCAATCTGCTCGAGACATCCTACCAGCTCGTGCGCCTGCCAGCGTACTCGGTGAATCGTACCAAGCGCCTGATCAAGAGCCCGAAGCTCTACTGGGCGGACACGGGGCTGGCGTTGAGGCTCGCGGGGATCTCTCGACCCGAGGGGGCGCACCTGGAGAACATCGTACTGTCCGACCTGCTCGCCTGGAGGGACGCCGACGTGACGGACCGGGCGGACCTCTTCTACTGGCGCACCGCCACGGGTGAGGAAGTCGACCTGGTCGTCGAGCGCGGCGGAGAGTTGATCGGCATCGAGGTGAAGGCGACGACGCACCCGCGGATTCCCCATGCCACCCACCTTCGCGCCTTCCGGGACGAGTACGGCGACGCCGTGCGGGGATGCCTCCTGCTGCACGACGGAGAGGCGACCGAATGGCTCGGTCCCGGAATCCTGGCCGCACCCTGGTGGCGGGTGCTCTGAAGCTCTTTTCGCGCTCGGGGGGGCGCAACGACGCGAGCCACCGGGGTTGGTGGTGAACCCTTGAGGAACCCGCCCTCGCGGGATCTCCCCTCAACCGAGTCCCCTGACGCCCCGCAAGGCAGGCACATAGCGACATTGACAGCTACATGGTATTACAGTATAGTCGCTCGTGCACAATTCATTCGTGGCCAACTGGCAGACCCAGGCGCGCAAGGGCGTCCTCGAGCTCGTGATTCTGAACGCGCTGAAGCACGGGCGAATGTACGGATACGAGATCGCCAAGACGCTGAAGGAGATCCCTGCCCTGGCCGTGGTCGAAGGGACCATCTACCCGATCATGAGTCGGATCGAGAAGGAAGGCCTGGTGACATCGTCACTGGAGGCATCGGCGGAGGGCCCTGCGCGGAAATATTACCGACTCAGCGACGAAGGGAAGGCGGTGGTGGCGCGGATAAACGATCTGTGGGATGAGATCGCCGCCGGTGTCGGCGACCTGCGAGGAGGGGGGAAGCGATGAGGTATACCGAGCAGGCCAGCGCGGCGCTGGATGCATATGTCGAGCGGGTACGGCGGTCCGTGACCGGGCGCGGTGATGTCGATGAGGGCGACGTGGTCTCGGGGATCCGGGAGCACATGGAAGCCGCGTTGGCGATGCGCGGACTGGACCGCGCCTCAGCGGAAGACGTGCTGGAGGTGCTGACCGAGCTGGGCCCTCCGGACTCGCTGACCGATGGGGACGCCCCGCACCGCAGGTCGGAGACGCCGGGTGCCTTCCCGGTCGTGAT
>JBGTMU010000025.1:0-1580 GCA_041743405.1 Longimicrobiales bacterium | reverse complement strand
ATCGGCTCACCGAGCCCGATATGCACGGCCGCGACGTGCTTCGCCTCACACCCCTTGAGCTGCTCGAGCGACTGGCCCGGCTCGTTCCGCCGCCTCGCATCCATCGCCACCGCTACCACGGGGTCCTGGCTCCCAACGCGCGCCTCAGGTCCACCGTGGTCTCGATGGGTCGGCCCGAGCCCGACGAGATTCCGGTCGACACGAAGTGTTCCCCGTCACCCGATCACCCGTCCCACCCCGTGCCTCCGCCGGACCGCTCCGATGAGCCGGAACCGACCGGCACCGCGCCCCGGTCAACATCGAGCCGCATCCTCTGGGCGCAGCTCCTGGCTCGGATCTACGAGGTGCTCCCTCTCCTGTGTCCCGCCTGCGGGGGTGAGATGCGGATCATCTCGTTCATCACCCTCCCGTCCCCCGTGCAGGCCATCCTCCTCCACCTCGACCTGCCGCATCGGCCTCCCCGGGTGTCCCCCGCTCGGGGCCCGCCCCAGGCCGATCTCGACCTTGATCAGTCCCCGGCCTTCGACCTCGCGGCTCCCCAGCTCATCCCGGAGTATGAGTTCGATCAGTCCCCGCCCCACGACTCGGACGCCTGAGGCGCGATCTGGCTGCTCCGCACTGTCCGCCCCCCCGGCCCCGCGCCCCAGGTCGTCATCAACCGCCCATCGGAACATCCTTCGGGCCCCGATTCCTATGGAGACTCGCCTGCCATACCGCTCCGGTTCTCGACGGCACCTCCAGGATTCTCCGAACCCTATCCCTGGCCACCTGGACAGCGGCTTGCACGGCCTGAGGCCGCACTCTACCTTGCCTTTCCGTCCGCGGAGGGCGTTTGAAACGCCTTCTATGGGGCAAGCTGTCAAGACCCACCTCCGCTACACGCTGTCCGATGTCGTTTTGACGGCCAGCGTTCGTTGTTTCTGCCGCCCGGGACGGTCGCTTGCGGAGTGAGGTGGAAGGCTTGAGGGTGGCTCTCTCCCCTGGCGGGACGAGACTCTGGGGTCTATTGCAGCCGATGTGTTCTCCGCTCGAGAGCGGGAACCCGCCTTCTCTCGGGGGCTCTTGGGCCCATTGCTTCGTTCGGCTCTCCAGGGGGGCATAGCCTATCCTGGGGGACTCGGGCCCGAGGGCCCGGACCAGAGATTCAATGGATGCTCTCCCCTGAACCGTTGGGATCCCGGAACCGACACCTCGGAGCGACTCCTTTTCCTCCGCTGCTTCGGCCCGGGTCAGTCTATCCTGGCTGCGCTCTCGAGTCTCTTCGGGTCGTAGACCTCCTTCGTCCGCCACAGGGCCAGCACGATCGGGGCGATCTGCCGCGCGATGGTGAGCCTCGCGAGGTTCGGCTTCGTGCCGCCGTCCAGCAGCCCCAGGTAGTGCCGGTAGATCGGGTCGTCCTCCGCACGCCCGATCACCGTGGTCGCCGCTCCTTTGAAGATTGCCTTCAACGTGTGGTTGAAGTTCCGGTTCAGTCCCCGGGTGCGCTTCACTTCGGCCTTCATCCACTCGTCCGTCTTCGTTCGCACCCAGTCCGACGAGCTCCGGGTCACGACGCCCAGTCCGCAGTACGACCAGAACCC
>JBGTMU010000024.1:0-8320 GCA_041743405.1 Longimicrobiales bacterium | reverse complement strand
TCATGACGGGTCACGGTTCCCTCCTCGGTCAAGTTGAGTTTTTTGCGATCCTCATCTCAACCGAAGGGGCCGGGGCCCGTTCTTGCAACCGGGGCCTCCGCTCCCTTCATCCCGCTTTTACAGAAACAACCTTACACGGCGTTCGCCGTCCTCGGTAACTCTTACCAGGGTGCCTTCTGGCACCGGAGTCAGATCCCAGCTCCAGCTTCCGCTGAACGTACCCTGATCCATCTCAGTCCGAAGGCGGTGCGGTGGGTCCCAGGCCGTCAACTCGGTGGGGACCTCTCCCCATTCACCGGTGATCACGAGTCGGCGATTCCCGGCTCTCTCCGGCACCGTCGTGACGCCCGAGACCTCCGGATACCACGCGCTCCACCGGTCGAACCCGGTCAATGTGTCCCACACCTCCTGCTGTGGAACCGGATAGATGGCCTGAGTCGTGGCGGTATGCCCCGGGGGCCGGAGCCAGCCGACCAGAATGAGAGCGACACCGGCCGCGACCACCAGGCCGACCACGCCGATTGCTAGACGACGCATGTTGGGGCTCTTCAGGTCTCTTGGTGGGAGTACATACTTCGCGCTTGGTTTCCGGCTGGCGACCGTGAACGACCGTGCCGCCATCGGGGTCAGCGGAACGTTAGGCCGAACCGCAGATGGCTGTCAATTGGCTTCGAAGATCATGCGTGGAAGGTTGCCGATGACGAGTCTCGGCCCCTATTCCACGGACTCGGTTCGGAACAGGCGCCGGAGCACAGAGCTGGCACCCAGTCCAACCAGGAATGCTGGAACGGCCGTAATTGCAGGCCATGCCAGGAGCGCGATCAGAAGAAGCTGGCGTTGCCGATCGGTCGATGGCACCGCCAAGGAATGAATGTTGGCTCCTACCGCCATCCCGAACGCTCCAAGTGCCGCGGCCAGTGCTACGTGCCCTGCCACGGACCGCGGCCGATTCCCCAGCAGAAACTGCTCAAAGCCGAGGTGTGCCCCATAGGCCAGGGCACTGATCGCCCAGGCACCGAGGCGCCATAGTCGAACGTCGGTTGTCGGAATGGCGAATGCTATGCCTACGAAGGCATACAGAACGCCCACGAGAATCACTCCGGGAACCCAACTTCGTTGGCGATCGAGCGCTGGCCGCTTCATCAGTTTGTGCCCTCAGGTTCGGTCCTGGCGGACTGTCGATCGTGGCGCCCAGCTCATCGGTAGACAAAGCAGGAGTGGCTTGCATCGTTCGGGTCGTAGAGAACCGGTACGGAGTCTCCGTGATCCCAGTACCGTGCCATTTCATGGGCGTAGTCCATGAAACCGACGTAGGGCACGTCGGCCACCTCGTAGTCATACTTGAACGTATAATATGACGACTGTCGAACTTCTACTGAACGTATTACCCCGCGTGTGAACTCCCCACGCTTGAACAGCTCGTCATACTCATTCATCCGTACCCGAAATTTCCAAGCGTACACTGCGGGAGCGATACCCATGGTCAGAACGGACACCACTGCCGATGAGGCTACCCAGGTCAGGTGATTAAGCGGACCCCAGAGTCGGCGGGCGGGAAACAGGGGATGGATGAGGTTCCGGTACACGTCCTTGAACTCGCCAGCGGGGTCACGGGGCGGTGGCCCCATGTCGACGAAGCGCGGTCCGTCTCCAGTTCGGGAAGCCGGGAGAGTAGCCGTCGATGGAATCCTGTCTGCGAGGCTCCTGGACTCTCGTTGATGACTTGTGGCAAGGATGCGAAGCGCAGCCTCCACCGTCTGTGGTCGATCACGTGGTGCCGGTCGCAATAGAGCCTCGATCAGGCTCGCGAACGGGGGGTCCACCGGAAGATCCGGCGGCACTTCGATCCGGCCCGAATCGAATGGAAAATCGCTGGGTTGCCTTCCGGTGGCCAGATGTAGAAGCGTGGCACCGAGGGAATAGAGGTCGGATGTAGGTCCCGCCTGGCCGACAAGCTGTTCCGGAGGCATATAGCCGAACGTCCCAACAACGGTGGTACCTGCGACTCCTGGGGGTCGCCACCCCACACAGACACCACCGAAGTCAATGAGTGTTGGGGGCGCATCGCGACGAAGCAGGATATTGGGAGGCTTGATGTCCCTGTGAAGCACCGGAGGTACTCGACTGTGCAAGTAGTCGAGCACATCAAGAAGTCCCATCGTGAGTTCCTCAAATTCCTGCCTGCCCAGCATTGGTCCGGAGGTCACACGCTCCTCCAGCGACGTACCTTCAATGAACTCTTGTACGATATAGAATGTCCTTGAGGCGTCCTCCTCCTGGAAGAAGTCAAAGACCCTCGGAACCGCAGGGTGGTCCAGCCTGGAGAGTATGGTCGCCTCCCGCTCAAACAGCTCGAGATACTTCCAGTCCTCCAGGTGCTCGAAGCGGAGTTCCTTGACCGCGACTCTGCGACCCTCACGAAGGTCATCGCAGAGCAGAGTACGGGCCGAGCTTCCCTCCCCAAGCTGGCGGACGATTCGGTAGCGACCGGAGATCACACGAGGAGCGCCAGCACTGGGATCATGGGCTTCCCGGGTCCCGCTCGCGCGCTCAGGCATCGAGGAACTGGACGGACTTGGGAAACGCCACGCTCGATACGCTCGATCCAGGACGTGAGCCATATAGGGTGACGTGCAACTCCAGGCAGCAGCGGCACACCTTCATGTCGGTTCCCCTTCGAGAACCCCCCCGCTGGCCGTCGGTCCCGCAATCTCCGCCGGTTCATGGGCCGAGTCTGGCTGCATCAAGGACTTGTGCAACCAGTCGCTGATCCGGCTCAACTCGGCTCGCTGGCGCCGGGTCCAGTATCCCACCGCCGTCCGCGCGGCTCCAAGACCGCCAATGCTGCCGCTAGCTGCGACCAGACCTGTGACAAGATCGGACAGTCCCGCCCCATCAAGGAAAATGCCTGCTATCCCCCCTCCCAGAATGGCCCCGAGTCCGTACGCGAGCACAGCACCGCCTCGATATCTCTTTCGCACTTCGATGTTCGATCGCCCGTGCCCCGGCCGAACCGTGACGGCGGTCTGTTCGACCAGGAAGTCGATGTCCCTGTATTCTCGTTTCCACTCCAGGGATCGGCCAACCTTGTGTGCGCGCCCTTCGCTGCCGGTGATATCCCGAAGCCCTTCGACAATGGCAGGCCACTGATCCTCGGTAATGGTGGCCTCAATAACGCGCTTCTCCGAAAGGGAAAAGGGTCCACCCCAGAAGCGAACGGCCGCCCCACCCTTCGCATCACGCGTCAGGTCCACAGCCGCTGCTCGCAGGTGCTCCGGTGCGATCCCCACCTCCGCAGCAATCTGCTCGAGTTCCAGCAGCGACAGCCCCCGCTCGGGCTCGTCCGACGCTCGTTCCTGGATCTCCGACGCACGCTGGATCAGGGCACCGACTTCTCTCTCGGTGTAGAGGCGAGTCATGTGTTTGTCGTCCATGGGAGCCTTTCGCGGCGAGGCGCCGACCAACTCGTCAGCGCCGGGGGATCAGGCCAAGTCGTTGCCTGCACCCGCCGGACCCCTGCTCTCGGCCATGACATGGGCGACGATTGCGTTGGCATGCCCGTGGCCCATTCCATGGTCGGTTTTCAGTCGGGCCACCCTTTCCATGTGCTTCAGTCCACGCATGCCTCTCGCGAGGTCGAGCCAGTGCTGAATCGGCTGGCCGTACTTCTTCTCGATCGAAGGAAAGTACGAAGCGGGTCCCTTCGGTTTCTCGTTTGTCGACATACCTCTCACCGTACGGCTCACGTTGCATTGACACACTCAAAGTGGCGGAGGAAGGAAGCGTCGAGCCCTTGGGTGTCTGGGCGTCTTCGACCACGTGGATACTCCCCCGCCGAGCGACGGCCAATGTGAGTGGCCGGGCACGCCGAGGCAACGTTCGCGACTCCAGCGGGAAAGGCCTTTACCCTCGCCCGGTTACTTCGTCCTCCGGTCGTGCGGATGCGCTCGTGGACCCGTGGTATTCGGAAGAAGGCCCGCCGACCGGGCTACTTTGTAGAAATACCTTCTCGCCTGGTTGGGCGCTTTGGCGCATGGAACAGCGCTCCAACCATGAACGTGGCCACCAACATGGTAACGCCTAACCTGAGACCGCCACTCAGCAAGTATCGACTCCTCATCGCCGACGCACGCTCGTGCCGGTAGACGGAGAGCGGCCCTATCGCCAGGTCACTGACCTCGAAGGTGCTGGCGGCAGAGACCGATCCCACTGCAACGACAGGCGCATTTGGCCGAAATCCTCGATTCTCCTCTTCTCGTCGATACCATCGCGTCGGAGAAATCCTCGGCGCGTGCCGGAGCGAGTAGCTCTGAGGCGCGAGGTGCAACTCGTCTGTCCGGGTGCGGATTGTGACGGCAGGACGTCGCTCTGCCCTGACGGGCAGGACACGGTCGCCCGTGTAGTCCTTCGCGCGCTCCGCGTGCTGGAATACGGGATAGCCGTGCCAGGACGAATCACCAGGCGGGACGACCAACACACCTTCCAGGAGGACTGGGCTCCCGGGTGGCAGTCGAGCCGCTTCCTGAGCAGAGTTGACGACGATGTGGTGCTCAGCCGGTGGGGCGGGGGAATATGACCAGATCGCAATTAGCGCGAGCGACCCGCCGAGGAGTGCCACGGTCCGATGAAGAGTGCGCATGTTGAGGCCGTGAGTCGAAGTGTGCGGAGGATCTTCAGCGCACCAATGTTCTCAGGATCGTTCATCAAGCCGGCTACACCAACTTGCCCCCTCCGTTCTGCCCGAAGGTGATCCAGAAACCGTTGGGGTCGCGGATGATGAACTCCCGCATCCCGTAGTCGGTGTCTCCCAGCTCGGCGACTACTTGAAGCCGATCGTCTCGTACCACATTGCGGTCGCCCGCACGTCGGGCACATGGATCATCGGGGTGGCCGCCCTGGGCACCACGGCTCTCTCCGGTACCATCGGTATCTCCTCCGGTTTGAGTACCAGGCGGGCTGGCGCTCTGGGCGTGACCTGCCGGATCAGGATGCCGAGCCGGGGTGAGAGCCGCAAGGCGAGTGCTCCGGAGCCACACGGCAGACAGGTCAGTTCCAAAGTCCTGCTGGAACGCCTGCGCCCCGCGACACCCTTGATCGGACCCATTCGTGTAGCGAGGCTGGCGAATGCCCGTAACGACCGCAGTTGCGGCGTAGAGGCGAACATGCAGGCTGTCGAACGCGAACGCTGTCACTTGCCGGCCGACCGGCGTGATATTCATCGGCACCCGCAGCGCACCACGGCGATCACCGGTCATGCCATTGGAGTTGATGGCTGAGGTACCAGGAATTGTCAATGTGCTCTTGGCACTTCACTCAAGTTCATCGAAGGTAGCCCATTGCCACGATGGCACCGAGCAGAATTATTTCGGCGCCAGCGGTCCGGTTTTGATTCCTCCGTAGACGGGCGCGCTGCTCTGGGGTCAGCCGGGCTCCGAGATCGAACGGTTGCAGCCAGCGGACGTCCGGCCGTTTTCGCGCACAGAGCGAGAGGACCATGATCGATACTGCGACAATGCCAAGAAAGAGCTTCAGCGTCTCCCATGAATGTCTGGATGCCGCCCACTGCGTACGTCTACAGCGTCAAGCTCCAGCTTCACGTCCTCGTCAGGCTGTGCCGTAGCCGAGCTGCGGTTGTCTGGGCTCGGACTCATTGCTCGTGTGACGAATCGCCTCGATGCGATCGATCTGCGCGTTGGTTGCAACGGCACGGAGCTTCGTCCCGTAGATGAAGTGAGGCTGCACAAAATCAACCCGTACGGTACCTCCCGCCTCTTGTCCTTCAACAACCACACGTTCAACCCCGCTCCAGGGAATCACGCTGGCGCCCACCACGAGTCCGTTCTCGGTGACAAGCAGCGGCCGAGACCACGCGTACCAGAGCGTAACGAAGGAGGAGATACCCAGTGCGGTGACGCCATAGCCGAGGAAGGATGGAGCAATTGAATCAATCCACAACTCCCCTGCGATGGTTAGGAGGCCCACAATACCCAAGGCGGCGGGCTTCCACCTATCCAGGGCATGGGCCAGTTCGTCGACTACCTCGCGTCGAAGCCGTTTCTCTCGCTTCCGCCAGAGCCAGATCCACGCCCATTCCCCCGCTGCCGCGGCGAACAGGACGCCGTTCAGGACCATGAATGGAGAGATCCCGAAAACGATCGCAGCGATCCAGGGGAGCAGGAATGGAATCGATATCCACGCCACGGGATCGCGAGCACGGCTCGACACGTAAGCGCCTATTCTTCTGAGCATCGCCTGGATACCAAAGAGTGTCCTGATCGATTCCGTTATCCAGCACAGCCTGACGACCGCGGCTTCAGGGGTGCGGAGCGACCACGCCGTACCTCAGTTCCCACTCCGCACCTGGCCTGGCTCCGCATCCTCTGGAAGCCTGCAGTCAGGCGCGATATTCAGTTTGCCCCATCACTCCCTCGGCGCCCCTCCGAAAGGAGTGAACTCACCGCAGGCGAGGCGTCTTTTGTCTGGTCCGGCACCGTTGCTTCACGCTGCCAGGCGTGGAAAAAGATTACTGTTACCGTAGCGAAACCCGCAGCCTCAGCCCAGAAGAACCAGTTTCCGCCAATCGAGAGCCCTGTCCAGACACAGACAATCGCCCAGAGGGCGGTGCTGACCATCACGCCCATCAGTAATGGGTCGCGCGCGCCAAACTCCGTTCTGGACCTGGCAGCAGCCCAAGACATCGTCCCGTAGCCGATCATCAAGGCCCCGAGACTCCGCGCCAGTACTTCTTCTAGCAGGCTCAACTCGATTACACCGTAAAGCTCGAGCGTCCCCAATGGAAGGGCGAGGAACGCCCCTCCAACAAGCGCCATGAACAAAGCATAAATCGTGAGGAGTACCTTCAGCTTCGGCACATGAACCTCGGTGCGAATCATCGGAGCCAGTTCTTCACCCTCTGGACATGCCCGTCCGCCGGGCTTCGGATACGCCGTCAATCTTGAGGGCGCAGACTCGAGGTATCCGAAGGCCGCAACTCGGCACAGGCCTCGGGCTCGACAGTCCACATCGAGTTAGACACAAGCCATTGTCCGTCGATCTTGACGAAGTCGAAAACATCGACGCCGCAATGGGTTGTCTCGCCATCGACCCAGAACTCATAGGGCGCCCACACAACGGCGATTCCACCGCGAATCATCACGGTTGGCGACCAGTACCGCTCACGATAGTCGCGGCCGTCGTCCTGGGATGGATCGGTCCAATAGGAGTTCGGGCGTGCCCTGATCTGCAGGCCGCCGCCTTCGGCCGGGTGCCACTGATAGGTCATACCCTCCGGCGTCTGCATCGCCGCCTGGGCTTCCAGATCGGTCTCAGAGATCGCCGTCACGTAGCGGTCCAGTACTTCGAGGACGGCTGCCTCCTCGCCCGGCTGGTGCCCTTCGGCGCTGTGCTGCATCGGTGGAGCGGGGGCTTCGCACGCGGAAAGTAACGTCAGAATTGCGATCAGGCCGCTGACTCGAGTCATTCTTGATCTCCCTGAGCTGAGTATCGAAAAGGGGTCCTCGCGTCAGGTCCAACCGGGGGTCAGGCGGACCGGCTCAGCGGCCTGCAGCCCGGTCGACCTGACGGATGAGGGTGCGCGCCAACTCCAGGTACTCAGAGCTCGTTGTGCCTTGATCTCCCTGAGGGTTCCCATATGGGCCATCTGACCCACGAATGTACCGTTCTCCAGGAGTTCCACGACAGAAGGCCTCGCCGTTGGTATCGGGAGAAACCCGGAGTTTGGTCCATCGTTGCGTAGAATCTGGCGAGGTCAGCCAGAAGATCCGCGTCGCCGACCAGCCCCAGTTTCCCAGATGTGAGTTCTCCAAACTTTGTCCCCGTTTCTCTCTAAAGTTTGTCCCCCCTGGGAGGGTTGGGTCAGGCGGCTTCGATGTCGGGGTCGGCCTCCGGTTTGAGGTGGCGGGTGCGGTAGGAGCGGCCGCGAAGTAGGTAGTGGGTTCCGCGCTCGAGGAGCCGGTCGAGGATCGCTTCCGCGAGGTCACCATCATGGAGCAACTGGCCGAGCGCGGCCAGAGGCTTGTTCGTGGTCACGATCATGGGGCGACGCTTGAGGTAGCGATCGTTGACCACTCGGTAGAGGACGTTCGCAGCGTCCGGGGCATAGCTCTGGTACCCGAGTTCGTCGAGCACGAGCACGTGCGGGTGTACGTAGGGCTCGAGGGCCTCTTCCAGCCTGGCCTCGGCGGCGGCTCTGGAAAGCACTCCGATGAGTTCGTCGGCGGTCGTGAACCGGGCCTCGAACCCGTTCTGGATGGCGCGGTAGGCGATAGCCACTGCGAGGTGGGTCTTTCCTCGCCCGGGT
>JBGTMU010000023.1:0-7856 GCA_041743405.1 Longimicrobiales bacterium | reverse complement strand
TCCAGGAGCCGCATTTTGATCTCCCTCAGGGACACCCCTCCGTACATGGAGAACTCGGAGAGGGGGTAGGCGTTCAGGTAGACGGGGAACGCCCCACTCATGATCACGGCGTACGGGTGGGATTTGTGGCAGTCGTGTGCCAGGAGGACGATATCTCCCGGCCTCACCAGCCCCTGCATGACGATCTTGTTCGCGGTGGAGGTCCCGTTCGTCACGAAGTAGGTCTTCCGCGCCCCGAACGCCCGGGCCGCCAGCTCCTGCGCGCGCTTGAGGGGCCCGTGGGGCTGGAGAAGGGAATCCAGTCCTCCGGTGGTGGCCGAGGTCTCGCCCATGAAGCCGCTGGGGCCGAAGAAGGAGGCCTTGTCCCGGATCCAGCGGGATTTGAGGATGGACTTCCCCTGACCAATGGGGAGCGCGTGGAACACCCCAGTGGGCTTGCGGCTGTAGCGCTGGAGGGCTGTGAGGAAGGGAGTCTCGGTCCGGTCTCCCACTCCCTTCAGGATGCTGAGGTGGAGTTCACGGTAGTAGTCCTCTCGGTGGAAGAGCCGGTCGAAGCCGTCCGTCTCCTCGCCAGCCACCCTTTCCAGGGGGGAATCCGTGACGAGGAAGACGTCCAGTTCCGGGCGGAAGTGCTTCAGTACATGTCCCAATCGGCGGCTGCGCACGCTTCCGAGCTGGGAGGCCAGCGTGTCCATGTCCTGATCCAGGAGCGCTTCCGCTTCGGGCACCAGAGACAGCCCCGCCCCGCTCGAACGGAAGGGGAAGATATAGCGGACGACCACGCTCTGGATGTCATCGTTCAGAAGGACCGTCGTCATGGCGTCCTCGAAGGACGGAGCCACCACGAGTTCGTAGATGCACTCATCGTCCGGCGAGCGGAGGGCCCGAAGCTGCCGCCTCAGCTCCGATTCCTGCTTCGGCGTGAGTTCGTCCACGATCAGCACTTCGAAGTAGTGCCGCGACTCCCCATCCGTGTCCTTCTGGACGTGCTCCAGCACCGTGGAGACGTTGATCAGGTCGGCATATTCGCTGAGGCGTGTGGTGGAGAGATCCATCCGCCGGTAGGAATCCTTCGCGAGGAGCTGAACCACGCGCTCGGTCTGGTTCGCGAATGCTTCCCAGGCCCCCTGTCGGAAGAACGCGGAGAGCTTCTCGAAGCCCCGGAGACCGGGAAACGCCCAGTGGGATTCGTAGGGGCGAAGCGCTTCCAGCTCCGCAGCCACTTCCTTCAACCCCGGAGCGGTGTCTCCCCCCATCCTGTGGATCTGGGCGAGGCGACGGGCATGGTCCCGCAGCAGGTTCCAGGCTTCCATGCGCATCCGGGCCGCGTTGTACTGGATGCTGGCGGGCTGATCCCGGGATTCCGAACGGGTCGGGGAGCCCGCCGCGTTTCCAGGGTCAGGGTGCCGGCCAGGCGTGGGACCGGCATCGCCGGCGGATCCGAGATTCACGCTTCGGTCAATCATGGCCTTTATCCTCCCCCAGAAAGTTGCACTCATTCCGATCGATCGGCCTCCGCGGGCTCGTCACCTGCGGAGGGTCGACCGGGTTTCTCCAGAGGGCCCAGGGTGTCCAGATACCCGTTTCCCCCTTTCCATCGACGGTCATAGACGCCGAATCGGACCTTCCGATCCCGAAAGCTCTTGAGTGGCTGACCCAGCCCACGCAGTCCTCTTTCCCGGGATCTGCGGACCCGTTCCAGATCCAGCTCTGCCGTGATCAGTTCTTCCCCGGAGCCTGCCTGATGGATGATCTCTCCATGCGGCCCCACCAAAATCGATTCTCCGACCCCCCCGGCCCCCACCCCGTTGATGTCCACGAAATAGCACTGATTGACGGCCGCGGTGCTCCGCGCAATGGCCAGCTCCACATCCCGGTCCATGGTCCCCGTCAGCGACGGATGAAGGATGACCTCGGCCCCCATGGCCACGAGCATCCGGGAGGTCTCCGGGACCCACGCGTCGTAGCAGATGGAGACGCCGAAGCGCCCCACCTCGGGGACGTCGAAGACCAGAAAATCATCTCCCGCTTCGACCCCCTGCTCATAGGGGGCGAAGGGGAAGAGCTTCCGGTGACGGCCCACCACTTCCCCCTTTGGGTTCAGAACCGAGGCCGTGTTGTAGATCCCGCTTTCCCGCTTCTCGTAAAGGGATCCATTGACGATCCAGAGTCGGTGCTTCCGGGCCATCTCCCGGAATGCATTCTCGGTGGGGCCCGGGAGGGGCTCGGCCCATCCCTTTGCCGGACCGAAAGCGGCCAGCTCGCTGAAGACTACCATCTCGACCCAGGGAAAGACCACCATCAGGTGGTCCAGCTTTGCGGAGAGGTACGCGAGGTTGCTCACCAGTCCCGAAGTCCGAAGCTGCAGGCCCGCGATTCCGATGGGTCTCACGCGTGAACCCTGCCCCCGTGTCGGGTCTCTTCCGGGTGGGTGTCCACGTGGGTGTCCACCTCGTCCGCTCGGATTTCCGGTGCACCGCCGCCGCGCTGTTCCCTCTCTCCCTGTCCAACCTCCCAGAGGCGCATCACGGCTTCCTCGATCACGCGCAGTCCGCGGTCGAGCTCCTCGTCCGTGATCACGAGGGGGCTCAGGATGCGAATCACGTTCCCCGCGGGTCCTGCCGTAATCACCAGCACGCCCTCCGTCAGGCAGGCCTGGGTCACCTCCCGTGCCAGCGCCGAGGCTGGCTGGTGGGGATCTCCATTCTCCACGAGCTCCATGGCCATCATGGCCCCGAGCCCCCGGACCTCCCCGACCGCGCCACAGCGCTCGGCCAGCGCCTCGAAGCGACCGCGGATCCGCTCCCCGATCCCGGTGGCCCGACGGTTCAGATCGAGCTCCTCCATGATCCGGATGGTGGCCAGCGCGGAGGCGCACGCCACGGGGTTCCCGCCGTAGGTGCCGCCGATTGTTCCAGGCTCGGCCCCGTCCATGACTTCGGCCCGGCCCACTACGGCGCCAATGGGAAGCCCGCCCCCCATGGACTTGGCCCAGGTCGAGAGGTCGGGAATCACCCCGAAGTGCTCGTAGGCGGCCCAGCGTCCGGTCCGGCAGAACCCGGTCTGCACCTCATCGAAAATGAGGACGATGCCTTCCTCGTCACAGATCTCGCGAAGGCCCTCGAGATACCCCGGAGGAGCCAGGACAAAGCCGCCTTCTCCCTGCACCGGTTCGATCAGGATGGCGGCCACGTCCTGGGCCGCCACCAGAGTGGAGAAGGACTCCCGGAGCCGCTCCAGCTCCCGCTCCACGAACGCTCCCATCTCCAGCCCGTCGCCCCGGAGCCGGTGGTTCGGGAAGGGAAGCCGGTAGATCTCGGGGGCAAACGGGCCGCACCCCTTCTTGTACGAGACCTTGGAGGTCAGGGACATCCCCATGAGGGTTCGCCCGTGGAAGGCCTCCGAGAAGCAGATGATCCCCGAGCGGCCGGTCGCCTGCCGGGCGATCTTCACGGCGTTCTCCACCGCCTCGGCTCCCGAATTGATGAGAAGCACCTTGGTCCGTTCCCCATGGGGGAGAAGGTGCGCCAGCTTCTCGGCCAGCTCCACGTAGGGTTCGTACGTGGCCACATGGAAGCAGGTGTGGAGGAGTTCGCCCGCCTGGCGGGTGATGGCCTCGACCACCGCCTCCTGGCAATGGCCTGCGTTCATCACCCCGATCCCTCCGGCGAAGTCCAGGATCTCGTTGCCTTCGGCGTCGATGAGCACCGCCCCTCGACCTCGCGCGACGGTAGCGGTCGTAACCCTCGGGACACCGCGCGGAACCACCGCCTCGCGGCGGGCGAGGAGCTTTTCGTTCTCAGTCATGGATGGGATTGTCTGGGGGAAAGATGTGGGTATTTCTGCATCAAACCTAACAGGGCCAGGGCCTCGTCGCTTCTCGGCGGGTGTCGACGACCTCGGGGCCGGGACTTTTTACCCCGCCCGGGAAGCTACTCCACCCACACGGTCTTGATGTTCACGAACTCCCGAATTCCGAAGGTGGAAAGCTCCCGACCGTACCCGCTCTCCTTCACCCCTCCGAAGGGGAGGCGGGGGTCCGAGCGCACGAAGGCGTTCACGAAACAGGCTCCGGCGTCCAGTCCTTTCCTGGCCAGTTGCTCGCCCCGCTCCCGGTCGGCCGTGAAAATGGCGCCCCCCAGACCAAAGGGCGTATCGTTGGCCACCCGGATCGCCTCCGTTTCATCTCCCACCGAGATGACGCTGGCCACCGGCCCGAAGAGTTCCTCGCCGTAGGCTGGCATCCCGGGCTCCACGTCGGCGAGGACCGTGGCAGGGTAAAACGCCCCGGGACCCTTCGGGAGCTCGCCACCCAGGAGAAGGCGGGCACCCGCCTCCACGCTCTCACGGACCTGCCGGTGGAGCTGATCCCGGAGATCATGGCGGGCCTGGGGGCCCAGGGTGGTGTCCTCGTTCATGGGGTCACCCATGACGATCCGGCGCATGCGCTCCACCATGCGTCGTTCGAACTCCTCCCGGAGCGGCTCCACCACCAGGAAACGCTTGGCCGCGATACAGCTCTGCCCTGAATTCAGCATCCGGCTCGTGACGCACGCCTCGACTGCCGCTTCCAGATCCGCATCTTCCAGGATGATGTAGGGATCGCTTCCCCCGAGCTCCAGAACCGTCTTCTTGAGCGCCCCCCCGGCCTGGGCTGCCACCGCTCTCCCCGCGGCAACGCTTCCGGTAAGGGTCACGCCCCGCACCAGCGGATGCTCGATGATCCGGCCGGTGAGCTTCAGGTCCACGATCACCGAGCGGAACAGGTCGGCGGGAATGCCCGCGTGATGGAACACTTCCTCGATGGCCAGGGCACACCCGGGCACGTTGGGCGCGTGTTTCAGGATCGCGCCGTTTCCCGCCATCAGGTTCGGTGCCGCGAACCGGAAGACCTGCCAGAAGGGGAAGTTCCACGGCATGATGGCGAGCACCAGGCCGATGGGGTCGAAGGCGACATAGGTGGAGGCCGCGTTCTCCGGCGTGTCCACCAGCTCGGAGGCGAGCTGTGCCTCTCCATTTTCCGCGTAGTACTCGCAGACCCAGGCGCACTTCTCCACCTCGCCCCGGGCTTCCCTGAGGGGCTTCCCCATCTCCCGGGTCATGAGCCGGGCAAACTCCTCGGATCGCTCTCGAAGGATCTCGGCGGCCCGCACGAGTCTGCTGGCGCGCTCCGGGAATGTGGTCGCACGCCACGCCCGCTGGGCCCGGTCAGCGGCCTGCAGGATCTCCTCCACTTCCGTCCCGCTCATCTCCGGATACGTTTCAAGGGTCTCGTCGGTGGCGGGATTCACAGCGGTCCAGCTCATCTGGGCACGTCCTTGTCTACGGGGGGCAGCTCACTTTGTACGCGGAGGGGGGACTACCCCCGGAGAGGCCCTGGAGGGTCCGGGGCTGCGGAAATGGCGCCCCGGTTCAGGAATGGGCTCCCCACCCGCCGCGAACGAGGCAGGGGCCCGGGAACCCTCCCTCCCCGCCGCGGGTTTCCACCATGGAGACGCACAGGGGTCCCCGAACCCTCCCCTCACCGGAGTCGCAGTGCCTGAATCTCGCTGGAGCCGTTCCGCAGCCACACTCCCGGCCTTCCTCCTTCTGGCCGGAATGACCGTCATGCCGGCCCGGAGTTCGGCGCAGACTCCGCCGGATCACACGGCGTTCACGGAAGTTCTCGCGCGGATCGTGGAGGGCCCTCGCGTGGACTATCGAGGCCTCGGCGAGAACCGGGCACCGCTCGACCGTTACCTCGAGTCTCTCGGCGCCACCAGCCCGGAACGGCTGGCCCAGGCCTCCCGGAATGATCAGCTCGCGTTCTGGATCAATGCCTACAACGCCTGCATGCTGCGACTGGTGTCCGACCACTACCCCATCGAAAGGGGACGGACAGGGTTCTTCGGCGCCCTCCGGAACCGCGTGGCCGGCTATCCCGACAATTCCCCCTGGCAGATCCGTGACGTCTTCTCCCGCACCCACTGTCACATTGCCGGAGCTCGCCGCTCCCAGGATGAGATCGAGCACGAGATCATCCGCCCCGGCTTCGAGGATCCCCGGATCCACTTCGCCGTGAACTGCGCCGCCATCAGTTGCCCCATCCTCTGGCCGGATGCCTATCGGGGAAGCGATCTGGACGCGCAGCTCGATCGAGCGGTGATCAACCTCATCGCAACCCCCCAGCACTTTCGCCTCGAGCGCGGTTCCCCGGCCACTCTCCATCTCAACAAGGTGCTGGACTGGTACTCGGGAGATTTCGGAGGGGAGGAAGGGCTGAAGGCGTTCTTCGCCGGATACCTGAGTGGGGGCGATGCCGAGCTTCTCCTCCGGAGCGACACCCGCGTCCAGTTCTTCGAGTACGACTGGACGCTGAACGACGTGGAGCGGTGACCCTCCAGCCCACGCTGGGGATCGTAATCCCCGCACTCGATGAGGAGGAAGCGCTTCCCTCTCTCCTCGAGGATCTTTCTTGGCTCTCGCTCGACTACCGGATCGTGGTGGCCGATGGGGGTTCTTCGGATCAGACCCGATGCCTGGCTCTCGAGGCGGGGTGCCGGGTTGTCGACGCTCCGAGAGGGCGCGGCCGACAGCTGAATGCCGGCGCCTCGGTGCTGGACACGCGATGGATCCTCTTCCTCCACGCCGATGTCCGATTCCCGGTCGAGACGGCGCGGGCGCTCGAGCGCTGGCTGGCGTCCCCCCCTCCGGAAGAAGCCGCCGTGTTCCGCTTTCGCATGGACGCAGGGGGGTTCGGGTGGCGGGCTATCGAAATCGGTCAGCGGGTGCGCGAGCGACTGACCGGCCTGTCCTACGGAGACCAGGGGCTCATCATCTCCCGTGAGCGATTCGACTCGGTGGGCGGATTTCCGGAATTTCCCGTGATGGAAGACGTGGAGATGGTGCGGAAGCTCCGGGCACGCGGAGGTCTCGCCCGAATCGACGCCCCGGTCCTTTCGAGCGCCCGGAGATACAGGGAAGACGGCCCGTTTCGCGGATGGGTCCGAAACGCCCTTCTCATTGCACTTTATGGAGCCGGGGTATCGGCCGAGAGGCTCGCTCCCCTCTACCCGGCCCGCGTGAACGCCGCCCCCCCCAGGCCCGTCGGACGCCGCGTTCTCCTGGTTTTCGCCAAGGCTCCGGTTCCGGGGAAGGTGAAGACCCGTCTCGCCGAGGCGATCGGCGAAGAAGAGGCCGCGGCCATCTACCGACGCCTGGGGCAGGAAGTCGTGGACGGAGTGCGGGAGGGAAACTACCAGACCGTAATCGCCTTCGATCCACCGGACTCCGCGAAGGAAGTGAGGGAGTGGCTCGGCCCGAACGAGCTCGTCTTCGTGCCGCAGAGCGAAGGGAATCTGGGCGACCGACTGACCGAGGCCTTCCGGAACGCCTTCGCCGATGCCGACACAGTCTGCGTGATCGGTACGGACGCGCCGGGGGTCAATCGCGCGCTGGTTGAGCGTGCCTTTGCGGAACTCGAACGGCCCGGGGGCGCCCAGGTCGTGGTCGGGCCAGCGATGGACGGAGGATACTATCTCCTCGCCCTTCGCCGTCCTGTCGATACCCTCTTCCGCGACATCCCCTGGAGCACGGACCGCGTCCTCGAGCGAACCCTTGAGCGCATCCGTCGGGCAGGGCTCAGTGTGGCACTCCTGGAGCCCCTCTCCGACATCGATCGGCTGGAGGATCTTCCCGAGGCGTATCGCGCGAAGCTCTGAGCCAGGGAGGCTCCATGTTCGGATGAAGTAGAAAAGTCCGGGGGTTGGGTGAAGTAGAAATGTCCGCCCCTGAACCTCATCAAGTTTTTGCAACCTCCCTTTCTTTTGGGGTCGAAAGCGTCGCCCGCGAAGCGGGGGACGTAGCAGTGAGGCCCC
>JBGTMU010000022.1:0-1709 GCA_041743405.1 Longimicrobiales bacterium | reverse complement strand
GTGCGGTCCGTCGAACCCGCGTCCGCCACGATCACCTGGTGCACGCGGGGCGTCTGGCGGGCGAGTGAGTCCAGGAGCACGGGCAGGTAGCGCTCTTCATTCAGAGTCGGCACCACCACACTCACCCTCGGGGCGGGTGTGATCATGTGAGCATCTCCAGAACCAGAAGCGCTGCCGCCGTTGCGGGCGCGATCGTGAAGTTGTCGTCCAGCGGCCATGACCGACGCTCCGCAATGGTCGCCAGCCCCGCTGCGCCAAATGCCATTCCAGGAGAGTGGTGAAGCAGGAGCACGGCGGACGCCACCGCGAAGAACACCACCATGCCTTCCACGGAGCCTCCCAGAAAAGGCCTGCGTCCCCATCGCTGGCCCACGTACGACGCCGCGGGGTCGGCGAGGGCGAGCACGAGGATGCCGGACAGGGCGTACGAGCGCGGAAACACGGCCAGCGCCAGCACGACACCCAGCGTATACCATGTGGAAGACGCAACACCACCGGCTTCGCGGGGAGATGCCAGATGAGCGAATGCCGTGAAGAAGAGGGCGTTCGCCCGCGGAAGGCGCAGCCGGACCACATCGACCGCAAGCAGGACAACGAACACAACCGCAAGCGCAACCACGGCCGTCCGGGTTGGAATGGCGAACCATTCCAGCACCAGGAAAAGCAGCACGCCGTTGCACGCGTGGAACACCCGTCGGAAGGGTTGTGCCCCGCGCGTGCGTTCCACGAGCTCGGGGTCGAGTCCGAGTGGGGCGGGCGCGTCAGCGCCGGTCCGGGCAATCGTCATGGCCGCCTCCGAGCAAGGGCGAAAACGGCGCCGGAACAGCCATGCGCCCAGGAAGGCTACGCTTTTTCGGCCCGAACCGGCACATGACCTGGGCCGTCCGGGGTGGGGATTTACCACAGTGTACGCGGACCGTTACCGAATCGTCCACGCCTGTGTCACACCTTCGTGCCTCCTCGCGCCGAATGTTCACTGCAGGACAGCGAGATTCGCAGTCCCGGTCGGCGTATCCCGGACACGGGAGAGACGAGGAGGCTAAATGCCCGGTGTCGTGCTCCACTTCGTACTGGCCGACCGTGCGCTGCAGCGGTGGCGAGCCGACTCTCTCTCCCCCCCGTTCGACCTGGATGACCGGGAGGCGCTGAACGCCTACTACAACGGCGCAGTGGGGCCGGACCTGGGGTACTTCCCGGGGGGCGCGCGCGCTCTTTCCGACCTCGCGCACTGTCTCCACCCCGGGGCACTCTGCCGCGCGATGCTCCGCGAATCGGCCACGGCCCGGGAGCGAGCCTTCACCTGGGGGTGGATCACCCATGTGCTGGCCGACCAGGCTGTTCACCCGTGGATCGGCAGGGGAGTCGGCGAGCTGCTCCACCGCGATCGCACCCGATTCGTGGACGGATCCACTGACCCTGAAACC
This sequence comes from Longimicrobiales bacterium, assembly GCA_041743405.1. Classification (GTDB taxonomy): domain Bacteria; phylum Gemmatimonadota; class Gemmatimonadetes; order Longimicrobiales; family Gaopeijiaceae; genus JBGTMU01. The sequence continues at coordinate 285 of JBGTMU010000022.1, read as the reverse complement.
CATCTTCGGGTCGAAATGGGGGTGGATGCCTCCTACGCAGAGTGGAGTCCCGAGGTGCGGAAGCGTCGGCTCGTACCCGTGTTCGATGAGACCTCGGTCTCTTTTCTGGCCCGGGCCTACTCGGCCACGTACGGCGTGCCGTTCGAGACGGCGCTCTTCCTCCGGTCCCACCGCTCGGCGGTGCGGCGAGCCGGGCAGGCGCTCGCCACGGCTGGCGTGGTTCAGGCCCTCGTCGACAACGGGGCTGACCTGCCTGGCGTTCCCACCCTGCGCCGGGTGCTCCAC
>JBGTMU010000021.1:0-1553 GCA_041743405.1 Longimicrobiales bacterium | reverse complement strand
CGGACGAGTTACATGCAGGGCCAGCGGGCCGAGCAACTGGCCGCGGTGGCCGGAGCCCGCAAGCGACTGTACTTCATGAGGGAGCGGATCCTGGAGCTCGGCCCCGTCGGAGAGAGCTACCTCACGGAGCTGATCCATGCGCGCCCCCACACGTGGAAGGGAGATGTGGAGCGTCTGTTCGCGCTCCTGGAAGAGCTCGGGGAAGCGCACTTCCTGCGCCTGCTCCAGCGCGCGCTCTTCCAGCGCCTCTACGGTGCCGAGTACGTCGTCAAGTTGGCTGCTCGGGAGGTGGCTTCATGAACATGGAGACCCCGATGGGTGACCTGGACGCCATGCTCCGGCGCCTCCACCTGCCCACCATCCGACGGCTCCACGCCGAACTCGCCCTCCGCGCCGAGGAAGAGGAGATGAGCTACCGAACCTTCCTCGAGATCCTGTTCGCCGAAGAGATCGCGCACCGGGCGCAGACCCGTATCACTCGCTCCGTACGGAAGGCGAAGTTCCCGTTCCTGCGCACGATCGACGAGTTCGACTTCACGTTCCAGACCTCCGTCCGGTTGAAGATGCTCGGAAGCCTGCTGGGCCCTGAGCTCGTCAGCGAGGGGCGCTCCGCCATCCTCAGCGGCCCGCCCGGGCGGGGAAAGACCCATCTCGCGGTGGCTATCGCCTACCGCGCCATACAGAACGGGTTCGAGGCCCGGTTCACGACCGCCGACGAACTCATCGGAGTGCTTTCCAGAGCCGCTGCCGAGGCCAGGCTGGAAGAGGCCCTCGAGCCCTACGTCCATCCGCACGTGCTCGTGCTCGACGAACTCGGGTACCAGAGCTATGCCCCGGACGCTGCGAACGTCCTCTATCGCGTCGTCAACGATCGCCACCTCAAGCGGCGCCCCATGATCGTGACCACGAACAAGCCTCTGGCCGCGCTCGGCCAGTTACTGCATGATGGTGACCTCGCGGAAGCGATCCTCGACCGGCTCCTCGAGCGCGGAACCCACTACCTACTTCGCGGCCGCTCCTACCGCACCCGCCACCTCAAACCGGAGGCCGACCCCGACATCGAAGCCGCCTGACCGACCCTCCCAGCGGGGACAAACTTTAGAGAGAAACGGGGACAAAGTTTAGAGAACTCACAAAGCGGGTGGGACTGAAGCCACCCCCATTCACGGGTAATGGATCAACTTCATACCGCGACGACGCCGGCCCACACCCCATCTGGAAATAGATCGTACGGAAGTTGTTGTAGCACTGTGCTTTGCGCGGCAGGGTAAGTGCCCGGCAAACGACGAGCAGGCCCCCTTTCTGTTCCATTACTCCAAACCACCCTCCTGAGACCTAAATCCGACGATTCTTCGCGGGTTTCAGCCCTCGCGGAGGGGGTGTTTCCATATTTCCAAGCTCCCAGCATGTACGTGGGGCGGTCAAAAAATAGAACGAGAAGGGGTCCGTCCGAGCATCTTTGGAGTTCCCGGGAGTTCCCGGTACTTGTCAGGAGTGCCGAAGGGACGTTTGCGGAGCACCTCGCGCCCAAATAGAACTGGCGGCGAGCCGGG
>JBGTMU010000020.1:0-16008 GCA_041743405.1 Longimicrobiales bacterium | reverse complement strand
CGGGAAGTGCCGCGCGCACCCTCGGGCGACCGACGACCCTCCCGGAGCGCGTCACCGCCCGCTGCCGCCCGGCATCCTCCACCGGACGGGCGGCGGCGGCTCGGGCTTGAACTCGACCGGATTCTCCTCAAGCAGACGGAGCGCCTCCTGCACTGCTCGCTCGAGTTGAGGATCCCTTCCCTCGATCACATCGCGCGGGGTCATTTCGACCAGAATATCCGGAGCTACTCCCACGCCTTCCACATCCCACTCCCCATCGACATTGAAGAACCCGCCCCGAGGCGCGATCATCCGCCCCCCGTCCACGAAGAGCGGGGTGTCCCAGGTGCCCACGAGCCCGCCCCAGGTGCGGGTCCCGACCAGCGTCCCGATCTCCATCTGCCGGAAGAGGAAGGGGAGGAGGTCGCCACCGGAGCCCGCCTGTTCGTTGATGATCATGACCTTCGGCCCGAAGATCCCGGCCATGGGCTGCGTCCAGGGGAGCCGATCGCCCACGGCGGAGTTGAAGTACCCCTGGAGCCGGCGGCTGAGGACGTCGGCAATGTAGTCCGCTGCCGAACCGCCCCCGTTGTTTCGCTGGTCGATCACCGCGCCGAGCCGATCCTGCTGCGCGAAGTAGTAGCGGTTGAAGTTCGAGTAGCCACCCGCCCCGGTGTTGGGGAGGTAGACGTAAGCCAAGCGACCTCCAGACATCTCGTCCACGAGGCGCCGGTTGTGCTCCAGCCATTCCCGCATGCGGAGCTGGTTCTCATTTCCGAGTGGGACCACGGTCAAGGTGCGGGCGCCGTCCAGCGAGGGGCGATCATTCACGGCAATCGCCGTCTGCTGCCCGGCCGTCCCCTCGAAGTAGCGGAACAGGTTCTCGCTCGCGGTGACCTCGATCCCGTTCACGGCAACGAGATAGTCCCCTTCCCGCACATCCACCCCCGGCCCCGAGAGCGGCGACTCGAGCCCGGGATTCCAGTTCTCTCCCGTGTAGATCTTCCGGATCCGGTACCGCCCGTTCTCCACCGAGTAGTCGGCCCCGAGGAGCCCCCCGGGAACTGAAGGATTCGAGGGCATGTCCCCGCCGCTCACATAGCTGTGCCCCACCCCGATCTCGGCCCCCATCATGTCGACGAGGTAGTTCAGATCGGAACGGTGGCGCACGTGCTCCACCCAGGGCTGATACCAGGTGTAGATCTCATCCCAGGGAGCGCCGTGGAAGTTGTCCACGTAGAGGAAGTCGCGCTGGAACCGCCATCCCTCGCGGAGAATCTGTGCCCATTCCTCCATCGGGTCGACCTGCACCCGGATGTTGTTGAGGGAGAGCGCACCCGAGCTCCCGGTGGGCGGTGCCCCGGCCGTGTTCACGATCCGCCACTGCGGCCCGGTCCGGACGAGGAGCTTCTTCCGGTCGTGCGAGACCACGGCGGCCTGAACCCCGGTCAGGAACTGTACGGTCTCACGGTCGCTCAACTGGAAGCGGTGCAGCACATTCCCCGGCTGGTTCGCGACCGCCTCGGCCCAGAAGACCACGCCTTCGGCGCCGGCAAGGAGCGCCGTGTAGTTCCGCTGCGGGGCGGGGAGGGCGAGAATTCGCTGATCCAGTCCGTCGAAGTCGATGCGGACGGTGGCGGAGCCAGCCGCAGCGGCGGTATCCGCGCGTGCGGGGGCCGCACCCCCCGTGGCCCGACCCGCACCCGCCTCCCCTTCGCTTCCGCCTCCCGCCGCCGGTTCATCGCTGCTCCGGGGTCCGAGCGGGTTGGGCGTGTCGTTCGCAAGCACTGCGAGATAGACCCCTCTCGTTACCGGTCGGTCGTACGACGACATGTCCAGCCAGCCGGTATTCAGCCCGTAGTCCGTGGAAGCGAGGAAGTAGATGTACTTCCCGGATACGTCCCACTGGGGCTTGTAGGCGTCCGACATCCCGTCGGTGAGCTGATGGTTCTCCCCGGTCTCAAGGTTGTGCACCCAGATCGCGCGGAGCCCCGAGTTCAGCCGCTTTGCATACGCGATCCAGCCGGAATCCGGAGACCAGACCGGATCGAGGGTCCGTTCGGGGTACCCTCGGGTCTCGGTGTCCACGTGCTCCGCCTGACCCGTGGCCACATCCACATGCCAGATCTCCATTCCGGCGGTGCGATACAGGATCCGGTTGCCATCGGGTGACCAGACGGGTTGGAAGTAATATGTGTCTTCCGGAAGGTCGATCACCTGGCGCTCGCCCAGCCCGTCCTGGGGGGCGATCACGAGCTGATACTCGCCCGAGGCGTCGCTGAAGAAGGCGATCTTCTGGCCATCCGGCGACCAGCTCGGGAAGCGCTCGGCCGAAGCCGACGAGCTGGAGAGGTACCGCGGTGTGCCGTGCTCCGCGGGCACGGTGACTATCTCGCCACGGAACTCGAAGACGGCGCGCTGACCCGTGGGAGAGATCTGAGCATTCTGCAACTGGTTGACGTTCGCGTCGACCCAGCGGGGACGGGAGTGGAGCTGGTCACCGCGCACATTCACGACTATCGGAGAAGCCTGACCCGTGGCCGGATCCAGGAGATGGAGACGACCGGCCTGCTCGTACACGAGCTTCCCACCCCCCGCCTCGAGACTCTTCACATCGAAGTCGGTGTGGGATGTGAGCTGAGCCAGTTCGCTCGAGGCCGGATCGAAGGACCAGACGTTGAACATCCAGTCCCGCTCCGAAAGGAAGTAGACCACCCCGCCGATCCAGACCGGAGAGAGCTGCCGCTCCCCATCCCACGGCGGCTTCATCAGCTCATGGTCGTCCAGGGAGACGATCCAGACCGGCTGCGCCTGTCCGCCGCGGTAGTTCCTCCATTCCGGATCCCAGAAGGAGGGGAATGTATACGCGATGTGCTGGCCGTCCGGGGAGATAGAGCCCGAGACCGCCCGTGGAATGGGGAGGGCTTCGGGGAATCCGCCCTCGACCGGAACCGTGAAGAACTTCGTGTTCCCCGTGGGATAGCCCTCACGACCGGACACGAAGAGGACCGCGCTTCCATCCGGCGTCCACCCCTGCACGTTGTCAGCGCCCGGATGGTAGGTGAGCCGCCGGGGCTCACCCCCGTCAATCGAGACCACGAACACGTCGGTATTCCCGTCATACTGACCGGTGAAGGCCACCCATCGCCCGTCCGGCGAGATCTTCGGGTTGGTCTCGGTGCCCGGACTCGTCGTGAGTCGGCGCGCATCGCCCCCTCCGTGCCCCACGACCCATAGGTCGTTGGCGTATACGAAAACGATATGGGATGCGCTGATCGATGGGTTCCGAAGAAGGCGAGTGTCTTCGCTCACCGTTTCGTCCGGTCCGGAAACGGTGGCCTCTCCGGACAACGGGAAGGCGAGGCTGAGAGCGAGCAGGACGGCGGGGAGCGCGAGGGTGCGTTTCATGTTCATCGGATGGGTTTCGCAGGGGTCGGGGGGTCGCCGCATGGAGGGCGAACCCGGGCGTCGGTTGAGGTCGGCAAGCTATCCCTCGTAGGCTCGCGGCGGCAAGCGCGGGGAGGTCATCGCGGGTCTGTTCGCGCTGACTGTTGGGGACTGTTCGCGCTGACTGTTGGCCCTGGCCCGTGTCACGAACGCCCCGCCTGGCTCGTTAACAGGCTATTAACGGCCTGGAAACCCCACACTCAACGCGAACAGTCCAGAGGCTCTCGGAGAAACCCATGCGGCGCAACATCTTTTGCTCCCTCATCCTTCTTTCCCTCCCCGCGTGCGGCGGCATCTTTGGATCCGATCCCGACGAGCCGCCTCGCCCCATCACTGAACTCCCGCGTGCGCTCACGGCCGCAGAGCGGAGCTCCATCGAGGCCAGCAACACCTTCGGCTTCGACCTTCTCCGCGAACTGGCCGACGAGGACCGCACGCGGAGCGTCTTCATCTCTCCGATCAGTGCATCCATGGCTCTGGGCATGACGATGAACGGCGCGGCGGGCGAGACCTTTGACGCGATGCGGAGCACGCTTCGACTGACGGGACTTTCCGAGACCCAGATCAACGAGTCGTACCGAGATCTTCTCGACCTTTTCACCGAGCTGGATCCCTCCGTCGATGTGGCGATCGCAAACTCGATCTGGCACCGGGAGGGGCTCAGCGTCCAGGCTCCTTTCCGGGAGCGGGTGACCTCCTACTTCGATTCCAGGGTGGAAGCGCTGGACTTCGGCTCCCCTTCCGCCCCGACCCGGATCAACGACTGGGTCCGGAGCGCCACCCGCGGGAAGATCGAGGAGATGGCGCCGTCGCCGATCCCCGGCAATGTCATCGTGTACCTCATGAACGCGGTCTATTTCGAAGCGGGATGGACGACCCCCTTCGATCCCCGACAGACGCGCACCGCCCCCTTCCACCTCGAGAACGGCGGCACGGCATCAGTCCAGATGATGGTCCGCGATGACACCATCCGTTCGGCCTTCTCCGACCGATGGGCGGCGGCAGATCTTCCCTACGGCGGAGGAGCGTTCTCGATGACGGTCGTCGTGCCGCGCGGCGAGACATCCGTTCACTCGCTCCTGGAGGAGGCCGATGCCGGCTGGTGGGAGGAACTCACCTCTTCTTTCACCGTGGGCAGGACCCTGCTTTCCCTCCCGCGTTTCGAACTCGAGTGGGAGGGGGTGATGAACGACGCGCTGGAGACCATGGGGATGGGTGTCGCTTTCGATGGAGCGGCCGACTTCTCACGGATGTTCGGGGGAGTGGGTCTCTGGATCGACGAGGTGCGGCAGAAGAGCTTCCTCCAGGTCGACGAGGAGGGCACCGTGGCCGCGGCGGTGACCTCAGTGACCGGTGTGACCTCTCTCCCTCCCGAAGTGCGGGCGGATCGCCCCTTCCTCTTCGCGATCCGTGAGCGGCTTTCCGGGACGATCCTCTTCATGGGAGCGATCGTGGAGGCGCCGCAGGGGCCCTGATCGAAGCCGGAGCGCCCACCCCGGATCGAGCAGCGGTCCTGCGCTTCCTATTGACGCCCCGCTCGCCGAGGTTGGAGGTTCAAGGTCCGATCCGGACGTGACTCCAACGACAGGAAGGCGATGCTCATCCCGCGGCGCGAGGCCGTGAAGGCCCGGGTGCTCCGCTACCGCGAGGGCTCCGATCGACCGAAAGGGGTCGACGATGCGCTCGCGGCGGAGGAACCGCTGGAGATCCGGATCACCTTCACGGGTTCCCCTGCCCCTTCTGCCGACCCTCCTTCGTCGGACCCGGCGACACCATCCCCGCAGACCCGCTCGGTGGCCGTCACCATGAGGACCCCGGGCGCCGACTTCGAACTCGCCGCGGGTTTCCTCTTCACGGAAGGGATTCTCCGATCGCGCCGTGACCTCCTGCGAATTTCATACTGCTCCGGCGACGAGCCTCAGGAATACAACCTTCTCGAGGTCCGTCTCCGTCCCGGGACCCCTTTCGATCCGGCCCTGCTCGAACGCAACTTCTACATGACTTCGAGCTGTGGCATCTGCGGGAAGGCTTCGCTGGATGCCGTCGAGGCGCTTGGCTGCACCCCGTTTCCCCTGCCCGATCGCGAAGGGGGGATGCGGGTAGCCCCCGCCATGATCAGGGAGCTGCCCGACCGCCTTCATGATGAGCAGCCGGTCTTCTCCCGCACCGGGGGACTCCATGCCGCCGGGCTGTTCACGGCGGCGGGGCAGCTCCTCGGGGTGCGCGAGGACGTGGGCCGCCACAACGCCGTCGACAAGCTCGTCGGACACGAATTCCTTGAGGGACGGACCCCGCTCACCGATCTTGTGCTCGGAGTGAGCGGACGCGCCTCCTTCGAGATCCTGCAGAAGGCCGCCATGGCCGGGATACCCTTCCTCGTGGCCGTGGGCGCGCCTTCTTCTCTCGCGGTCGATTTCGCCCGACGCTTCGGGATGACCCTCGTGGGCTTCGCCCGGGACGACGGCTTCAACGTCTATTCAGGAGAGGAGCGAATCGCCCCATGACCGACCGCAGAACCTTCCTCAGGGGAGCCGGCGCGGGTGCGCTCCTCGCCGCGCTCGGGAACGCACGCGGGATATTTGCCGAGGAGCTGGCTCGCGCGCGACCGCTCACAGGCGCCCTCCCCACCGACGAGGACTACCTCCTCGCACCCGGACTCCGCTATCTGAACCATGGATCCATCGGTACGATCCCCCGGGTCGTGCACGAGGCACACCTTCGCTATCTGACCCTCTGCGAGTCGAATCCATGGCTCTACATGTGGGATGAGCCGTGGCGGGAACCGCGGGAGGCCGTCCGGGTTGCCGCTGCTCAGGCGCTCGGATGCACCCCCGCCGAGGTGGCGATCACGCACAACACGACAGAGGGGTTCAACCTCCTTGCACAGGGGCTCCCGCTCGGCCCCGGCGACGAAGTGCTGTTCAGCTCGCTCAATCACCCCGGTGCGAGCCTTCCCTGGCAGCATCAGGCCCCGGCCCGCGGCTTCACGGTGCGCCGTTTCGACTTTCCGATCCTCGATCTGCCCGGGCTCTCAGAGGGCGAGATCGTCGCGCTGCATCTGGATCAGATCACCGATCGCACGCGGGTTCTCGTGTTGCCGCACATCGACAACATCGTCGGGCTGCGTCATCCGATCGCAGCGCTGGCGCGCGGGGCGCACGCGCGGGGAGTGGAGTTCGTCGCGGTGGACGGGGCACAGGCCGTGTCGATGGTCCCGGTATCGACCGCCGCCTGGGATGTGGACTTCTATTCGGCGAGCCCCCACAAATGGGTGCAGTCACCGAAGGGGCTGGGGCTCCTGTACCTGCGTGCGGAGATGCACGAGCGGATCCCTCCCTTCTGGGTAAGCTCCGGCCAGGGCGGGGCGGCGGGTACGGTGCGACGGTTCGAGGACTACGGCACCCGCAATCTCCCCGAGGTGATGGCGCTCGGCGATGCCCTCGCCTTCCAGGACTCCATCGATTCCAGCGCACGGGAGGCTCACCACCGGGCGATCTGGGCCCGCATGAAGGATGCGGTCGAAGCCACTCCCGGCCTGACCTGGCGTTCCCCCAGGCAGTGGGAGCTCTCGGCGGCGCTCTATCTCGTGGAGGTCGAGGGAGTCACGAGCGCCGATCTATTCCGGCGGCTCTACGACGAGCACGGGGTTGCGTTCCGCGCCTTTCGGACCCAGGGGCTCGACGGCGCCCGCCTCTCACCCAACCTCCAGACACCCTTCTCCGCGCTGGAGACCTTCCTTCACCACGCGATTCCGTAGTCCTCGCCGTGGTGGCTGGAGCCTCCCCAGAAGGTGCCATTCGCCCAGTCAAACCAGATCGCGTTGATGGGGCCTGAGGTGATCGGGGAGAAGGTGAGGGAATAGCCCATTCTCTGGAGTTCGCGGCGCTGCCAGGGCGGGGTATCCTCGTGCAGCAGGATCCGCCCGGGCTCCGAAACGTGTGCCCCGAACGAGCCCTGCATCTGGAAGGAATTCAGATTCGGGGCCTCCACGGCCTCCTGAACCGTCATCTCCCACTCCACCATGTTCAGGAAGAACTGGAGAAGGTTCTGATCCTGGCCGTCGCCCCCCTGGACCGCGAAGGACACGAAGGGGCGACCGTCGCGCAGCGCCATCGAGGGAGTCAGCGTCACGCGCGGCTGCTTCCCGGGCTCCACCACGTTGAAGGGGTTCATGCGCTCATCGGTGACGAAGCTCTGCATCCGCTGGCTGAGTCCGACCCCGGTGTTCCCCGCGATCACCGCCGGAACCCATCCTCCGCTCGGGGTGATCGAGACGACCCACCCCTCCGCATCCGCCGCCTGGATCGTGGTGGTGCCGCGGTAAAAAGGGTCGGTCTCGAAGTCCGGCGCTCCCGCGGGAGTCGTGCGGCGTGCCGACTCCGTCACCGCGTCATCCCGAAGGAAGGAAGGGTTGGGCTCCCATTGATCGAGGAGATCACGGAAAGGGTTCACTTCTCCCTGGAATGGATACGGGTCGCCGGGCCCGATGTCGGGGTCGTTTCGCTCCCAGTCGATCGATTCGTAGCGGGCACGCGCATACTCCTTCGAGAGGAGGCCCTCGATCGGCGTCCGGGGCCCTCGGTAGACGTCGCCGTAGTAGAAATCCCGGTCCGCGAAGGCCATGCTGATCGCCTGGTGCACCGCATGAAGGTACGGGGTGGAGTTGAACCCCAGCGCGCGGAGGTCGACGTTCTCGAGGATATTCAGAGCCTGCAGCATCGCGGGCCCCTGGGTCCAGGGCTGGAGTTTGTAGACCTCGATTCCCCGATACTCGATGCTCACCGGCTCCTCGAAGCGGACTTCCCACGTGGCGAGGTCTTCGAGCGTGAAGAGTCCCCCTTCTTCCCGGACTCCGCGCACGATGTCTTCCGCGATATCTCCCCGGTAGAACCGATCATAGGCCGCCATGATGGCGGCTTCGCGGGACTCTCCCCGCGCGAGCGCCTCGGCCTCGGCCTCGACCAGCTTTCGGAGGGTCTGCGCCAGATCGGGCTGCCGGAAGATCTCTCCCGGATGGGGCGCCGCCCGCTCTCCGGTTCCGAGGTGTGGAAGCATGACTTCGCGCGAGTAGCGCCATTCTTCGAGGCGGCTTCGGTTCGATTCGATCGAGTTGGCCGTCTGGGCCTCGATCGGATAGCCGTCGGCCATGCGGATCGCGGGCGCCAGCACTTCGGCAAGTGACAGGGTTCCGAATTCGGCGAGCATCACCATGAGGCCGCCCGGAGTCCCGGGCGTCACCGCCGCGAGCGGCCCGAACTCGGGGGGGAAGTTCATGCCCCGGCTCTGGAAGTACTCGGCCGTCGCACCGGAAGGGGCCACTCCTAGCGCATTCACCCCGATGACCTCGCCGCTCCGCGGATCATAGATGAGCGCCTGCGTCTCGCCGCCCCACGAGAGCACATCCCACATCGTAGCCGCAGCGCCCAGCATGGCCGCCGCCGCATCCACCGCGTTGCCTCCCTGCTGGAAGATCATCGCGCCGGCCGTGGCCGCGAGGGGCTTCCCGGTGATCGCCATCCACTCCTGCCCGTGGAGCGGGGGTTTCACGGTGCGCTGTGCCTCGACCTGGAGGGGAACCAGTGCGAACGCGGTGACGGCCACGCCCATCCAGTTGTGCACGCGGCGGCGGCGGCGGCGGGGGGAAGCATCCATCGGAGTATATCCTGGCTGAAGCTCTCGACACGGGGGCTCATTCATGAGCCTCAATCGCAAGTGCAAAGTAGGACCGGGACGCGCGGCCACGCCAGCCATGGGGGGGCGCCGCACCCCACGGGGCGCGTCAGCTCACGGCGCGCGCGAAGTCCAGCCCTGAGAGAATCCCCTTCAGCCCTCCCACGTCCTGGATCACCACCCGGCGCACTCCGAGAGCCGCGGCCTGCGCCGCCGCACGGTGCAGTGTGGTCGTGCTCGGGAGAACGAGCACCCGGGGGTTCATGACATCGCCGACGGCCACGGAGCGCGGCAGATCGCGGGCATCCAGCGCCTCGGCCTTCCCGAAGACGCCAACCGGCCATCCGTCCTCGACCACCACGAGCCCGCTCACATGCGCCTTCTCCAGTCGCTCGACCGCTTCCGACAGGGGCTCCTCGTCCCGGATCGTGAAAACCGGTGATGACATGAACTCACCGACCTTGTGACTCGACTGCTTCTCCTCGAGCGCCCGCATCAGGTCGCGGGTACTCAGGACCCCCACGAGAACGTCTCCGTCGGTCACGAGAACCCTGTGGATGTATCCCTTCACCATCATCCGCGCCGCAGTGGCGAGCGGGGTGTCGGGGGAGACCGCGAGGACCTTCCGGGTCATCTCCTCGGCCACGGTTCGTGCCGGGAGCGTGAGGACCGAAGACTTCTGGCCCGAACCCGCTTCCCGTTTCCCGACGCGCAGCAGGTCACTCCGGGAAATGACGCCGACCGGGGTTCTCCCTTCCACGACGGCCAGAGATGACACCCCTCTCGCGACCATCCGGTCATGGGCGGTCTCAAGGGGATCGTCGGGCGTGACGGTCACCACCGGTGAGGTCATGTAGAGTTTGACGGGCACCTGGAAATTCGACATTGCACCTATGCCTTCGGATGAAGTGAATGTGCGTGACCATGCTGCGTGCCCCAGGACACTGAACAAACCGTGCCATGCCGTCGGATGTGCACCCCCCCGCTGCGAATGGCGGCTTTCGGGCCATTCCGGGTGGAAAGGGAAGCAGTGCTGCGGGGAAGGAATGGAGCGGCGTAGGGCGCGGGAGTCCCCCCATGGGTCATTCTGCCCCATCCGCGCAGCTTCAGGCGCGCCCGATGCCCGCCCCCGGGCCCGACGCCGCGGGCCCTCCAGCGGTCCGCAGGCTGTTACCTTTTCCTCTCACTCCCACCCTCCAGCGAACCCCCCGCCTTGCCACGAGACCGCTTCCCTGCCCGCAGCCTCGATCGCTATCGGTCGTTCATCGACCAGTGGGATGACTTCGTCCGCGCGAGCCATGCACCCGAGCCAGTGACCCTCCGCGTGCGAGAGCGGCGGATCTCACCCTCCGCCCTCGCGGCCCGAATGGAGGAGCAGGGATTCCGACTGGAGCCGACTCCCTACCTCGCAGGCTACCTCCGGGTGCTCGAAGCTCCCCGCTCCATCGCGCAGACCCTCGAACACTGGCTCGGGCTCTTCCACATCCAGCAGGCCGTGATGGGACTCCCGGCCCTCGCACTCGACCCCCAGCCCGGAGAGAGGGTGCTCGACCTGTGTGCGGCCCCGGGGGGGAAGACCGTCCATCTGTCTGATCTCATGAGCGAGACCGGGCCTCTCGTTGCCGTGGATCCGAAGGAGAAGCGACTCCGCGGGCTCCTGTCCAATGTGTTCCGTCTGGGAAACTCGAACGTCCTCGTGATCGCCTCAGACGGGAGGGAGCTACCCGGCGGGGCCCAGTTCGACCGCGCGCTGGTCGATGCCCCCTGCTCTGCCGAGGGGAACTACCGCAGACAGCAGGGGCGGCTCCCCGCGCGAAAAGCGTCGTTCACCGAGTACGTGACCGACCTGCAGTTCTCGCTCCTCAGGCGGGCGGTCGAGCTGACCCGCCCAGGAGGGGTGGTAGTCTATTCGACCTGCACTTTCGCCCCGGAGGAGAACGAAGCGATCGTGACGCGGGCGCTCGCGGAGCTCCCCGTGGCCATGGAGCCGATCTCGATCGATGCGCCCCATGCCCCCGGGATCGAGGAGTGGGAGGGGGTCCGCTTCCCGGATGCTGTCGGCCACGCATGGAGGGTCTACCCGCACCACCTCGATTCAGGTGGGTTGTTCATGGCGAGGCTCCGTCGTCTGCCAGCCGAGGGTCGGGGCGAGGCTGGGGGAGAGGCCGGGGGAGAACCCGGACGCCACTCCGAGGAACGGAATCAGGGGTGGAGCCCCATCCCCCCGGGTTTTCCCGGTGAGAACGCGGAGGCCGCCGCGGATCGGGTGAGCGGGGCCCGCACCCATCTCTCCGAGCAGTACGGCCTGGATGAAGAGGCCGTGGGACGCCTCGGCTGGATGGTCAGGGGCGACACGATCTGGGCCAACACTGCCGGGGAGTGGCCGGTCGAACGATGGAACGAGCTTCATCCCCGGGGATGGCGCGTCGTCTCCCTTGGAATCCGGGGGACCCGCGCAGACTCGAGCGGCCGCGAGGTGCCCTCGAACCAGCTCTTCTCCCGGTTCGGGACCCACGTCGTGCGGGAGCGGCGACTCGACCTCACCCGGGCCGAGCTGATCCGACTCCTCGAGGGCGGCGAAGTGGAGCGTCCGGAGGCCCCGGGCGGCCCCCTCGTCCTCACCCTCGACGGCTTCCCGCTGGGTCGCTCACTGATGGGGATGAATGGACTGAAGGCGGAGATCCCGCGATCGCAGGGCGAGCGGCTGAAGAGCCTGCTGGGGGGTTGAGGCTCAGTCTCCCAGCAGGTACCCGAAGATGAGAGGCGCCACGATCGTGGCATCCGACTTCACCAGGAACTTCGGCGTATCCGCGTCGAGCTTCCCCCAGGTGATCTTCTCGTTGGGCATCGCACCGGAGTACCCCCCGTACGAGGGGTCGGCATCGGTGATCTGGCAGAAGTAGCCCCAGAAGGGGACCTCTTCCTGCATGTCCTGGATGATCGAGGGGACGGCACAGATTGCGAAGTCGCCGGCAATCCCACCCCCGATCTGGAAGAAGCCGACCGACGGGCTCCCTGATCCCGCCCCGTGGTTCGCCCTGTACCACTGGATGAGATGTGCGAACTGCTCCGTCCCGGTGCGGCAGCACTGATGATGCGGCACCTTCCCGGTCAGCACGTTCGCGGCAAACATGTTCCCCGTGGTCGAATCTTCCCATCCGGGAGAGTACACGGGGATGTCCTTCTCGAGCGCGGCGAGCAGCCAGGAATTCCTCGGATCGATCTGGTAGTGCTCGGCGATTTCCCCGGAGCGCAGTATGTCATAGAGGAACTCGAAGGGGAACTTGCGTTCTCCGGCCTCGCACGCGGCACGCCACCGCTGGATCAGCTTCGCCTCGAGGTGGCGCATGATGTCTTCGGGAATGCAGGTATCGGTCACCCGGTTCATCCCGCGGTCGTAGAGCGCGACCTCGTCCGAAGCCGCGAGCGCCCGCCAGTCATGAATCACCTCGTAGTCGTCGTGACCCAGGAGGTTGAAGACATCCTCTTCCAGATTCGCGCCGGTGCACGAGATCGCGTGCACCTTCCCCTCGCGGATCATCCGGGCGAGGATCACGCCCAGCTCCGCAGTCGACATGGCTCCAGCGAGGGTGACGAGCATTTTCCCCCCCGCGGCGAGGTGGGCTTCATAGGCCTCCGCCGCCGCCACCACCTCGCGCGCGTTGAAGTGCCGGTAGTGCTGCTCCATGAAGTCGCGGATGGCGCCCATCGTCGGTCTCCCTTGTGCGGTGCGAAGCGGGAGCAGACCTCCCGTGCAAAGGTACCGCCCCACCCATTCACCTTCCACCCCCGGAGCCTGGGTGGGGGGCGCTGCTCCGCGGCTCCCGAGCCGGGCACCCGACGCGTCCGACTGGCCCGCAGGCCGAAGATTCGGTAGCGTTGTGGAATCGTCTCACCCCAGCACGCGATCCCGGCGATTCCCCACGTGCCTCCCTTCCTGACTCCTGTTCTGATCGGCGTCGCATCCGCGGCCGCACTTCTGGTCCTGGGAATCCGACTCCTCCCGGCCCGCTGGAGCTGCCCGCGCTGCCACCACGCGAGTGCCCCCATCGAGGGTCGATGGCTGGGGCCGCTCGGGTTGTTCATCGAACGCCGGTGGTGCCCGCGCTGCCACTGGTCGGCCTTCAGCCGGCGTCGGCACTGGGTTTCCACGCCGACCCCACCGCCCGAGCCCCTCGTCGGGTTCGACTGGAAGGATTCCTCCCCTGCCCAGCCCATCGGAGGGCAACTGGGGTTCGACTGGGGCGCGCCGGGGCGCGAAACCCCCGTTTTCGAGTGGAAGGGTGATCCGCCCGCTCCCCCGCCGCCGCCGGGCAGCTTCCAGTGGCGAGAGGCGGTCACGAAGGAGGCAGCCACGAAGGAGGCGGCCGAAAAGTCGGAGACCAGGACGGGGGATGGAAGGAAGAACCCGCAGCGCGAGATCCCCTTCCGGTGGCGGAGGCCATCGGAATAGTCAAGCCCCGGACGGCGCGTCCCGGGGATGCGCCCCACGAAATTGTTCACCCTTCTCCCGGGATCCACCCATGTCCTCAATCATCCGCCACTCCGACGAACTACCCGCCGATCAGGTCAAGGCCGGTTCCGGCACCACACGCCAGATCCTCACCGGCCCCGGCGAGGGCTCGGGCTTCCACATGCGACGCTTCATCATGGAACCGGGGGGCGGCATGCCTCGGCACCGTAACCGCGTTGAGCACCAGCAGTTCGTCCTTCGCGGGGCGGCTACGATCGGGCTGGGCGACCGCGTCATGACGGTGAAGGCCGGGGATGTGGTCCACATTCCCGGAGGGCTGCCCCACTGGTACCGCGCCGAGGGCGAGGAACCCTTCGAGTTCCTCTGTGTGGTTCCCGATGACGAGGACGCGATCGAGCTTCTGGAAGCCGAGGAAGGCGGCTGATCTCGCCGGAACGGTCCCGCCCTCTCACCCGCTTCGCCTGGATCGCGGTTGCGGCCTCGCTTGCAGTCATCGGGCTGAAGGTCGGGGCATGGTACGTGACCGGATCGGCTGGCCTTTTCTCCGATGCGGTCGAGTCGATCGCGAATCTCGCCGGGGCCATCATGGCCTGGCTGATGCTGGCGCTCGCCGAGCGACCGCCCGATGAGGAGCACGCCTACGGCCATTCGAAGGCCGAATACTTCTCGACCGGGTTCGAGGGCGGCCTCATCCTGATCGCGGCCCTCTGGGTTTCCTGGGTCGGGGTCTCCCGGATTCTTTCTCCGACACCGCTCGAGTCCGTAGGCATGGGACTGGGCGCGGCAGCCATCGCCACCGTCCTGAATCTCTGGGTCGCCCGGGTTCTCCTGAAGGCGGGGGAAGAGCACGGATCCGTCGCGCTGGAGTCTTCCGGGCATCACCTGATGACGGATGTCTGGACCTCGGTGGGGGTGATTGCGGGTGTCGCAGCGGTAGCCGTCACGGGATGGGATCGGATGGATGCCGTCATCGCACTCGCCGTGGCCGTGCATATCCTCGTGATCGGACTGGCGCTCGTCCGCCGCGCGCTGCTGGGGCTTCTCGATACCGCCCTGCCGGAGGGCCAGCTCCGGACGATCGAGGAGCTGCTCGCCCGCCGCACGGCCGGCGGGATCGAGTTCCACGCCCTGCGCACCCGGCGGGCCGGTCGTCGCAGCTTTGTCTCGATGCATGTGCTCGTCCCGGGAGACTGGACGGTGCAGCGCGGGCACGACTTCGTTGAAGAAGTGGAGGAGGAGGTCCGGGCCTGCATCCCGGGGGCCGCCGTATTCACCCACCTCGAACCGGTGGAAGATCCGGCTTCGTTCCGGGACCAGAGCATGTAGTCCCCCCGGACTCCCTCATGCATACCCTCATTCCCCACACCTTCATCCCCTCAGGCACCCTCATCGGATCCGCTTTCGGCACCCCTCCGGGCACCCCCGCCGGAGCCCCTGTCGATCCCCTGTCCGGACTTGCGCTCTCGAACCCGGTCGAAACGGGGGTCGCCACGGGGGGCGGATGGGTCGTACGGATGACCCGACTCGGGGGCGCTGTCGGGATCTGGCAGGGGACGGAGCGGGTGAGCTTCCCGGACGGAGGTGCAGGAACAGAACTGCGCCTCTTCTCCGGAGGGTGGGTGCGGACGCTCGAGGATGGGGGCAAGGAGATCGGGATCCTCTGCGATCTGGATGCGGGGCCGGTGATCGTTCAACTCCCGCCCCAAGGGGAGCCCATCGTCACGGCGTACCTCCCGGAAACCGTCGATTCGGCCCGGGCCCTTTCCCTCCTCCGCCCGCTCCAGGCTCGCCTTCTCCAGCGTTCCGGCCGGAGCCAGACGGAGGGCGCCCTCCTTTTTCGCTTTTCTCCCGACAGGGCGGTGGATTCCGACCACAATGGGGCGGATTCCGGACATGGGGCGGATTCCGGACACAGGGCGGCGGATTCCGAGCACCGGCGGTGGCATTCCGAACCGCGCGCCCGCATCGACGGGGCGCTCAGATCGCTGGACGATGCACCCCTCGGCCCGCTCGCGCCGACGCAGCGCTACCCGAATACCCAGCTCTTCCTCCAGGGGATCACCCCGCACGGCCCCCTCTTCCTGAAGGGGGGTGGGCTGGTGGAACTGGGCCTCGCCGCCCTCCTGACCGGGCGCTTCGATCTGGCCGGAGCCGCACTCCACTCCTCTTCCCACGACGAGAGCACGCCCCCGGACGCCTTCCTCTTTCTGGCCGCCCGATGGGCGCTCTGGACCGGGGAGGCCGCGTCACTTCTTCCGTTGAGAGACAGGCTGGACGATCAGGTCGGTGCGCTCGAGGCGCTCCCCGCCCCCCTCCCCACCGGGGCGGCCTTCCCTTCTCCGGCGCGCACCCTCGAACTTCTGGCCGACGCGGTCGAGCCACTGGGAGATCGAAGCTGGCGGGAGGCTCTGCTCGCGGCGAGTGCGCGGCTCCGGGGC
>JBGTMU010000019.1:0-4947 GCA_041743405.1 Longimicrobiales bacterium | reverse complement strand
GTCCGCGTCCATCGCGCGGGCGCGTCGGGGCTGGTGCTCGCTCCCCCCTGCGATGGGCACATCACCGCCGACAGCGGAGTGCTCCTGACCGTATCGATCGCGGACTGCGTGCCCGTGTTCATGGTGGCTCCCGAGCGCGGTGTGCTCGCCCTCGTCCACGCGGGGTGGCGGGGCGTCGCGGCGGGGATCCTGGAACGCTCCATCGAGACGCTCCGGGAACGCTTCGGCGCGGACCCCGATCAGCTCGAACTTCATCTCGGGCCAGCCATCTCCGGGGAGGCATACGAGGTCGGGCCGGAGGTTCATCGGGCGCTCGGCCTTCCCGAGCCCCCCGGTCCCGCGTTCCTCGATCTGAGGCGGCATCTTGCGGAACGGGCAGAGGGACTTGGGGTTCCTTCGGAGCAGATCGGAGTCTCTACCCGTTGCACGCGAGGCGACGAAGCCCTCTTTTCCCATCGGGGGGGAAGCGAGGGACGCCAGGTGGCCTTCCTCGGGCGACGTCCCGGAATGTGCCCCGTGGTGGAGTCGAGGCCGATCCGAGAGTAGCGGGACGCCGCTTCGAGCATCGCCAGGACGGAGAGGAATGGGGCCGGGACTTTGCGGGGCATGCTGTCACATGCGGGTCGTGGAGAGCGGGAAGGGTTCCCGGTTTTTCCTCTGCCGACGCGCGTTGACCGACTCCCGGTTCCGGAAGTATCCACCGATTCCGGTTCTTGAATGTGTCGGATTCGAAGCGATTGACCCGGGTTCAGGGACTTCAGAGGGAGAGATGAATGAGTGAGTTCAGCTACGAAAGCCGCGCCCGCGTCACGAAGGTGGCGGGAGTTCAGCGCAGAGCCTTCCTCGAGGATGGCACCGCGATGGAAATGGGGGTCCACGGCCCCGTGAAGGTCCACTACGGGCTGCAGGGGGAGAAGAACCTTCCCCTCCCGGTGGACTACATGGTTGCGGCCACCGGCGGGTGACTACTCGGGACACTCAATGGCGCACTGGAGGTGCGCGCGATTTCACTTTCCCCGGACGCGATCAGCGGGGAAATCACGGGAACGAACGAGATGCGGGACCGGATTCCGGTCCTGACCCGCATCCACATGCACTATACCCTCCGCATCCCCGCGGGAACGAGGGAAACGGTGGACCGTGCGCTGTCGAGGCATGTGGAGAAGTGTCCTTCGGCGAAGACTCTGGAGGGAGCGGTGGAGGTCACATGGAGCGCGGATATTTCGGAGGAAGCGGCCTCGGAGTGAGGCATTCCCTCTCGCGTATGAGTGATCCGGTCCGGGGCGGGGAGGGGTGATGTCGAACCTGCTCGCCTGGGCCACGCTGCTCGCGACGGCGGGCGTTCTGGCCCTGCTGGTTCCCTTCGCCCTGCACCGGACCCACCTCCTCTTCCTGGCGCGCCGGGCGGGGCGGGGCGGGGTGGAAGGCTGGGAGGGCGCGCTCCCCCTCGTGACGGTTCAGCTCCCGGTCTACAACGAGGCAGGGGTGGTGGAGCGGCTGGTGGATGCCGCCGCCGCGCTCGACTATCCCCGGGACCGCCTCGAGATCCAGCTTCTGGACGACTCGACCGATTCCACCTCTCAGCGTGCGGCCGGGCGCGTTCGGTACTGGCGGGAAGCGGGGGTCACGATCGAGCACATCCGCCGGGATGACCGCTCGGGTTTCAAGGCCGGCGCCCTGGCCGGCGGGATGGAACGCGCCCGGGGCGAGTTCATCCTGATCCTCGATGCCGACTTCGTCCCCCGCCCCGATCTCATCCACCGGCTGCTGGGGCCCTTCCGCAGCGCCGAGGTCGGAATGGTGCAGGCCCGCTGGGATCACCTGAACGAGGGTGCCGGGCTCCTCACCCGCTGCCAGGCGCTCCTGCTTGACGGTCACTTCTTCTTCGAGCAGGGAGGCCGCTGCGCCGCCGGGCGGTTCATGAACTTCAACGGGACGGCCGGAATGTGGCGCCGGAGCGCTCTGGAAGACTCCGGGGGATGGTCGGCCGATACCCTCACCGAGGACCTCGACCTGAGCTACCGTGCCCAGCTTTCGGGGTGGCGCTTCGTCTTCCTTCCGGAGGTCGGGGTGCCCGCCGAGCTTCCTGAAGATGTACGGGCGCTGGAGGTCCAGCAGCGCCGCTGGTCGCAGGGCGGGGTCCAGACCGGGCGGAAGGTTCTGCCGGAGCTGCTTCGAGGCGACTGGCCCCTCGCGGTGAAGGCAGAGGGAATGGTCCACCTGCTCGGGCATGTGGCCTATCCGCTCACGATGCTGCTGGGGGTGCTTCTTCTCCCCTCCGCACTGGCTCGGCGCAGTCTCGGTCTCGAGGAGTGGCTCGTCCTGGATCTGGCGGTGGTGGCAGCCGCGACGGGGTCCTTCCTCCTGTTCTATCTGTCGGCCGGGCGTGCGCGCAGGCGTCCATGGACGAGTCTGATTCCCACGGCCTTCGCCACTCTGGCCCTCGGCATCGGGCTCACGGCGCCGGTCAGCCGGGCGGTGCTGAGGGGGTTCCGGAAGGGCCCGCGGGATCCCTTCGTCCGCACGCCGAAGCGTGGAGATGGCTCGGTCCGCTATCGAGTGAGCGGGGATCGGGTGGATCTGGTTCTGAAGCTCGGTCTCACCGCCTGGATGCTCTTTTCGATCGGGGTGGCACTCCGGCTCGGGCTTTATGGTTCGCTCCCCTTCATGGTCCTCTTCGCGCTGGGCTATGGCTGGCTCGGGTTCGGTGAACTGCGGGAGCGCCTCGACATCGGATCGATCTCGACACCCGCCGGGATGCCTGCCCCGACCCTCTCATGAGGGTCGCCGTTCTCCTTCCTGCTCGCGACGAGGAGGAGAGTCTTCCGGGAGTTCTCGAGGAACTGAGGGCCGCGGGATACCACAACCTCGTCGTCGTCGACAATGGGTCGCGCGACCGCACCGCCGACGTGGCCCGGGAGGGAGGGGGCGTCGTGGTCACCGAGGCCGAGCGCGGATACGGGGCCGCCTGCCTTTCCGGCATCCGCCACCTCATCGAGACCGGCCCTCCCGATCTGCTCGTCTTCATGGACGCGGACGGGAGCGACGATCCGAGGGCGATCCGTGATCTGCTGGCTCCGCTCGAGTCCGACGAGGCCGATCTCGTGATCGGCGTGCGCGCCTCCCCTCCCGGGGCTGGAAGCCACGCGGTGCCCCTGCATGCGCGGCTCGGGAATGCGCTCGTGAAGGGGGGCGCCCGCCTGCTTCATGGGGCGCACTTCCGGGATCTGGGCCCCTTCCGAGCAGTGCGCTTTCCCACGCTTCTCGCCCTCGACATGGACGACCGCACCTGGGGGTGGACCCTTCAGATGCAGCTCCGGGCGCACCGGAGCGGGGCACGGGTGGTCGAGGTGGAGGTCCCGCATCGGCCGAGAGTGGCGGGACGATCGAAGGTGTCGGGCACCCTCGAAGGTTCGATTCGTGCCGGAGGGAAGATGCTCCTGACCCTCGTTACGGAGATGCGTCGCCGCACCGCGACCGAATAAACTCCAGGACCGCTTCCAGCGAGCGTTCCGGGGCCTCTTCCGGCGGAAGATGGCCCACCCCGGGAAGGGTGATATGCCGCGCGTCCGGGAGCACCGCCGCGAGCCCGACTCCGACCCTCGGGCGAACCACCCGATCCTCTTCTCCCCAGATCAGGAGCGTCGGTGACGCGATCTCTCCGTATCGCCCGCTCCATCCCTCGGGGTCGGCCGGGTCGAGCCTCCGCGCGGCTCGGAGGAGCGCCTTCCTCCGGGAGCGTGATCGCAGGGGGGCGAGGTACCCCTCCACCAGCGCTTCCGTGACGGATGCAGGGTCATGCACGATTCCTCTGAGTCCCAGCCGGAGGAGGGCGCGGGGCGGGGGAATGAGCAGGAAGAGGAGCCCGAGGCCGGGGATCCGGGCCATGGAGATGAAGGGGGGCAGCTTCTGGGGGTAGACGGCGCCACTCACCACCACTACGCCCTCCGGC
The DNA here is from genome assembly GCA_041743405.1 of Longimicrobiales bacterium. Classification (GTDB taxonomy): domain Bacteria; phylum Gemmatimonadota; class Gemmatimonadetes; order Longimicrobiales; family Gaopeijiaceae; genus JBGTMU01. The sequence goes on along the minus strand of JBGTMU010000019.1, from coordinate 995 downwards.
GGCACAGCGCCCCGGTCCGCGAGCAGGAGCGCCGCGATGAGGACCACAGCCCCCCCCAGCGAATGCCCCACCAGGACGGTGGGGCGGTCTTCCTCGGCGAGCATCGCCTCGACGAGCGCCTCGGCTCCGGCACGTGGTCCGTCCCCGTGCGGCTGCGGGTCATCGATCCCCATCCATTCGACATTCCACACTTCGTGGCGTTCGGCGAGCGCAGGCACCCAGTGGCGCCAGAAGTGGGCGCAGGCCCCGAAACCATGCACGAGCACGATCCGGGTCACTCCCGATCCGCTCCGGTGGATCCGCAGGCCGGAGGGAGGAGAGGCGGGCTCTCCCGGAGAGTGCGAGTTCACCCCGGACCCGGGAGCTCGACCACCCTGCCGCCCCGGGCCTGAACCTCTTCCGCGATCTGCGGATGGCAGGTGAAGAGGAAGGTCTGGCGACGCTCCGAGAGGCGGAACAGGACATCCAGCCCTCGCTCCCTCCGCGCGGAATCCCAGTTCACGAGCACCTCGTCAAGAAAAAGCGGAAGGGTCTCGTGCCCCTCGTCCAGGTGATCCACGATCGCCAGACGGAGAGCGAGGTAGATCTGCTCCCGGGTCCCCGTGGAAAGGGGGGCCTCGATCGGGAGCGCCCGGGACAGGCCCGGGACCTCCACATGGAAGGATCCCACCTCACTCCCCTCGCCCAGCAGGAGGCGGGAGTAGCGTCCACCCGTGATGTCGGCCATGTACTCTCCCGCCCTCCGCACGAGATCGGGCTGGTGCTCGGCCCGGAAGTTCCGCTCCGCGCGTTCGAGGAGCGCGGCGACCACTGTCAGGCGGTCCCGTTCGCGGCGAACCTCCCGCCCTTCGGCCTGCGCGAGATCAATTCTCGACTGCACGCCGTCGGGGGTCTCGCTCCCCTCGTGAGCCTGGATCCGTTCGCCGAGTGCGGCGCGCTCCGCGACGAGGCCCTTCACCCGAGCGCCGAGCGCCTCGATCTCGCGGTCGAGCTGC
>JBGTMU010000018.1:0-2430 GCA_041743405.1 Longimicrobiales bacterium | reverse complement strand
CGAATCGAGTATGACACTGTGTAGCCACCGCCACCCCTCCTCTGTCGCCCTTGATGAGGCCTCGAATACCGCATCAATAGCACAGTTCCGGAGTGTCGGTGGCTTTCTCACTTCAAAACCCGTGAATTATCCGGGCTAGAGCCGGCTCTGGTCGTGTCGCTCCGAGTACCTCGAGCGCGCCAACGCGCGGCTGGACGCCGACCAGGCCAGTACGAAGAGGCCGTAAGCCGTTTGTGGGCGGAAAGAACTCAGATCAGGAGAGTGACGTGAAGGAGGTAGATGGGTGGCGCATGAGCGACTGCCGGGGTGGATCGCGGCGGCGCCGCCGGCACGTCGGGGACGACAAGAACCGCGGGTCCCAGCAAGGTAGCAGCAAGCTGAGCCGGATCGACCTGCGGGGTTGCCGAGGTGACCTTGATGTTGCATTTGCCGGTCAGCTCGCAGCAGGTGCAGCCCTCGGCTCGGCCGCTGCTGTGATCGTGGGACGATGACGGCTCCGTCGTCCCTGGCGCAGGATGGTGCCCCTCGTGCGCCTCACCCGAGCCATGCCCTTCGGAGCGGTGCGAACTCCGCGATCCGCTTCGTGTGTCACCCGGAGGCCGCCCTCTATCTGGTTCTGCTTCGGGCGAAGAATCGGCGATGCGTGGCTTGCCGTTGACGTAATCGCCCGATAGGAGATGACGAACCATGCTCCTCAATCGCGCTGAAAAAACCTTGATGAACAACCCGGTGCGTGCCGCCGTCCAGCGCTGGTACGAAGCAGCCCTGCTCGAAAAGCTGGGCGGACGCATCGACGGCCTGCGCGCCCTCGAGGTGGGTTGCGGGCGCGGCGTCGGCACCGAGATCATCCTCGAACGCTTCGGTGCGGGCGAAGTCCACGCCTTCGATCTCGATCCCGACATGATCGCCCAGGCACAGCGACGCCTGGCGCGCTACCCTGCCGAACGGCTCCATCTCCGTACCGGTGACGTTACGGCGATCGACGAGCCCGACGCATCGTTTGATGCCGTTTTCGACTTCGGCATCATTCACCACGTACCGGATTGGCCTGCCGCTGTCGGGGAGGTCCGGCGCGTCCTGAAACCCGGCGGCCGTTTCTTTTTCGAGGAGGTGACCCGTCACGCGCTCGAACGCTGGTCGTACCGCACATTTCTCCAGCACCCGGCGGAGAATCGGTTCAGCGGTGAGGAGCTCATCGCCGAGATCGAACGGCACAGGATCAGAGTCGGGAAGAATTATGTCCACCGATTGTTCGGGGATTTCGTCATCGGTGTGGGGCAGGGATAAACAGCAACGGGTGCCGAGGCCCGGTTCGGTGGCCTCGTCGAGGCTGCTTGGCGGAATAGGGATCGTTCCGGGTCCTAGGTGATCTCATGACCGGCACCTTCTGCATCATCGACATGGCGGGCTTCACCGCCCTGACCGAGGCCCACGGCGACCAGGTCGCCGCGGAGCTGGCGCGGTCGTTCGCGTTGACGGTTCGCGCGACACTCCCCCCCGGGGGGCGGCTCCTCAAGACGATGGGAGACGCGGTCCTCGTCGTCGTGCCGGACCCGGGCGCAGCGCTCGAGTTCGTAACGCGGATCTGGCGGGAGATGCCGGCGAGCGAGGTTCCGAACCTGCGGGCGGGAATGAACCATGGAGATGCCGTCGAACTCGACGGCGACATCTTCGGCGCGGCCGTCAACCTCACGGCTCGCATCGCAGCCCTGGCGCACGCGGATCAAGTCCTCGCGTCCGCGGGTGTTGCCCAGGTTGCGACTTCCAGAGGCGTTTCCGTAACCAACCTTGGCCCCGTCGTGGTCAAGAACGTCGTCGACGCCGTCGAAATCTATTCGCTCGGAATCGCGGGAGTCGGCTCCGCCGCACAGGTCATCGACCCCGTCTGTCGCATGCGCATCGACAGCGCGAGAGCCGCCGGCCACCTCCGCTACCAGGGCCGAGACTACTACTTCTGCTCGCTGGACTGCACCGCCCGGTTCGCCGAGCGTCCGCTATCCTACACGCGCTTCCAGCAGGACAGCTGAGATCACTCTCGCGCTGATCGTGCTGCTGCTCGTCTACCCGGTGAACTTCTACCTGTACAAGTCCCTTGAGCTCGCTCAGTCACGCGGTAGGTAGCGCACGCGGGCGAAGTCGATCCAGGCGCCCCAGGGAAACAGGAAGATGGGAAAGACGGCGAGCGTCGTCTTGAAGGCGATGCCCATCGTCAGCCAGATCCCGGCCTGCATGGCGAAGAGTCCGAGGCCGATGACATAGCGGGCATAGCGGTGGACCAGCATCAGGGGAGCGAGCAGCTCGAGCGAAAGCGCCGCGGCAGCGACCGGCTGCGTCAACCAGGGCTGACGCGCCAGAGCGAGACCGAGATCCGTCGGGGGAACCGTCGAGTAGTGGACCCGCACGAGGACCGTTGCGAGGTTATCGCTCAGG
>JBGTMU010000017.1:0-5521 GCA_041743405.1 Longimicrobiales bacterium | reverse complement strand
TCCTCGGTGACCGGGCGCGCCGGCTGGGTCAGGATTCGACCGAGGATCGCCTGTGCCGAGGACCCGGTAAAGGGAGGCTCGCCCGCGAGCATTTCGTAGAGCACGCACCCGAGCGAATAGACGTCGGCGCGGGCATCCGGGGTGCGATCCGCGGTCGCCTGCTCCGGGGACATGTAGAAGGGCGTCCCCATGGAGAGGCCGGTCTCGGTGAGGCGGCCACCGCCGGCCTCCTGCAGCGCCAGCGCAATCCCGAAGTCCGCGACCAGAGGCTCCCCATTCATGAGGAGGATGTTGGCCGGCTTGATGTCGCGGTGGACGATTCCGCGGTCGTGGGCCACCTGCAGAGCCCCCGCTATCTTCGCGGCGATCGCGACGGACTCCGCAACCGGGAGCTGCTTTTCCCGGTCCAGGCGATCGCGCAGCGACTCGCCCTCGATGTGCGGCATGGCGTACCAGAGCAGCCCGTCGCTCTGTCCGCTGTCGAAGAGCGGCAGGATGTGGGGGTGCTGAAGGTTGGCCGTGGTCTTGATCTCGGTGAGGAAGCGGTCGCCTCCCACCACGGCGGCCAACTCCGGCTTCAGCACCTTGATCGCGACCTTCCGGTCGTGCTTCAGGTCGTCCGCCAGGTAGACCGTGGCCATGCCGCCCGCTCCCAGTTCGCGCTCGATGCGGTACCGGTCGGAGAGGGCTTCCGTGAGGCGGTCGATCATGGGGGCTCGGGGTTCCGATCGCTATTCGGGGTGTTGAGGAGTTCTCTCCAGTAGGCCTCGGGGTCGGCCCGGGAACAGGAGTCCCATAGGCCCCTTCGAGAGCGGAGGCAAGGTAGGGTGCGGCGTCTGGCCGGGCAATCTGGCGTGTGCTACGGCGAATCACGGTCCTTGCTGGGGCCCCTACTGCATTACCGAACCGAACCGTCAACCGTGATCGGTGAGGTAAACTGGCTGACCGTTGCGCCATGATAGCCAAATTAGCTAAAATTAGCGACCATCCCGAAAGGAGACCCGATGGACGCCCCCTTCAAGCCCCAAAAGACCGTCGATGCGACCGAGGCCAAGAACCGCTTCGGCGCGGTCTCGAGAAGCACTGCCGACGGTCCGGTTCAGATCACCAGGCACGGCCACCCGGAGAGCATCCTGATCCGGGCGAGCGACTATGAGAAGCTGCTCGCGCTCGCCTTCCCTGCCAGCAGGCTGAGTGATCCCGGTCAGGCGACCTTCGACCGGATCGTGTCGGAACAGGGCGCAAGCGTCATCCCCGGCGTGGACCCCCTCGAGGGATCCGAGGACCGCGACCTGGTCGCCGCGCTGCAGCGGAGCCTCGAGCAGGGCGGCACCGGGCGGTGAGTGACGGGGTCCGGCGGGACGTCATCGTCGTCGCGGGGACCAATGGGGCGGGAAAATCCACCGTCATCAATGAGCTCCTCCGTGATCGCGGTGTGGAAGTACTCAATCCGGATCAGGTCGCGAAGGTCGAGATCGACCAGGGTGTCCCCGTGGCGGACGCGAATTCCCGCGCCTGGCACGCCACGGTCGACAAACTCCAGGAGATTCGAGACGCCGGGGGCACCTTCGCGTTCGAGACGACACTCGGCGGGCGCACCATCACGGCGTTGATCTCCGAGATCGTCGAGCGCGGCGGGACCGTCAGACTTTACTACATCGGGCTCGAGTCGGCCGACCTTCACGTCCAGCGTGTCGCGGAAAGGGTCCAACGCGGCGGGCACGCGATTCGCGAGGACCAGATTCGCTTCCGGTATACCTCGAGTCTGCAGAATCTCGTCCGCATGATTCGGATGGTGCACAGCGTGAGACTCTACGAAAACACCCACTCGCCTCGGCTGGTGGCACGGGTTCAGGAGGGGGGGCTGATCGAAGTGGCGGACGAACCGCCCGGATGGGTCCGAGCGGTCCTCGCCGGGGGGTTCGGCACAGGGGCCTGAGCCAGAGGATACGTCGCGACATGCCCGGCCGTTGGCTCATGCGCGCTCCGATTGAGTGACTCAGCCGGGCCGGAACGCGCAACCGGAACTCAGTAGACGATCACGGGCTTCACCGTAACGCCCGATGCTGAGTCCTCGAACGCCCGGTTGATGTCGTTCAAGCCGTACTCCCTCGTCAGCTTCTCCACTGGAAATCGACCCTGCTGCCATAGCGCCACGAGTCGCGGGATAAACCGCTGCGGAACCGAGCTGCCTTGCACGATGGTCTTGAAAGTCCAGCCTCGCACGAGGGAGGCGCCGATCTCGAACGCAGCCTCCGTGCCTGGTTTGGCCGCGCCCACAAGGCCGAGCGTCCCGCGGATAGCCAGAGATTTCGCCAGGCCACCCAGAACCCCCGGGACAGCCGTCGTGTCCAGGATGCAGTCGACACCTCGTCCACCGGTGACACCCGTCAGCGCATCAGCCGTGTCACCGGTGCGCGCATTGATGACATGAGTGGCTCCGAGTTCCCGGGCCAGGTCGAGGCGAGCATCATGCAGGTCGATCGCGACGATCGTCGTCGCACCCGCGATGCGCGCCGCCATGACAGCCGCAAGCCCGACGGCGCCAGCCCCGGATACCGCCACCGACGAACCCGCCGCTGGGCGCAGTTCGTTGAGGATTGCCCCGGCTCCGGTCTGCATCCCGCACCCGAGAAACGCGATCTTCTCGAGCGGCACATCTTTCGGGACCGGTATCAGAGCGCTCTCCACCACGTTGGCGTGCGTAGCGAAGGACGACTGTCCGAAGAAATGCGATGAGACTGCCTCTCTATCGGAAGTACTCAGCGACGTGGTACCATCGAGCGTGCGTCTCCCCCCGAAATCCTCCGCGAACAGATTCTCGCAGTAGGCGACGTCGCCCGAACGGCAGCGGACGCAGTAGTTGCAGTACGCTGCGGACATGACGACATGGTCTCCCGCCTTCACCGACCGGACTGCAGAGCCGACTTCCTCCACGATTCCGGCACCCTCGTGGCCGAGAACGGCGGGAAGGGGAGTAGGATAGATTCCGTCCCGCACGATGGCGTCGGTGTGACAGACGCCCGTCGCGACCATGCGAACTCGCGCTTCGTTCGGACGCAGTTCATCCAGGCTCAGCGTTTCGATGGTGAGGGGCTGTTTGTGCGTGCGCGCTACCGCTGCCGTGACCGGAGTGGGCATGTTCCGCCTCCTCAGTTCGCGTCGACGGCGGTCCAGCCAGGCGCGATGTTCGTCCCGCGGCCGGCTCCGTAGCCGAAGTAGATGTTCAGCATGCCAAGCGGTTCCAGCAGCCTTGCGTTCGCGAGCGGTCCTGCGTCCACAGCCTCGAAGCCTGCGCTCTCGATGAGAGCCCTGACCGAGCCCTTGGCCTCCGCGTCGTCACCGGCGAAGTACACCTGCACGCCCAGCGAATCCGCTTCCGCACCGAGCAGTTGCGCGAACACGGTGTTGAAAGCCTTCACGACACGCGCGCCCGGCACCGCCTTCTGGATCTCCTCGGCGGCGGAAGTGCTGAACCCGATCGTGAGCCCCGAATAGTCGGGCTTGACCGGATTGCTTATGTCCACCACCGTCTTGCCGTCCAGATCACCTGCACCACGCAGGGCCTCGATCGACGCCCCGTAGGGGGTCGCGACGATCACCACGTCGGCTCCCCGAGCTACTTCTCCCGTCGGAACGGCACGTGCAGCTCCGCCCGCGGCGGTGGCAGCCTGCTCCGCGTGGGCCAGCTCAGGTGCGGTGATTCCCACTTCATGGCCTGCTGCGGCAAGGCGCTTCGCGAAGGCGGAGCCCATGTTTCCCGCGCCGATAATTCCGATCTTCATGTGTTCCTCCGATGATTGATTTGAGTCGCGGCGTCGCAAGGTGCGAGGCTCGCGTCAGTCCCTTGCCTGCTCGCGGAAGAGACCAGGCGCGTCGACCGCGTCTACGCGGTTCGGAGGCGTTCCAGCGGCAACCCTGACGCTCTCTTCTCCTTCGCACCGGATCGGTTCCCGATCAGGGCGTCCGCCGAGTATGCGCCCGCTCCTGTGATCGTCAGCAGCGCCGCAGAGCCGAACAGAGCCAGGACGAACTCATATCCGTTCGGCAGGAAGAACCCGGCCGCGAGGTGCACGAACAGGATCGCCCCCAGCATGTTGATCGCCAGGCCGAGCGCCACCACTCGGGTGAGCAGGCCCGCGATCAGGGCAAGCCCACCACCGAACTCGAGCAGCGCGACCAGCGGACCGACCACGCCTGCCATGGGGATGCCCATCCCCTCGAACGAGCCTGATACACCCGCGAATCCATACACGAACAGCTTCTGAGCTCCGTGCGCCACAAAAATGGTGCCGATGGCGGCGCGAAGGATGGCCAGTCCCGCATTGACCTGGCGAGTTGATGGGGCCTGAAAAATCGACATGATGGCTTCTCCTGGTGGTTTGATGGTTACGACACTGGGTGTGACAACACCCAACGGTGGAAAAAAAGGGTCTTCACACTGATTCCCTGCGAATTTCCGTGAGCACCTCGATCAGGGCGCGCAGCCGCTCATCCCCGAGCCCCCTGAACCGGGCGCGATGCTCATCGGCCACTTTGTCGGCAACCTGGTCGAGCAGGCGTCGGCCCTCGTCCGTCAGGTACGTCCGAACCAGCCGCCGGTCCTCGTCATCGCGGCTGCGGGAGACAAGGCCCGCCCCCTCCATGCGATCCAGAAGCCGCGTCATGTCCGGCATCCTCGTCAGCATCCGATCCCGGATCTCGTTGCGACAGAGCCCCTCGCGTGGAGCACCCCGCAGGATCCGAAGCACGTTGTACTGCGGGAACGTGACCCCGTAGGCCTTCAGCATCCGCTCGAACTGGTCTGTCAGCAGGCCGGTGGTGCGCACCAGGCCAAGAAACGCCTCCTGCTCAAGACTGTCGAATGGGCGCTTCTGCCGGATCTCGTCGCGAAGTGTTTCGTTCATGCAGGGATGATAAGTGTTACAACACCTATTGTCAAGCTCCATGGATCACCCGTCGGAGGCCGGGAAGCTCCGGATAGTTCTCCACCTCGGTGCAGAGCATGGCGCTCAACATCAAGAATCCGGAAGTAGAGGGGCTGGCGGCCGAGGTGGCCGGATTGACGGGGGAGAGCAAGACCGAGGCGATCCGGAAGGCCCTGGCCGAACGCCGAGCTCGGCTCAGACTCCGGATCAGCGCGGCTGGTGTCGAGGAACGCGCGATGCGGTTTCTGGAGACGGAGATATGTGCCCGGATCCCCCCGGAGCAGCTCGGTCGCATGCCGGACCGGGCCGAGCGGGAGGAGATCCTCGGCTACGGCACCTCCGGCGTATGATCCTCGACTCTTCCGCCCTCCTGGCAGTCGTCTTCCGCGAGCCCGGCTTCGAAAGGGTCCTGGAGACCATACGGGAAGGAAGCGCGGTGGTCGGCACCCCCACCCTGGCCGAGACCGGTCGTCCTCGGCGCTCGCCTGGGGGAGGGGTCCCGGGGCTTCCTCGAGCGACTGCTGGACGAGTTTGGGATTCAGGAAGTGCCCTTCGGCGAGGCTCACTGGAGGGAAGCGGTGGAGGCCTATCGC
>JBGTMU010000016.1:0-2592 GCA_041743405.1 Longimicrobiales bacterium | reverse complement strand
GTACCGGGCGTTCAACGATCCGCGGATCAAGTTTATCGATGCGGGTCGCGATGCCCAGGACGGGGTTCTCCGGTTCTGGAGCCAGCGCAAGTATGACAACTGGGCGGCGCCGATCCCGGCAGGATCTGGGCTCATGGCCCGCTACATCGAGGTCGAGGCCGGGCAGAATGCGGCCGCGATGCTCGCATTCGTGAACGAGCGGAGGGCCGCGGGCAACCAGGCCCCGATTGCCACCACGAACATGACCGAGCTCATGGCAGAGCTCATGGCACAGAGTTCGCGCGACTTCTGGCTCGAGGCCAAGCGGTTCGGAGACTGGACTCGGAACCCGAACGCGGTGCCGGGAATCATCCCGCCGGGCGACAACTATTACAAGCCGCAGGTGGGCACGGTCAGCAACCAGACCTGCATGCCGCTTCCGTTCAACGAGCGGAATGCCAACCCCAACATCAGCGGCGGTTGAGCCGATGAAGGAAGGCCCTTCGGCTCCCGGGTAGCCGGGGCCGTCTGAGGCTGGCAGAGCACGGGCGGGCGTTCGACCTCGCGTCGGCGCCCGCCCGTTGCTCGTGCCTTTCACGAAGCGGAGCGCCTCCTGATGCCGTTTCCATGCATTCATCATTTCCGGCCGGTCAAGCCCTCGCAAAGGAGGAGTCGATGCTCTCCCGTATCATGCTGGTCACGCTCGGAGTGGGCGTCGTCGTCCTGACCCCACCCTCCGCGCAGCTCTCGGCTCAGAGCGGCTCGCCCGCGTCGCCGCCGGAGCTCTTCACTTTCGACCCCAGCCACTCCGAGGCCTCCTTCCATGTTCGGCACCTCGGACTCTCCCGGGTACGGGGCACCTTTTCGCAGATCTCCGGATCGCTCCTGCTGGACGACGCCGACGTCACCCGTTCTTCGGTGACCGTCGTGATCGGTACCGCGAGCCTCTTCACTGCCAATGAGCGGCGGGACGACGATCTTCGCCAGAACTTCTTCGAGACCGAGCGTTTTTCGGAAATCGTATTCCAGAGCACGAGCATCGTGCGGCAGGGTGAGGGGCTCGAACTGCACGGAATGCTCCAGATCAAAGACATCACGCGCCCCGTGACGATCCCGGTCGAGTTCCTGGGCGAGGTCGTGAATGCCCAGACCGGGAATCGGATCGTTGGATTCCAGGGTGAGCTTCGCATCGACCGCCGAGACTGGGGTGTGGCGCGCGAGGGGCATCCGGCCGAGATCGCACGAACGATCGGAAACGAGGTTGTGATCGACCTCCAGGTCGAGGCGGTGCGCCAGAACTTTGCTTCGGTCGGATTTCAGGGAGCAGAGCGGCCCTCCGCTGGCCAACTGCTCCTCGACGCCCTCGAAGCTGGAGGGATGTCCGGCGCAAAGGCCCGCTTCGAAGAGATCCGGGGAGCTCCCGAGGAGAGCCTGAACCTCGCCCCCCGCGAGTTCGGCGTCCTTGCCATGAAGCTCATACAGTCGGATAGGGCAGGCGAAGCGGCGGAGGTCCTCGCCCTGGCGCTCGAGCTCCACCCCGACGCGCCAGCCCTGCACGACTGGATGGGGCTCGCCCTGGCTCGGGCGGGCCGGAAAGAAGAGGCCCTCGTCCACTACGCGCGCGTCCTGGCCGCAGCTCCAAGGAACACCTCCGCGATCGAGATGACCCGGTGGCTCGAAGGACGGAGCGACCGCGCGTCCTCTCCCTGAGCTCAATGCGGGGTGCTTCCCTCAGGGGTCGGGATCGGACCTCCGCCCCTTGTTCCGGTTAGGAGCTGGGCATTCCTCGCCAACCAAGGACCCATGCGACTCGACATCAACGGCTGGCGCGTCGAGGTACGGGCGGACCCCGCGACCCCGCTTCTCTGGGTCCTTCGGGACGAGCTCGGACTCCGCGGCACCAAATTCGGCTGCGGCCAGGGGTTGTGCGGCGCGTGCACGGTGCATCGGGACGGAGAGGCGATCCGATCCTGCATCACCGCGATCGCGTCTCTGGAAGGAGCCCGTGTGACCACGATCGAAGGACTTGGCCGAGAGGGCGAACATCCGCTTCAGGCCGCCTGGATTTTCGAGGACGTTCCCCAGTGCGGCTACTGCCAGACGGGTCAGATCATGAATGCAGCGGCGCTTCTCGCCCGGGTACCGGACCCCTCGGACGATGAGATCGACAGCGCGATGGCCGGAAACCTCTGCCGCTGCGGGACCTATGTGCGAATCCGCCGAGCCATCCACCGCGCCGCGGGAGGTGGGCCGTGACCGGCTCGTCCCTATGGTCGCGCCGAGCCTTCCTGCGGGCTTCCGCGGCCGCTGGAGGCGGTCTCATGGTCGCCTTCGCTCTGCCCGGATGCCGTACCGGACCGCGGGGGGAAGCTACCGCCATGAGGCTCAGTGCCTGGCTGTCAGTCGACGAGCGGGGTCAGGTGACCATAACCGCGCCGGTACCCGAGATCGGTCAGGGCGCGCGAACGGCGATCGCCATGATCGTGGCGGGAGAGCTGGGCGCTGACTGGTCCACGGTCACCATCGTGCAGGCTGACGCGGACGATACGTTCGGCCCCGAGCAACGGGCGGCCGGAAGCGGCGCGATTCGGGACTACTGGGAGCCCGCCCGCG
>JBGTMU010000015.1:0-4896 GCA_041743405.1 Longimicrobiales bacterium | reverse complement strand
GGGCGATCCCGCTGTCGGCGTGAAGGTCGACGAACGTCTGCGCGCGCACCCGACGCTGCGGCTGCATCCGCTGGATGCTCCACTACTCGGGCTGGCGCACGAGATCGGCGCGCGGCAGATGCTGCGCGGTGCTGACGCGCTCTACGCCGCAACCGCGACCATCGTCCCGGCCCAACTCGTTACCTGGGACAATGAGCTGGTCGCACGCGCCGGAGGGGTGACGCCCGACGAATGGCTGGCCGCCAACGCCTGAGTTGACATGCATGTGCATGCAGGTCACTTTCCGGTATGCGCACTACCATCGAACTCAGGCATGACCAGCGGGCCCGGCTCCTCGAGATAGCGGCCCAGGAGGGGCGGAAAGGCTTCTCCCATCTGATTCAGGAGGCCGTGGACCGGTTCCTGGACGAGGAGTCCGAGCGCGCTGAGGAGGTGGCGGCGTCCCTGGCCCTCACAGGCTCGTTCACGCCGGAGGCGGCCGAGGCCCTTCGGAAGAGCACCCAGGCGCTGCGGGAACGCTGGCGGTGATCGTTCTCGACACGGACGTTCTCATCGACATCCTGGGCGGACGGACGCCTTGGACGGCCTGGTTCGAGAAGGAGCTCCCTTCCAGACGCCTTGCGACCACCGTGATCAATCGGTTCGAGCTGCTGGCGGGAGCCGGGAGCGAAGCGGAGGCATCCGCCCTCAGGACCTTTCTCCGGCCCCTGACAGTCCTGTCCTTCGACCGTGAGGCCGCGGACCGGGCCGCAAGGGAAGGACTCGGGCTTCGGAGCGGGGGGCGGCCCCTTCCCATGGCCGACCTGGCCATCGCGGGTATCTGCCTGGAGTTCGGGGCTTCGCTACTGACCAGGAACCGCCGTCACTTCGAACGGATCGAAGGGCTGCGGCTCGAGGTGGTCGAGGGGTAACGTCCGAGCCACGCTCGCCTTCCCTCCTCCCTACTCCGGCAGCCTCCAAGCCCCGGCTTCCGGGGAAAGCGGCCGCTTGAGCCACCCGGGCCGCCGCATCCCGTCGGGCGAGTGTTCCGTGGCCGAGCGCGCCATCGCCTTCCACTTCCTGTAGACCTCCATCGACTTCCGGATGTCGACCACGACGTCGCCGAGCCGGTCATCGGGGCCCGCCGGGCGCACGTTCACCGCCTTCTGATGCCAGCAGTGCGCCCCGCTGATCGGGTCCGGGTGGACGCCGTGCGTGAGGTTCTGATGCACTCCCACATCCTTCCACCAGACGCGTGAACTGTCGGGATCGAAGCTCTCGTAGGGGCCGGCCCCCTCCAGAATCCGGATCCGCCAGACCCCCTCTTCGGGGCGCTCCAGACGGACGAGGCTGGAGGTGCTCCGGTTCACCCCTTCCTTCTCCTTCAACCGCCAGCGGCCCAGGTGATGGCTGAGCGCCATGACCCCCGGCCGGAGCCCCTCGGTGATCCAGACCTTGTCGACCAGATGGCCGATCTCGGTTTCCACCCGCAGCAGGTCTCCGGTATCGACCCCGAGTCTGCGGGCGTCCTCCGGGTGAAGCCAGACCGGATTCCGGTGGCTCAGCTCGTAGAGCCACTTCGCGTTCGCGCTCCGCGTGTGGATCAGGGTGGGAAGGCGGAAGTTCGGAAGAAGGAGCATCTCGCCCTTCTCGACGTCGATGTCCGCCGGATCCACATGGCTCCGCAGCGTCCAGGGGATCACGTGCTCGAGCTCGGGCCACCCCCAATCCCGGACCGTGGATGAGAAGAACTCGAGGCGGCGGCTGGGGGTGCCGAAGCCCTGACGGGCCGGCTCCGCGCGAGTGGTTGCGGGGCTCGTCGCAGGGCCGGTCACGGGACCGGTTGCGGCATCCCCTTCCGGCACCACCCCGACCGCCTTCCCGCCCCGCATCACCCTCCCGCGGTCGTCCACCTCCGCGCCCTCGGTCGAGACCTCGGCCTCGTACGGAACGTAGTTCTCCTTCTTCACCTCGAACGCTCCGTAGCGGCGCATGTACTCGAGCGGGGTGAGGCCCTCGGCGCCGGCGGCCTCCGGGAGCCCCGGCACCGAGTTCTCGAAGATCCAGCGGTAGTACTCCTCGACCGTCACGATCTCGCCGGGGCGGTACGGGCTCTCGAAGTGCTTCCGGATCCCCAGGCTCCCGTCGGGATCCATGCGGACCGAGAGCTCGATCCAGAGCTCGTTCTCTTCCCAGACCTCGCCCGGGTTCGCTTCCCAGGTCCACCGGACCTTCTTCCCCGCCCTCTCCATCGCCACGCGCTGCACCGGCTGGCGGAAGCCGATCCACTGGCCCGCGTGCGTCTCCTGACTCATGAGGTCGTGCCGCTCCCCGGCGTGCCCCATGGGGAGGATGTAATCGGCGAAGTAGGCGGTCTCGTTCCAGGTGGGAGTAAGCGCCACATGGCAACCGATCTTCTCTTCGTCGCGGAGCGCCTCCAGCCACATGAACCCGTCCGGATTGATCCAGAGCGGGTTGTAGACGCGGGTGAAGTAGACATCCACGGTGCCCCTTCCTTCCATGAGGAAGTGGGGGAGGAGGAAGCTCATCTCGTAGTGGCTGAGCGGCCACTCGGAGGGAAACTCCAGGTCATTCCACGCAGGCGACGGCGGCGGCTGGTCGAAGGGCTTCGGAACGAACTTGTTCCACGCGTTCATCGAGGTGCCGCCCGGCACGCCCACGCTTCCCGTGAGCACGTTCAGGAAGAAGAGGCAGCGCGACACCTGCCATCCGCCCAAGTTCCCGATGCTCGCTCCCCGCCAGACGTGGCTTGCGAGGCGCCCCTGACACCCGGCCACGATCTCCGCGGCTTCCCGGATCCGTTCGGCCGGAACGCCCGATTCGCTGGCGGCGCGCTCGAAGGTGAAGCGAGCGTAGAGCGCGGCGAGCAGCCGTTCGAAGGCTTCGAAGGTCGGGGGGCCTGCTTGTTCGAATTCGACCCCGGGATAGGGGTGCGCCGCAAAGTGCTCGACGGTCTCCTTCCAGTTTACCCATCTCCGGAGGAAGGCGCGGTCGTACTTCCCCTCGCGGATCAGGTACGCGGCAATGGCCAGGAGGATGGTGGGCTCGCTTCCGGGCCAGGTGGGGAGCCAGAGGTCGCTCTTCGCCGCGGTGTTGGAAAGGCGCGGATCGAAGACGACGAGCTTCGCACCCTTCTCCATCCCCTCCATGATCCGCTGCGCGTGCGGGTTGAAGTAGTGGCCCGCCTCGAGGTGAGCGGAGAGGAGGAGGATCACGCGGGCGCTGGCATGGTCGGGGCTCGGGCGGTCTTCGCCGGTCCAGAAGGCGTATCCGGCCCTCGCGCCCGCCGAGCAGATGTTCGTGTGGGAGTTGTGGCCGTCTACCCCCCAGGCCTGAAGTACCCGGTTCGTGAATCCGTCTTCGCCGGGGCGGCCGACATGATACATGATGCCGTCGCGGCGGCGGGCCCGGCTCTCGCGGAGCTTCTCGGAGATCTCGGAGAGCGCCTGTTCCCAGGAGATCCGCTCCCATCCCCCTTCGCCCCGGGGGCCCACCCGCTTCAGCGGATAGAGGATGCGGTCCGGGTCGTAGACCTGGTTCAGCGTCGCGGGGCCCTTCGCGCAGTTCCGGCCCCGGCTTCCGGGGTGCGCAGGGTTCCCCTCGAACTTGCGGATGTCGCCGGTCTCCTTGTCCACGTATGCCAGGAGGCCGCAGGCGCTCTCGCAGTTGAAGCAGATGGTGGGGACGAGGGTGTAGTTGCGGGCCACGCGCTTCGGCCACTCCGCCGAGTCCCATTCGACCCAGTCGTCCCAGCGGTCCCGGGGCGGATACTGGCTCATCCGGCCATCGGGGTGCGTGACGTTCTCCAGCGGCACTCGCTCCGGCTTCTTGTCCGAGACGTGGAAGACGGGGAGTCCGAACTTCTTCTTCTCGCTCATGCGGGACCGCTCTCTGCTCTCAAGGAAGTTCCCGGGTCAACTGTTGCGAAGCTGCTGCGGAGCCATC
Source organism: Longimicrobiales bacterium (assembly GCA_041743405.1). Taxonomy (GTDB): domain Bacteria; phylum Gemmatimonadota; class Gemmatimonadetes; order Longimicrobiales; family Gaopeijiaceae; genus JBGTMU01. Next base: position 951 of record JBGTMU010000015.1, on the reverse strand, counting down.
ACGAAGGCGTACTCGTAGAGGTACATCCCGACGAGGGCGAAGAGGCCTGCGAGGGCGGGAAGGGCGGAAGCCGCGACACCTGCGGCCCCGGCCGACCCGGCCCCCAACCCGTGGACCCCCCATGCCGCCGCGAGAAGGGCGAGCGGGACAAGGTGCCCGGCCCCGATCGCGCCCGCCCGGAAGAAGTTGCGGTAGCGACCTTTCAGGATCGAGCGTGCAGCGGTTCGCGCGGCCTCGGTGGCGTGGCCCATCCCGAATTCCCCCGGAAGGAGCACGAAGAGGTTCACCAGGAGCCCCGCCGTGAAGCTCCACAGTGCGAGTTCCCTGAGTCCGGGGGGAAGCGCGAGGACGGGCTCCGCAAGGAGGAGGAGCGCCGCCCCGGCCACGAGCGACTGGACGAGGAGCCGCGCCGGGAGGATCGGGCTCTGCCAGAGGTCGCGGCCGTGCGCCTGTCCGAAGAGGAAGGCGGTGTAGATGGCGGCGAGGACCGCGAGCGGAACGCCAGCACCGAGGAGCCAGAGGCGGAGCGTCGGGAGGGCCGAGGCGAGGCCGCCCGCCGGGAGCCATCCCTGCCAGGCCGCGAGCTCCAGCACCCACCATCCCCCCGTGAGCGTGCCGAAGGCGACGAGCACCACGGCCCCCTTCACGAGCCAGCTCTTCCACTGGGGCTTGAGCAGAATCCAGAGGAAGCGCTCCGGGCGCTCGAGGTCGGCCACGAGGAGGCCGGTGGTGATCGCGAGGAAGAGGAGGGAGAGCGCGCCGATCACGAGGTATCCCCCCGCCTGGAAGGGCACGAGCCCGGAGAGGAGCCCGCCCGCCATGAGGAGGAAGAGCCCGGCGGAGATCCCCTTGGTGACGAGGTAGGCCGGGACCGGCCAGTGCCAGGGGACCCGGTGCTCCACGTCGTAGGCCGTCCGGAGCAGCCCGCCCGCCATGCGCCCGCGCCCGATC
>JBGTMU010000014.1:0-8956 GCA_041743405.1 Longimicrobiales bacterium | reverse complement strand
CGATACAGCGGTGGCGTAGTTGATCCCGGCGGACAGGGCCGATTCCTATCGTGCCCCCCCGCCCCCCGCTGTGGGGGCTCTCCGGCGCCTGCGGGATCGGGGTCACTCGAGGCACAGCAAAAGGGCGGCGGGCGCCAGCCGTTTCCGACCTCCGCCCCGACCCGGACACGCAGGACCCCGTCGCGGTGGTCCCTCCAGCAGTTCGACAGCCGGCCGGGGCCTGTTCACACTACTTGAGGCCGGGGATCCTCGTCGGCGAGTGCGAGGTCGATAAACGCGGCGAACATGACATTCGAGCTTGTCATACGGGCATACGGGAAAACGCTCCTTCGGAAGCCCTCAGATTGCCCAGTTCAGCTTGCGCCGGAGCGTGTCGAAGAAGGTCTGCCCCGGGAAGCGGATCAGGGTGGCGTGCACGGATCCCTTTCCCACGACGATCCGGTCACCCGGCTCCAGCTCCACCGCCACCCTCCCATCCGCCGTGATCACCAGGCCGTCATCCCGGTCGATCGCCCGGATCGAGAGGCGGACATCCGCCGGGAGCACCAGGGGGCGCATGGCCATGGTGTGCGGGGAAATGGGGGTCGCAACAATGCACTCCATCGTGGGCTCGATGACCGGCCCTCCGGAGGAGAGGGAGTATGCCGTGGATCCCGTCGGCGTGGAAACGATCAGTCCATCGCCCGAGAAGCTCCCGACCTCTTCGCGGGCCTCCCCCTCGCCGATTTCCAGTTCGAGTCGGACCACCCGTGCCACGCCTCCCTTGTGGACGACGAGATCATTCAGCGCCCAGAGGTTCGGCGTCCGAGCCTCTCCGTCCCTCCGCTCGATACGGGCCTCGACCGTGAAGCGGCGGTCCAGACGCGCCTCTCCCGCCAGCACCGCGGCTAGCCCCTGCTCCACTTCCTCGGCTGCGAGCGAGGTCAGGAAGCCGAGACGTCCGAGGTTCACCCCGAGCACGGGAACGCCGTAGGGGGCCGCCAGCCGGGCCCCGCGAAGGAGCGTTCCGTCGCCGCCGAGGGTGAGGAGAAGATCCACTGACCCCATCCCAGCCGTGAGCGACAGCCCCGCGCCCGCCCCATCTGTGACCGATGGCCTGGAGTCATTCCCATCTGTGACCGATGACCTGGAGTCATCCCCATCTGTGACCGATGGCCTGGAGTCATCCCCGTCCGTGAGCGATGGCCTGGAGTCATTCCCATCCGTGAGCGACGACCTCGCATCCGCCCCGGCATGCGCGACTCCGGGCTCGGGGAAGAGTTCGAGGTCATGCCCTTCAGCGAAGCGGAAGAGCCGCTCCAGAAGCTCCGGGAGTTCGGGAGAATGGTCGCGACAGATGATCCCCACCCTTCGGACCGGGGCGGTCAGGAGATCCCGGGCGGTCCCTCCGAGGGTCACGCGGTTTCCCTGGACTCGAGCTGCCCCTCTCCTGCGGCGTCACGGACCTTCGCCGTAACACCAGCCACGTCGAGGCCCACCAGCTTGAGGAGTTCCTTCCGGGAACCATGCTCCACGAATGTGTCCGGAATTCCGAAGGTCCTGAACTGCCGGGGAAGCTGGAGCTCCGGATCATCCAGGATCTCTCGGGCGAGGAAGGCCCCGAACCCGTTGACTACCGTGCCTTCTTCCAGAGTCACGACCGCATCGTGTGACTCGAGAACACTCGCAAGCACCCCTCGATCATAGGGCTTCATGAAGCGGCAGTTCACAACCGTAACTTCCAGCCCCTCCGCGGCGAGGCTTTCCGCCGCCTGCTCGGCCGTGCGGACCATGGTTCCGGTGGCGAGCACGGCCACATCCCTCCCCTCGCGCCGGATTTCCCAGCTTCCGAAAGCGATCTCCGGGATCTCCTGGAGGGGGGGAACCTCCGCCGGGACCGCGTCACGCGGATACCGAAGTGAGAACGGCCCCTCTTCGTACGAGACGCCCAGGCGGAGGAGGGCCAGCATCTCGGCCCCGTCCTTCGGCGCGGTCACGATCATCTCGGGCACGGAAAGCATGTAGCTGATATCCAGCATCCCGTGGTGCGTGGGCCCGTCTTCCCCGGCAATGCCCGCTCGATCCATGGCGAAGACCACGGGGAGTTTCTGCAGCGCGACATCATGCACGATGGAATCGAAGGCGCGCTGGAGGAAGGTCGAGTAGATCGCGACGACCGGTCGGATCCCCTGGGTGGCAAGCCCGGCGGCGAAGGTGACCGCATGCCCTTCCGCGATCCCGACGTCGAAGTGCCGATCCGGGAAGGCCTGGTCGAAGAGCTCCGTCGAGGTCCCTCCCGGCATGGCCGCGGTGATCGTCACCACCCTCGGGTCCATGCGTCCGAGTTCGGTCAACCCCGCACCGAAGACGTTCTGATAGCGCGGGAGCCCTGCGGATTTGGTCTTCCCGCTCCCGGAGAGCTTGTCGAAGGGAGAGGCCGCGTGCCATTTCACCGGGTTCTCTTCCGCTGGCGAATAGCCCTTCCCCTTCTGGGTAAGCACGTGCACGAGGATCGGTCCGCGGAGCCCCTTCACGCGGGTGAAGGTGTCGACGAGCGCATCGAGATCGTGCCCGTCCACCGGACCGATGTACCGGAATCCCAGTTCCTCGAATAGCATCCCGGGAACGATGAGATTCTTCACCGAATCCTCCACCTTCCCCGCGAGCGATTCCATCACGCCCCCGAGGGAGCGCGGGGCCCGCTGGAGAAGTGATTTTACCTCGGAACGCACCCGATTGTAGGTGGGGTTCGTGATCATCGTGGTGAGGTACTTGTTCATCGCCCCGACATTTGGCGCGATCGACATGTCGTTGTCGTTCAGCACCACGATGAAGTCCCGGTCGGTGTGCCCCGCGTTGTTGAGCGCCTCGTAGGCCAGTCCGCATCCCATCGATCCGTCCCCGATGATTGCGAGTACGCTCTCATCGCGGCCGAGGAGGTCACGGGCCGCCGCCATTCCAAGCGCGGCCGAGATGGAGGTCGCCGCATGCCCGGCCCCGAAGGTGTCGTACTCGGATTCATCCCTTCGGAGGAAGGGGGCGAGCCCCTTGTACTGACGGATGGTCGGGAGGCGATCGTTCCGGTCAGTCAGGATCTTGTGGATATACGCCTGATGGCCGGTATCCCAGACGAGTTTGTCGCGCGGGGTCTCGAATACGTAGTGGAGCGCCACGGTCAGGTCTGCCACGCCGAGGCTGGCCCCGAAGTGACCCCCGATCTGCGAGACGACGTCGATGTGGCGATCTCTGACGGCCCGGGCGACCTCCTTCAGCTCGTCCCGCGAGAGCCCCCGCAGATCCGAAGGCCGCTTCACCCGATCAAGTATGGACACTCCTCGTACCCTCCAGTCGATCCCGACAATGCGATGTGATGCTCGGCGGGGTTCCCTTTTTTCCCGTGCCGCGCTGCAACCGCCGCTTACCCCCGCATCCCCTCAGCGATCCCAACCCACGATGTACCGGGCACGATGGGGAGCCCGTTCTGCCGAGGCCCCCACGCCCCTCAGCGATCCCGTTCCACAATGTACCGGGCGAGCGCCTCGAGCGCCGGAGCCTGGATTCCCCCTTCCCGGAGCGCCGTCAACGCCTCGTCCACGAGCGCCCCGGCTTCCCCTCGAGCGGCCTCGACGCCGAGGAGGGACACGTAGGTCGACTTGTCGAGAAGTGCATCCGAAGGCTCCTTCCCGAGCGCGGCCGCGTCGGCGGTGGCATCGAGCACGTCATCGGCGATCTGGAAGGCCAGGCCGATGGCGGCGCCGTAGCGTTCGATGGCCTGGAGCTCCGCCTCCGTCCCCTCTGCGGCGAGCCCGCCCATGCGGAGTGCGCCCGAGAGGAGGGCCCCGGTCTTTCGTCGGTGGAGGGCGTCCAGCGCTTCGCGACCGAGGGCCTGACCCTCACCCAGGAGGTCCAGCGCCTGCCCTCCGACCATCCCGCCTCCTCCGGCTGCGCGGCAGAGCGTTCGGACGAGCTCCCTCCGCACCGGATCGGGGAGATCCATCCTGCTCGACACTTCCCATGCGTGGAGCGCGGCTCCGGGAATGAGCATCGCTCCGCCGATGAGAGCCGCGGATTCACCGTGAACCATGTGCGGGGTGGGAAGTCCGCGACGAAGGGGGGCGTCGTCCATGCAGGGGAGATCATCGTGCATGAGCGAGTAGGCGTGGATGAGCTCCAGCGCGCATGCGAGGTCCACGATTTCCGGCCGCCGACCCCCGAGGGCCCGGTACGCCGCCATGCAGAGGACGGGACGCAGCCGCTTCCCGGCGCTCAGTACTCCCTGTCGCACCGCACCCGCGAGCCAGTCCGGGAGGAAGGGCATCTCATCGAGTGCCCGTCGGAGCGCAGCCTCGACTTCCTGCCGCTCGCTTTCAAGATAAGCGCCGAGGGAGGGCTGATCCACGTCTACGGCGCTCCTTCCCCCTCGAACGGACGCACCTCGAGCGCATCGACCCTCCCCACGAGCTCCTCGACCCGGAGTTCCGCCTGAGAAAGGAGGGATTCGGCCGCACGGATGTGGGTGACCCCTTCCTCGAAGAGCGCGAGCCCGCGCTCCAGCTCCACGTCGCCCCCTTCCAGCGAGGCGACGATCTCATCCAGGCGTCGGAGGCGTGACTCCAGCGTCGCGGAGTCCGAATCGCTGCCTGGATCGCGGCCTGAATCGTTGCCTGGATCGCGGGCTGGATCGTTGCCCGGGTCGCGGCCTGAATCGCGGCCTGAATCGCGGCTTGAATCGCGGCTTGAATCGCGGGCTGAGTCGTTGCCTGGATCGCGGGCTGGATCGTTGCCTGGATCGCGGGCTGGATCGTTGCCCGGGTCGCGGGCTGGATCGCGGCCTGAATCGCCGCCTGAATCGCTGTCTGGATCAATGCCTGAATTCATGCCGCTCGAGTCCTGCGCCCCCTTCGCTTTTTTCACTTGGATTCACCCCCCTCCTTCATGGATCCTGCTGCATCGAATCAGGCGCGGGCTCGGCGTCGGTGGTTTCAACCCTCGCACGAACCCTTCCGTCGGACACCCGAAGCTGAAAAGTGTCGCCCTCCGTGAAATCCGCGACCCTTCGAAGCACCCGCCCCTCTTCGGTGAGGGCGACCGCGTAGCCTCTTCGGAGCGTGGAAAGCGGCGAGAGCGCTTCGATCTGGGCTGCGGCCCGGGCCAGCGCCGATCGCCGGGGCTCGATCACGCGTCGCACCCCCCACTCCATCCGTCTCCACGATTCGCGCACGCGGGAGCGCCGGCGTTCCACCTGACCCCGGAGCCCCCGCGCGAGTCGGGGACCCACGCGGATGAGCAGATCCTGGAGAGCTTCCCGGTCCTGCACCGCCGCCTCTGCCGCCGCCGAGGGGGTGGGTGCCCTCAGATCGGCCACCAGGTCTGAAATCGTGACATCCACCTCATGGCCTACCGCCGAGATGACGGGAATCGGACACTCCGCGATCGCGCGCGCCACCGGTTCCTCGTTGAATGCCCAGAGATCCTCGATCGATCCGCCTCCACGACCCACCACGATGACCTCCACCCGCCCCGAGGTCGCCAGCGCCCGGATTGCATGGGCGATCTCCGTGGCGGCCCCTTCCCCCTGCACCCGCGCACCCCTCAGGAGAACCCGGGTCCAGGGTGCCCGCCGCGCGATCACCGAAAGAATATCGCGAAGGGCGGCTCCGGTGGGAGAGGTCACCACTCCGATGCACCCGGGAAAGCGCGGGATGGGGCGTTTGCGGCCCGGGGCGAGCAGCCCTTCCTCCTCGAGCTTCACGCGCAGCCTCTCGAAGGCGATCCGCCAGAGCCCTTCCTTTCCCTCGGCCTCGAGTTCCCTCACCGAGAGCTGGAATTCGCCTCGTCCTTCGAAGAGGGTGAGCCCCCCGAAGGCCCGGATGCGCATCCCCTCTTCCGGATCGATGGGAAGCCGTGCGGCGGCGTTCCTCCACATCACGCAGCGGATCTGAGATCGGTCATCCTTCAGGGTGAAGTAGCAGTGCCCCGAACGCGCGCGCGTCCAGTTGGCCACCTCTCCCGAGACCCATAGAGGGGGGAAGGTGTCTTCGAGGAAGGCCCGGACCGCCTGGTTGACCTCCGAGATCGACCAGACCCGGGGGCCGGGGGCCACGTGGGGCTCCGGCGCTCCCGCCGGGTTCAGCGCCCCCTCCGGCTTTAGCGCTGCCTCCGGCTCCAGCGCTCCCTCCGGCTCTGGCGCTCGCTCCGGCTCCGGCGCTCCCTTTGGTTCCAGCGCCCCCTCCGGCTCCAGCGCCCCCTCCGGCTCCAGCGCTCCCTCCGGCTCCGGCGCTTCCTCCGGCTCCTGGATGGAGAAGAGGTCCAGAGGATCGTCGTGAGAGCTCACGCGTCGCTTCGGGCCGACGTCTCCGCAGCCTGCAGGGTGTTGCCGAGGAGCATCGCGATGGTCATGGGGCCCACGCCGCCTGGGACCGGGGTGAGGGCCGAAGCCACTTCCTTCGCCTCGTCGAACGCGACGTCCCCGACCAGGCGATATCCGCGCTCGGTGGACGCATCGTCCACCCGGTTCACACCCACATCGATCACGACCGCACCCGCCCGGATCATGTCACCGGTGATCATTTCCGCCCGCCCGACGGCCACGATCAGGATGTCGGCCTGTCGGGTGATGGCCCCGAGGTCCGTGGTGCGCGAGTGCGCCACGGTCACGGTGGCATCGCCCCCCGGACCCCTCCCCAGGAGGAGGGCCGCCATCGGCTTCCCGACGATGTTGGAGCGCCCGACCACGACGACGTGCTTTCCCTTCGGATCATTTCCGCTTCGAAGGAGAAGCTCGATCACCCCTTTCGGCGTGCAGGGGGCAAGGACGTCCGGGTCGCCCACCTGAAGCCGCCCGACGTTCACCGGATGAAAGCCGTCCACATCCTTCTCGGGGCGGATGGCTTCGAGCACCCGCGCTTCCTGGATGTGCCCCGGAAGGGGGAGCTGCACCAGAATTCCGTGGATGGCGGGATCGGAGTTGAGGCCTTCCACCACCCCCAGGAGTTCCTCTTCGGAGATTTCGGCAGGAAGGTCGAGCTGGCGCGAGTGGATCCCCACCTCCTTCGCCGCCTTGTTCTTCATGCGCACATATGCCTGGCTCGCGGGATCGGTCCCGACGAGCACGACCGCGAGGCCGGGCACCTGACCCGAATCGGCCTTCATCGCGGCCACCTTCTCCCCGATCTCGGCGCGAATGATTCCTGCGATTTCTGTTCCGGAAATGATCTTTGACGTCATGTTCTCCCTGCAGGTCGATCGGGTCGGACGAGGCGCCGGGGGGGATCCCTCAGCGAGCGAAGTCGATGGCGCGGGTCTCGCGGATGACCACGACCTTGATCTGGCCGGGGTACTGGAGTTCCTCCTCGAAACGGCGGGCCACCTTTTCCGAAATCTGCGCCATTTCCTCGTCGGAGATCTTCTCGGGCTGCACCATGACCCGGACCTCGCGTCCGGCCTGGACGGCGAAGCAGCGCTCCACCCCGGGATACTCCATTGCGATCCCCTCGAGCCGCTCAAGGCGTTTCACATACGTCTCGAACATCTCGCGGCGGGCCCCCGGGCGGGACCCCGAAATCGCGTCGGCCGCGGTCACGAGGAAGGACTCCGCCGAGTGGTGAGGTTCTTCGTCGTGATGGGCACGGATCGAGTTCAGCACGACTGGAGGTTCGCCGTGCTTCTGGCAGAGGGCGTACCCGAGTTCCACATGGGTGCCCTCGTGGTCGTGCGTCATCCCCTTCCCCACATCGTGCAGGAGCCCGGCGCGTTTCGCGATCTGGATATCGAGCCCCATTTCGCCGGCCATCAGTCCGGCCAGGCGAGCCACCTCCTTCGAATGGAGTAGCTGGTTCTGGCCGTAGGAGGTCCGGAACTTGAGGCGACCCAGCACTTTCACGATCTCCGGGTGGACATCGTGGATCGACAGGTCGTAGAGGGCCTGTTCGGCCGCCTCCCGCATCCCCTCCTCCACCTCGGTGCGGCTCTTCTCCACCAGTTCCTCGATCCGACCCGGATGAATGCGGCCGTCCTCGATGAGCTTCTCCATCGCGATCCGGGCGATTTCGCGCCGCACCGGGTCGAACCCCGAAAGCACCACCGCCTCCGGTGTGTCGTCGATGATGACATCGATCCCGGTGGCCTGTTCGAAAGCCCGGATGTTGCGCCCCTCGCGCCCGATGATCCGCCCCTTCATGTCGTCGGAAGGAAGCTGCACGACGGAGACGGTGGCATGGGCGGTCTCGTCCGAAGCCATCCGCTGGATGGCCTGGGCCACGATCTTCTTCCCCTCGCGGTTCGCAGTCCTCTGTGCCTCATCGCGAACCTCGCGGAGGAGCTGTGCGGCGTCGGCCCGTGCCTCGTCCTCCATCTCCGTTATGAGACGCTGTCGCGCCTCTTCGGATGAGATCCCGGCGATGGATTCGAGGCGCCTGCGCGCTTCCCCCCAGGCGTTCTCAGCATCCTTGGTCAGCCGGTCGATCTCGGATTCCTTCTCGCGGAGCTGCACAGACCGGCTCTCCTGCGCAGAGTCCCGTTCGTTCAGAAGGTCGAACTTGCGATCGAGGGAGTCGGAGCGTTCCTCGATCCTTCGCTCGGCGCGCTCCAGCTCCTCGCGTCGGCGGGCTTCCTCGCGTTCCCACTCCTCGCGGAGGCGGAGCGCTTCCTCGCGTCCCCGGAGCACACCTTCCTTCGAAAGGGATTCGGCCTCCGAACGGGCGCGCTCCAGGATCCGGGAGGCCTCGTCGCGCGCGTGGGCGCGCTCCACTTCCTGCCGGGCTCTCTCCCTTCGACGGCCGAACCAGAATCCGATCGCGGCTCCCGCAACGAGGGCGAGGGCGACCGCCAGGGCAATGGCCTGCGGGGTGTTCATTTATAGACTCCAGAATCGGGTGCTTACAGGCGCCCGAGGGTAGGTGGTGAAGTGGTTCACAATAGGAGCGGCGGGCGCGGAATGGCAAGGCGGATCGTGGAGGCGGGCGAGACCCCGTCGGGT
>JBGTMU010000013.1:0-12681 GCA_041743405.1 Longimicrobiales bacterium | reverse complement strand
TCGTCCGCCTCGGCCAGCGCCGACCGGAAGTGCCCGAGAGGCGCGGCGAGCGCCCTGGCGGCTCGTTCCACCCGCTCGTCAGACGGCATAGCGATCGAACTCCTCGTGCAGAAGGCGGATGCGCTCGGCCGCCGAGTGATGGGGGAGCGCCCGCGTCTCTTCGTAGCGGGCATTCGACTCGTCGCGGAAGAAGAGCCCGAGCCGGATCCGGTCCATGTCCTGAGCCAGCGCGCGCGCCTGGTCCAGGTCGGACGGGTCGTGCGGGATCTTGTGTTCAAAGATCCGGTCTATCTCGGGTGCGAGGATCCCGTCGTCGTGAACCAGGAGCTCCACCATTCCCGGGTTCTTGACCGCATCCCCGTACATGTCGGGGGTGAAGTGCGGGCAGCGCTGGAGGATCCGGATGAAGGAGAGCCCCTTGTGCCGGAACCCGGCCTTCAGCGTCGCGAAGAGATGGGCCGGAATCCACTCGGCGGTCTGCGCCACGAAGGACGCGTTCGTCACTCCAAGCGTGACCGTGAGCGGGTTCATCGCGGGGAGGTAGCTCCCCTTGGGCTGGGTATTGGAAGCGTATCCCATGGGGGTCGTGGGGGAAGTCTGCTTCTTCGTGAGCCCGTAGATGTTGTTGTCGAGAAGAAGCACCGTCATGTCGACGTTGTAGCGGATGGCGTGCACCCAGTGCGCCGCCCCGATCGAAATGCAGTCCCCATCTCCCATCACCGTGAAGACTGTGAGTTCGGGGCGGGCCAGCTTGATGCCGGTCGCCACCGGGAGGGCACGCCCGTGGATCCCGTGGAATCCGTAGGTGGTGAGGTAGTGCGGAAAGCGCGACGAGCAGCCGATTCCGGACACGAAGAGCGTGGTCTCCGGGGCGAGCTGTTCGTCGGCCAGGAGGCGCCGGGTGGCGGTCAATACCGAGTGATCCCCGCATCCCGCGCACCAGCGGGCGGCGGGGCCTTCGTAGTCCCCCATCTCGAAGTGCCGGTCGTCGAGTCTGTCAGCGAGCGTCAGGAGTCCGCAGCCGTTCATTGTTCGCCTCCAGGAAGGTGGGCCCGGATCGCCTTCTCGATGGCGCCCGGCCGGAGCGGTTCGCCGAGCACCCGCGTCCAGCAATCCACGTCCACGAGCGTGGCGGCCCGGAGCAGCCAGGAAAGCTGCCCGCGGCGCCGATTCTCAGGGGTGATGAAGGGGGCCCCGGGGGGGTCGGAGTAGTTGATTTCGACGGTCATCACCTTCCGGAAACGACCGAAGATCTCGGTGAGCCCCGGCTGGAGCGGAGAGAGGAAGGTGAGGTGGGTTGACGAGACCGAGAGCCCCGCTTCGCGCGCCCGATCGACCGCCTCTTCGATGGCGCCGCGGGTGCTTCCCCACCCCACCACCAGGAGGTCGCCGGAGTCGTCTCCGTGGATGGACGGGGGAAGAAGCGTGCTCTGGAGGGCCGCCAGCTTTCTCGAGCGCATCTCCATCGACCGCTGGTTCACCGACGAGTCGTAGGCCACCTTCGACCCCTCGTCATGGGCCAGCCCCGTCACGGTATGCATCCCGCCCGGACGTCCGGGAATGAAGCGCTCGGAGAGCCCGGTCTGCGGATCCCATTCATAGGGGCGCACCCCGGCCGGTACCGGGGACTGATCGGGGGGCCCCGCCTGCCAGCTCTCTTCCATGCGGGGGCGGGGGAAGGGAGCGACGCCCGTCGCGAGATTCGCGTCCGTGAGGACCATCACGACGGTCCGAAAGGTCTCCGCAAGCCGACGGGCGGTCACCACTGCGTGGAAGCACTCCTCGATCGTGGCGGGGGCGAGAATGATCTTCGGCGCATCGCCCGGCTGTCCGTAGAGGCAGGCCAGGAGATCCGACTGCTCCACCTTGGTGGGGAGTCCGGTGCTCGGTCCTCCCCGCTGGACATCGATGAGGACGAGGGGGATCTCCGCCATCACCGCGAGCCCGAGGAACTCGGTCTTCAGCGCGAGCCCCGGCCCCGAAGTGATCGTGAAGGCGCACTTCCCGGAGTAGGAAGCCCCGATCGCCACCCCGGCCGCGGCGATTTCGTCTTCCGCCTGATGCACGATCCCGCCGAAGCGCTCGAACACCTCCCCGAGCTGATGCGAAACCGAAGTGGCGGGAGTGATCGGGTACATGGCCGCAAGGTCCATCCCCGAAGCGATCGCACCGAGGGCGATGGATTCGTTCCCGTTCATCACGACGAGCTCGTCCTTCAGCTCCATCGTGGGGACTTCGATCCGGAAGTCGAGGTGCTCCCTGGCCCAGCGCACCCCGAGGTCCAGGAGCGCCCAGTTCTTGTCCACGATCTTCTGGCTCTTGGAGCGGAAGGCGTGCGCGATCTGCTCCCTCACCCGCTCCACATCCCGGTCGAAGATCCAGGTGAGGAGGCCGAGTGCGAACATGTTCTTTCCCTTGCGGGCGTTCTCGACCTCGGTCAGGCAGATCTCCTCCATCGGCACCGGGATGATCCGGTACCCGGCCCCGGACAGTTCCTCGATCGCTTCGGCCCACTGCGTGCGGATCGCTTCGTCCGGATGGGTCGCCCACTGGTCTTCCAGAAGGATCGTGGCGCCGGACGTGAGCGCATTGAGACGGTGGCGACCGAGGAGCACCTGCTCGTTGAAAGCCACTACGAGGTCCGTCTCGTCACCCCAGTTCGTGACGGGGCGATCCCCGAGTCGGATGCGGATCCCGGAGGCGCCCGCGATGGACCGGGGAGGGGGCTCGACCTCGGCGGGGATGATCTCCACGGTCCAGACGCCATTGCCCATCTTGGCCGACACCGCGCCGAAAGTCTGGCCGCATTTCTGCGCACCCTCACCGGAATCGGAGACGATTTCGACCGAGAAGTCGCGGGTGCGACGGGGTTCAACGAAGATCGGGTCGGCACGTGGATCGGTGCTCGCACCCAGGGTGGGGAGCTTGATCGCCATCGGGTCGCCCTCTCCTGCGCGTGAGAATGGAGGACACGCCGCTACGGCATAAAGCTACCCGACGTTTGGGGGTACCGCTGTCGGGAGTCGTCAGTTGGGGCAGGTGGGGAAAACCCTTACAGGGAGAGCCGGAGGACTCCAGTTCGGGCGGGGCTCGTGGATGGGGCCTGAGTCGGAGTCAGGACCGCTCGGGTGCCGTGCCTCCCTCGCGGTAACCGCGCCGGAACCCCCTTCCGGGAGGGGGGTTCCTCTCGGCCATGACTGAGCCCATCCGCATTGTCAGGCGGCTTCAGCATCACCTCGACTGGCACGCTTCTCTAATCATTCTGGGTGCCATGGATCCAGGACCACGCTTCGATAGCGATCTCTCGCCGGAACGCGCGTCGCAAGCCACGCTTCTGCCTCCTCGGGTCGTCCCCTTCCACAGGAGCCAACCAGGGTCATGCCTGAAAAGACATTCCCTCCCCTCCCTGACTCCGAAGGCCCCTCCCTTCCCCTCGCCGACAACCTCCAGATGCCCTCCGATGGCGCTGTACGGTCCCAGTCCGTGACGGCCTCGGAAGACACTCGGCGTTCGCTCCTTTTCGTGGAGGCCCCCGGTTCGCGCTGCTCCGAGAGTTTTCGGCAGGAGCTGGAGCGGTGGTTCGATGTCCAGCGCCGCGCGCTTCACGAGGACGAGGATCCGGAGTTTCCTCTTTCCGATGGGGAACGCATTCTCGTGGACCTCTCGGGGTTGGACGGGGACGGATTGGACGGCGCGCTGGAGTCGCTGCAGGAGTCCCTGGGGAACCGAGGGGGACTGTCGGCCTGGATCGCGCTCCTGGCCAAGGAATGCGCAACGCGGGGGTCGAGGGTGGTGGAGCGGGGAGCCCACAGCTACTTCGTGGCCGAATCGGCCCGAGGGGAAGATGTGGCAGCCGCCCTGGAGAGCGCCGAAGTATGGAGGGCGCGCTTTGAAGTGGAGAGGCGGAAGGCTCGGGCGATGGAGAGCCTCGTGGCACAGATTCCCGGCATCCTGTGGACCACGGACCGGGAGAGCCGACTCACCTCGAGCCGGGGTCCATGGCTCGCCGACCCCGGGCGCGGGCACGCCGCAGGGGTGGACCCCGACCCGGACGAGCTCTTCGCGATCCGCTCTTCCCGGGAGGAATGGGTCGAGGCGCACCGCCGCGCCCTGGCAGGGGAAGAGATCGACTTCGAGCAGGAGGCCGGAGGCAAGGTCCAGAGCGGCTGGATCCGGCCCCTGAAGGACGTGGACGGCAAAGTGGCGGGAACCATCGGCCTGTGCGTGGACGTCACGCGCAGGCGGAGGCTGGAGGACGAGCTTCGCGAAAGCCGGGACCGGTTCGAGACCATTCTGGAGAACCTCCCGGATCCCCTGGGCATCTACGAGGCGGTGCGTGACGAGAACGGGGACATCAAGGACTTCCGGGTCGCATACGTCAACCAGGCCGCGGTCCAGGCCAACGGGATCCCCCGCGACCGCCAGATCGGTGGGCGCCTGACGGAACTCCTGCCGGCCCATGCGCGCACCGGGCTCATGGACATCTACAACGATGTGGTGGAGCGGGAAGAGGCGGTCCGGCTGGAGTCGTTCTCCTTCTCCGACCCAGACGGGTTTGCCCCGGTGGAGGGCCTGTTCGACATCGGGGCGTTCAAGGTGGGAGACGGATTCGGAGCCACCTGGCGGGAGGTGAGCGAGCGGGTCCGCCAGGCCGAGCAGCTCCGTCAGAGCGAGAAGCGGCTGGCAACGGTGGTGCAGAAGGCCCCCCTGGTCATCTTTACTCTCGACCCGGACGGCATCATCACTCTCTCCGTGGGTGGGGCCCTGGCACGCCTGGAGCTGGAGGCTGGCGAGATCGTGGGGAGGTCGATGCTCGACCTCTACCGCCATGATCCCGAGCAGCACAGGCAGCTCGAGGCCGCGCTCGCCGGGGAGCAGGTCGCCACCGTCACACCTTTCGAGAAAGCCATCTTCGCCATCCAGTACTCGCCCCTCCACGACGCCGACGGCACATTGGTGGGCACGATCGGTGTGGCCACGGACATCACAGAGCGTCATCAGCTCGAGGAGCAGCTCCACCAGGCGCAGAAGATGGAGGCGGTGGGCCAACTGGCCAGCGGGGTGGCCCATGACTTCAACAACCTTCTAACCGCGATCAAGGGAAACGCGCAGTTCCTCGCCCTTGAGAAGCTCCCGGAGGATTCGGCGGTTCACGTGGACGAGATCGTGGCCACCGCAGACCGCGCGACGCTTCTGACCCGCCAGCTCCTGGCTTTCAGCCGACGGGAGTCGCGAGCCCCCCGGACGGTGGATCTGAACGAGATCATCCAGGGGACACTCCAGCTCATCCGACGGGTGATCGGGACCAACATTGAAGTCGTCACCCGTCTCCATGAGGAACCCGTCTTCGCCCATGTGGATCGGAACCGCCACGAGCAGATCCTGTTGAACCTCGCGGTGAACGCCCGTGACGCCATGCCCGGCGGTGGCGAACTCTACATCGAGACCGGCACCGTGGAGGTGAATGACCGAATCGAGACGAGCCACGGGGAGGTTCCACCTGGGCGCTGGGCCCAGATCGTGGTGCGGGACACGGGCACCGGGATGCCAGCGGAAGTCAGGCGACGCATCTTCGAGCCCTTTTACACGACCAAGAAGACGGGCGAAGGCACGGGGCTGGGGCTCTCCACGGTCTGGGGCATGGTGACCGAGGCAGGTGGGCACATCCACGTCTACAGCGAGCCCGGGCAAGGCACCCTTTTTCGGATCTACCTCCCCCTTCTGCTGGATCCCGCCGAGCCCGCTGCGGAGGCACCGGCGTCTCCAGCACTCCGTCGCCCGGTCCAGCCGTCCACGATCCTCCTTGTGGAAGACGAGCCGGCCGTGCGAAGGGTCGCGTGCCGGCTCCTTACCAGGGCGGGTCATACGGTGCTGGAAGCCTTCAACGGCGCCCATGCCCTGGAGCTTCTGTCGGGGAGGGACGCCCCGGTGGACCTCGTCCTGACCGACGTGGTCATGCCGGAGCTCACGGGCCCGGAGCTGGTGGAGCGCCTGCGAGGACGCTGGCCGGCGGTGAACGTTCTGTTCATGTCGGGCTACTCTGGACAGGAACTCAAAGGGAAGTGCGAGACCGTCGAGGGTGCCCGCTTCATTCAGAAGCCGTTCGACCTTTCTGCCCTCATGGCGGCCGTGGAGGGAATTCTTTCTGAGGAGGCTGGCGAGAACTGAAAGCGGTCGGGCCCGGTGCGCATCCTGCCCTCTCCACCCCGAGAGTTTCACGAAAGCCGGGGCATTGCGAGTGAGATTGACATGAGTGGACCTCTCAAGATCCTGGTGGCGACCGCCCTGTTCGGTATCGCGCACAGCCTCCTCGCCTCGCGTTCGGCGAAGCGAGCCGCTGAGCGCGTGCTCGAGACGGAAGGCGTGATGCGCGCCTCCTCGACATCCCGGGCCTCGCCGCCTGGCTGACCGGGAAGACCGTGCCGGCGCCGGCCGAAGCCCAGGGCCCTGCCTGTGTCGGGGGTGCGATGAAGGGCACCGGACGCGCGTTCCCTTCTATGCTCCCCGATTCAACGGTGACTGAACGACCCTCGCAGAGCAATCTGCTTCTTACAGGGTAACCTGCTCCGTAAATGGGGTATGCTTGAAGACCTGCTTCCACCTCGCCACTCGAGCTCCCTGGCCATGTCGACTGATCTCCTTGTTCGAAACAACATCCGCATCTCCGGGCTCGAAGGGGGTCGGGCAATGGTGTTCGCCCACGGTTTTGGCTGTGCGCAGGGGCTCTGGCGGCTCGTGGCACCGGAGTTCGAGCGCGACCACATGGTCATCCTCTACGATCACGTCGGGGCGGGAGCCTCGGACCCCGCAGCCTATTCCCCCGCGCGGTACGCAACCCTCGATGCGTACGCTGAGGATCTCGTGGAGATCGCGGAAGACCTGGGGGTGCGCGGCGGGGTCTTTGTGGGGCACTCCGTCGGAGCGACCATCGGAATCCTGGCCGACCGCATCAAGCCGGGCCTGTTCGACCAGCTCGTCCTGATTGGCCCTTCGGCCCGGTATCTGAACGACGGAGACTATGTCGGTGGCTTCGAGCCCGAAGACATCGAGGGGCTTCTCGATACCCTCGCCAGTAACTACCTGGGATGGTCCCGCCAGATGGCGCCCGTGATCATGGGGCATCCCGACCGGCCGCAGCTTGGGGAAGAGCTTGCTGACAGTTTCTGCCGGACGGACCCCACCGCGGCGGCGGGATTCGCTCGCGCGACCTTCCTGGCAGACAACCGGGCCGACCTGCCTCATGTTCAGGCCGAGGCACTGGTCCTACAGTGCGCCGACGACCCCATCGCTCCCCTCGCCGTGGGTGAGTATGTGCGGCAACACATTCCACGGAGCGAGCTCGTCGTGATCGAAACGTCTGGCCACTGCCCGCACATGTCCGAGCCCGAATCCGTGATCCAGGCCATGCGAGACTTCCTGCCGTGAGCCGGGATCCGGGCGAACAGGTCCCGCCAACCGTTCCAGAAGAGTCGATCGAGGACCTCTACGAGCGCGCCCCCTGCGGCTACATCTCGACCCTTCTCGATGGACGGATCATCCGGGCGAACGCCACTTTCGCGGAATGGACGGGTTACGATCGATCCGAGCTCGCAAGCGGCCGGAAGATCCAGGATCTTCTCACACCCGGCAGTCGAATCTTCCACGAAACGCATCTCGCTGGCCTCCTGCGGGTCTCCGGAGAGGTCCGGGAGATCGCTGCAGAGATCCAGCGAGCTGACGGAAGCCGTTTGCCGGTGCTGTTCAATGCGGTCTCCCGGGACGTGAACGGCCCGGCAGGAACCACCCCCGTGGTACGCTTCACCCTTTTGGACGCCAGCGAGCGCCGCAGCTATGAACGAGAGCTCCTCGAGGCGAAGCGTGAGGCCGAAGCCGCTCTCGCCCGGGTACGCCAGCTGGAGACGCTGCTGCCAATCTGCGCGTGGTGCCGGAAAATCCGGTCCGGAGGCGGGCAATGGGAAAACCTCGAGCAGTATCTGCGGGCGGCCGGCGCCCAGATCACGCACGGGATTTGCGAGTCGTGCGCGAGTGACGTCCAGGGGGATCCCTGAGCCAGTGACCGCTCCATATCGCATCGCTCCGCTGTCCCTCGTCGCTGCAGCGTTCGCCCTGCCCCTTTCTCTCATTGGCTGTGCGTCGTTCCAACTCGGCGTGGCCAACCTCATCGAGAATGGCGATGCACGTGCGACAGAGGTCGCCTACGGCGACGGGCCGCGCCAGCGATATGACCTGTATCGTCCCGTCGGTCCGGACGGTGAACCGCTGAGCGGTCCGCTTCCGGTGGTGATCTTCGTGCACGGCGGCAGCTGGGAGACCGGGGACAAGGGGTCATACAGATGGGTAGGACAGGGGCTGGCGGCGCAGGGATTCATTGCGGTGCTCCCCAACTACGGGCTGATGCCGGATCGGCGCTTTCCCGGCTTCGTCGACGACGTCGCTCGCGCGGTGGCACATGCCCGTGCGGAGATGCCGCTCTGGGGGGGAGATCCGCAACGCCTCGTGGTGATGGGACACAGCGCTGGCGCCCATATCGCTGCCCTCGTGGCGTACGATCCGCGCTACCTCGCGGCGTATGCGCTCACGCCTCGTGTGTTCTCGGGTTTCGTGGGGCTCTCCGGCCCTTACGACTTCATCTTCGATACGCCCTTGCTCCAGCGCACCTTCTCTGGCACTCCGGAACAGGAGCGGGACGCCCTCCCGGTCCACTTCGTCTCGGATGAGTCTCCCCGCACGCTCCTGGTGATGGGCCGCGAGGATCGCACGGTAAATCCGCGCAACACTCACTCCCTCGCAGCGCGGCTGCATGAGGTAGGTGCGCAGGTCGACACGCTCTGGGTGGACGGCACGCACGGCGCCTCGTTGAGCCCTTTTGCACGCATCAACCGTGGGGACAGCGAGATCGTGAGGCGAGTGCGGGAGTTCGTCCTGACTCCCGAACCGCAGGCTTCGGTGACTCCAACGCCTCCCCCTTGCCATGGGAGGCGGCGGCCGCATGCCAGAACGCACGGCGACGTTGGGGACTTTTCGCTGTGAATGCGATCTCATCCGCCTTCATGAACGCATGGCTCCCAGGATCTCGATGACCTCCCCTCCCCGCTCCCGGTAGTGGTACCGGAGCATTCGACCCCGGTCATCGACGACCCCCCCCACGGGAGTGCGGATCCACCACCGTTCCACGATCCAGGGGCCGTCGGGGAGGGCTCGAAGC
Organism: Longimicrobiales bacterium; assembly: GCA_041743405.1. Classification (GTDB taxonomy): domain Bacteria; phylum Gemmatimonadota; class Gemmatimonadetes; order Longimicrobiales; family Gaopeijiaceae; genus JBGTMU01. Next base: position 3,476 of record JBGTMU010000013.1, on the reverse strand, counting down.
TCGATCTCCCCGCGGGCGCGGGGTTCGAGAGCTTCTCCATCCCGCACATAGTCATATTCGATCCGGCGCAGTTCCCCGCTCCGCTCATCCATCCAGAGAACGCCTCGGATATCGATGTGGGAGTGCCCGGGGAGTGGTTCGAAGGCGAGCCCCACCATCCCGCGGTTCCTGAGCAGACCCCCCCGCTCCAATGAAAAACAATGGGTATCCGCAAAGCTCTCCGAGAGGAGAACGTTGGCATCGGGAGCGTGGAAGACCCAGCCTTCCTCCCCTTCCCGCACATACCCCTCTTCAGCCAGTTCACGCGGAAGCAGGGTGTGGAAGGGGTGACGGAGGGCTTCCCCTTCTTCGTTGTGGGCCACACGAAGGAGCTGCCCTCGGTCGTTCAGGGTTCGGGTCCAGACCCGGGTCCGAAAGCGCACGAGCCCTTCATCCCCTGCCACCACCGCGGCCCTCAGGGCCACACGCGCATCGGTCCAGAGCCCGTAGATGAGGTTGGCGGCGGCGGGGTCCGTCGAGCCACACCGAGGGTCCGCAGCAGCTTCAAGGCCAGCCAGAACCAGCGGGCGGGGTTCCAGGCGGAGATCGAAGGGTTGAATCCCCTCGAACGATGTGGGGAGGGCCACGAGAGTCTCGTCGTATCCTATTCGTTCGGCGATGAGCTGCAGCTCATCCGCAGCGGCGCGGAACGTTCCGACCGGGATCCGCAGGTGGAAGGTGCCGTCCGGGGCCGAGAAGGTCCCCGCGAGGACCTCGCCTTCCCCTCCCCGGACCATGACCGTGGCCCCAGGAATGGGGCGATCGCTCACCCTCTCCAGAACTCGCCCATCGATGCGAACGAAGTCCTGTGCCGAGAGTTCACCGACGAGGAGGACCGCGAGAAAGAGTGGGACGAGCCCTTTGCTCGATGCTTTCATTCTGACTCCCGGAGAAGAGGTACGAAGATGCTCCCAAAGCTGCTATTGGAAGACTAGTCCGGCCATCGGTGGGGCGCAAGCGGAGCTCACCTGCAGGCCAGCGTCCCTGAAAACCGAGTGGCCGCCGAACACCCGGAGCGGCATGTTCTGCCTGACCGCGATGTGGAGGGCCACGCCCCCCCCGAGCAGCTTGACGCATGCGCATCCAGCCCGATATACCCCATGATGTCCATCCTCACGCGCACGATTCCGCGCTAGTCCCGAGCGCCGTCCAACCGGAGCACTGCCATGCTCAACCCCCGCGAGACCCGCGCCGCCGCGTTCCTCCTCACGTCCGTCGCGGCCCTCCTCCTGGCGTTCAGCGACGCCTCCGCGCAGTGGAACCACCGGTACGCGAAGCTCACGGACTTCGGGCACCACACCTACCTGGAGCAGCACGAGCTTCCGGTGCTCGGGCACGGCCCTACGGACCCTGCGCCTGCGCCGGACGGCAGGCATCTGGCCTTCGCGGCTCGGGGCTGGATCTGGCAACTCGATCTCGAGACTGGAAACGCGGTCCGGCTGACGCGGGGGCCCGGGATCGACTCCCGGCCACGCTGGTCGCCGGATGGCAGCCGACTGGCCTTCGTCAGGGACGACGGACGCGATACGGCGATCCTCGTCCTCGAGCTGGCGAGCGGCGGCGAGACGCGGATTGACACCGAAGCCATCGAGCTGGATCCGGAGTTCTCCGCCGACGGGGCGTCTCTCTACTACACGTCCGGTGTCACGGGTTCGCTCAGTCTCTGGCAGCATGACTTCGCAGCGGGAACGCAAGAGCGGCTGACCAACCTCCCCCAGGTGGAACGGAACGTGCGCCGCCTCGCGGGAGGTGCCGGGCTCCTGTACCTGCACGGAAGCGGGGCCCACCGGGTGCTCCGGGTGAGGGACTTCGCATCCGGTACCGACGAGATCGTCCTCAGCGAGACCCTGGTCTACCACCTCACCGCCGACGCCCATCCGGTCCAGCGCCTGATCGTCTACTCCGCCCCGATCGACAACGCGTACCATCTCTGGACGATGGACCTGGACGATCCCCGTGTCCGGCACCGACTCACCGACGGCGATCCGTTCGCGACGACGCCGGCTTTCAGCGCCGACGGAAACCACGTGTACTTCGTTGAACTCGACGAAAGCCGTCAGTTCCGCCTCATGCGCATTCCCACCCAAGGTGGCGCTCCTGACCCGGTGACGATCTCGGACTGGGACCTTGGCGAGGCCAGCGGGACGTTGGACGTGGACGTGACCGATGGTGCTGGGAACCCGGTCACGGCGCGGGTCTCCATCGCTCGCGAGGACGGCCACCCGGTAGCATTTCACGGGGATGCGACCTACTTCGATCCGCAGTCGGGGCGTCACTATTTCTATCTGGAAGGCGCAGCGCGGTTCACGCTCCCGGCCGGCGGCTACCGCGTGACGGCCGTTCGCGGGCCGATGACCCCGGTTGTGGAAACGAGCATTCGGGTCGGACCGGAGGTTCCGAGCGAGGTCAGCCTCACCCTCGCGCCCCTCTGGGATGCCGCCGCGGCGGGCTACGTCTCCGCCGATCATCACGTGCACCTGAACGGTGACGGGCATCACCGCGCCACCCACGACGATGCGCTCCGCGCAATGGCCGGGGAGGACCTGGATCTGCTCGCGCCCATGTCGTGGAACCGATGGGAGCGGCGCATAGATGCGGGTATCGTGGGTCTCGAAACTGCGCGAGGCGGTCGCATCGTGGCCCAGAGTCAGGAGGTGCGGTCCCACTTCCACGGACATGTCGGGCTTCTGGGGGTGGAAGAGGCCTATGCGCCCTGGTTCTGGGGTCCAAGCAATCCGACGCTGGGCGATCCGAATCGGAGCAATGGCGAAGTCATCGCCTTCAGCGAGCACACCGGGGCCTTCCCGACGTATGTCCACCCGATCGGAGACGACTCCGATCCGTTCGAGAACCTCGAGGCCAACCCCATTCCTCTGGAACTGGTCTCCGACGCGGTGCTCGCTGAGCGCATCGGCCTGGAGCTCGTGTGCGTCTGGACCAGTCCGCTGGGGAATGCCCAGGTGTGGTACCGACTGCTCAACATCGGAAGACCCGTAGCCGCGATGTCCGGAACCGACTCCTGGGTGGATTTCCATCGCACGATGGCGGTGGGTACCGGTCGCAACTACCTGCGCCTGAACGGGTCCGAATTCACCGCGGAGGCGGTGCTCGAAGCGGCAGCCGCCGGACGGGGATTCGTGACGACGGGGCCTGCACTCGTGTTCCGGATCGGCGACGATGCGCGCCCGGGCGACGTGGTGTCAAGTGGCCCGCAGGACTGGCAGGCCACCCTGGCCGGCACCATGGACGTCGACGTGGTCGAGCTCGTGGTCAACGGTGTCGTCGTGGAGCGGATGGAAGGAGTCCGCGCCGGGGAGACCCAGGAGTACAGGGGTCGGGTAGCCCTTCCCGAAGGGGGCTGGGTCGCGGTGCGGGCCTACGCCAGCGAGCTCCCGGGGGACGCGTGGCCGACGATGCACGCCCGGCCCTTCGCCCAC
>JBGTMU010000012.1:0-2768 GCA_041743405.1 Longimicrobiales bacterium | reverse complement strand
GAGTTCAGACGTGTGCTCTCCGATCTGAGCGCGCGGCGGGTACGCAGGAGCGTTTCCCGCATGGGGGGCGAAAGCCGCCGCCCGTCCGCTCTCCGCTCCGCCTGGAGCAGCACGCCCTCCACCCCGGAGATCACCTCCGAGACGAGACCGGTTCCCCAGATCGCGATGGCCGCCTCGAGGTAGCTGTCCTGCACCCAGTCCTCGAGGCTCCCGGCGCTGGCCTCCTCGCCGAACGCCCGCGCTCCCGAGGCTTCGGTCGAGAAGAGGAGGGCGGCCATGATGGCCTCCTGCGCGTCGGAGCTCGCGCCGTCCACGGCGAGCGTCTCAAGGGCCCTGAGCTCGAGGCTCTCCCCCGTGGTCAGACGGTCCCAGGAGGCCCCGACAGCCGCGGCGACCGCGGCATCCGCTTCCCCGTCGAGGGCGTTCAGTGAGCTCATGGGGGTGGAGTCGCAGCCCGCGAGTGCGAGCCCCGCCACCACTGCGAGTGTCCAGTGGGTGTGTCTACGCATGGGTCCCTCCGCGTCGGGCCGGGGCTCGTACCGAACCCGGCCGGTTCGTCCGTCCTTCACCGTGGATCCCGATCCGAATTGGACCGGGCCGGTGTCGAGGGGTGGAAGCAATGGTGGTGCCAACCCCGAATGCATGGCTGAAAGCTCTTGCAGGAGAACGAGTTGTGGGATGTTCGGCCTGCGCTTCGACGCGGCGCCGTCTCTCCTCGCATCCCATTTCTCTTGCACGACCGGTGGTGGTGTGCCCAAATTTTGTGAAAGCATGCATTTCCGCGAGCGGCCTCCGGGCCGAGGGGAGGTCCGTGACGAGTCGAACGGGGGTTGGAAATGGGGCAGAGGTGCTCGCGCATCTGCCCGGGAGCGATTCCGAAGTTCTGGATGCGGTGCTCGGGGGGCGCGTGCTCTGGTGTCGGGGCATGGAGACCTTCCTGGGGGAGCTGGAGGCCGCACCGCGCGCGGTGACCCTGCTTCGCACAGGGGGCGACGGAGATCCGCCGGACGAGCTGATCCGACGCATCGCACGCCATCCCCACTGCGGAGTTCTCTTCCTGACCTCGGAGCGGAACTCCGTCGAGATCGTACTCGCTGCGGAGGGAGCCGGGGCGGCGGGGGTCCTGCCGCATCCCCCCTCGGCCGAGGATCTCGGCCGCGAGCTCCGCCCGATCCTCGATGAGGGCCCGGAGCTGGCGGTGCCGTCCGACCCCCCGGAGGCTCCACCGGTCTCTCCGGGCGAAGAACGGATCGTGGGGTCGAGTCCGGAGCTCATCGAGGTCTACCGTCTGGTCGGTCGGGTGGCGGCGTCGTCCGCTCCCGTCCTCATCACCGGAGAATCGGGGACCGGGAAGGAACTCGTGGCGCGCGCTCTCCACTTCAGGGGCGCCCGCCGAACGGCCCCGTTCATCCCGGTGAACTGCGCCGCGATCCCGGACACCCTGCTCGAGTCGGAGCTCTTCGGCCACGAGAAGGGTGCGTTCACCGGTGCGGTCGGCAGAAGCATCGGACGCTTCGGACGGGCCGACGGGGGCACGCTCTTCCTCGATGAGATCGGGGAGATGAGCCTGTCGCTCCAGGCCAAACTGCTTCGCGTGCTTGAGACCGGGGAGGTGGAGCGTCTGGGGTCGGGCGAAGTGGTCCGTGTGAATGTGCGGGTGGTTGCCGCCACCAACCGCACCCTCCGGGACGAGGTGGCGTCGGGACGATTCCGGGAAGACCTCCTCTTCCGGCTCGGGGTCGTCGAAGTCGCGCTTCCACCCCTGAGAAACAGGGAGGGTGACCTCGTTCCCCTGACCCTTCACTTCGTGCAGAGTTTCGCCGTGCGCTACGGCCGCCCGATCCGCGGGATCAGCCGCGAGGCGATGAGGCGGATCGAGAGCCACTCATGGCCCGGCAACGTGCGCGAGCTCAGGAATGTCCTCGACCGGGCGGTGCTCATGTCCCGGGGAGGGGTGATCCGGAGCGGAGATCTCAAGCTGGGCGATTCGGCGCCCCGGGTGTCGCCCGTCGACTCCGGGACTCCGGAGGGCTTCTCCCCATCGCTCACCCTGAAGGAGGTGGAGGCCCTCCACATCCGACGCGTGCTGGAACACACCGGCGGCCACATGGGCGAGGCGGCGGAACTCCTCGGAATCCATCGCAACACGATGACCGTGAAGGTGCGTGAGTACGGGATCGAGGTCGGGGAGACGGGAGGGAAGCCATGAACTCCGTGCACGGATTTCGTGCAGACGCTCGGGGCGCGATGGCGATATGCCCGACTTCCGGGCCATGGGGCCCGGCACAGGCCCCCGATTCCGGGGGCTTCGCGTGGCATGCTCCCTGCAACGCCTCGCGGCCATCATGACTCCCGAAACCGGCGCACCGACCCCGCCCCTCCGACTCGAGCGGGCGCTCGCTCTCCTCCCCGAGGTGGGCGAGCTCAGGTCGCTTCTTTCGATCCTGGTCACGGCATCGGCACCCGATCCGGCCCGGAAGTGGAGCGGCTCGGGGGAGCTGGGGGGGGTCGCCGATCGGGTGATCGACCCCGGCGCCCTGGGTGATCGGCTCAGGGAGCACGCGTCGACCGAAGCTTCCCGGCTGGCGGGGCTCCTCGAGCGCACCGGCGCGATCATCCGCCTGGTCGCGCAGGGCGACAGGGCGGAGGCGGTGGAGGAGATGCTGCGTCAGGGGCACGACGAGGAGGAGGGGAATCGCCTGTCGGAGGCGGAGGCCTGGTACATGGCCGCCAACGACCTCGCACGGGAAGCCGCACCGGCGCGTATC
>JBGTMU010000011.1:0-5362 GCA_041743405.1 Longimicrobiales bacterium | reverse complement strand
GTCACCCCCGCCGGCACCCGAGCGCGCACCCCTCCGTCGAATCCGACTGGAGCTGTCCTCGTCCCACGCCCCGCCGCGCAGCGTCCCGCTCGGCGAAGGGGAATTCACCCTGGGCCGAGGTGACACCTGCGATGTTCCGGTCGTGGACCCCGAGATGTGGCTTTCCCGGCGTCACGCGGTTCTCCGCGTCCGGAAGGAGTCGATCGAGGTCGAGGACCTGGGCAGCGTGAACGGGACCTTCGTGGGAGAGCAGAAGATCCATCGCGCAAACCTCGATCCCGGGTCCTCCTTCAGGATGGGCCCGCACGTCCACATCACCATAAGAGAGCCATGAGCGACTCCGGCGAACCCTCCGTCCCCTCGAGCGTGGCAGACCTGACCGGATCCGAGCCGCTCGACCTGCTGATCGTGGGAGGTGGCCCCGCCGGCACGGCCGCCGCCTTCCGGGCGAAGGAGCTTGGCCTTCGGGCCCTGCTGATCGACTTCGACGAAATCCTCAAGCGAATCCGCGACTACCCGAAGGACAAGCTTATCCTTCCCGACTTCGGGGGCGGCGACCGGATGCGGTTCCCTGCCGGGGGCGAACTCCTGGAGGCCCTCCAGTTCGAGCCGATCGACAAGGACGAACTGTGCGCGCGCTGGAAGGCACTCTTCCGGAAGTTCGACGTGCCGATGCGGGTCGGGGTGGAATTCACCTCGGTGGAGCCCGACGGCGACACCTGGAAGGTGAATACCTGGGATCACAAGCGAGGCGAAGCGGGAGTGATCCGCACGCGCCACGTGGTCCTCGCGCTCGGTCGCGGCGTGCCCCGTCGCTTCGACATCCCCGGAAACACCGACGGCATCTCCTACAGGATGGACGATCCTGACCGCTATGTGAATGGGCCGGTCATCATCGTGGGTGGCGGCACCTCGGCGGCTGAGGCCGTGATCGCGATCTCGAATCGGAAGTCCGCTGCGGAGGAGGAGTCGAACGTCTACTGGTCCTACCGCGGCACGAAAATGCCCCGAATCTCCAGGGCGCTGGCCAGCGAGTTCTTCGAAGCCTACGTCGGCAACGGGAACATCCAGTACTGCGCCCGGAGCGAGCCGGTGGCGGTGGTCACCTCTCCGGAACGGACCGAGTTCGTCTCGTTCCGCATCGACCGCAAGACCCCGGCGGATCGCCCGCCGGAAACGGTTCACCTGGAGTTCATGAAGACGAACTGCATCGCCTGCATTGGAGAAGACATTCCAGAAGCGCTCCTGCGTGAGGCGGGAATCGAGATGGTGTCCGAGGGGCCGAATGGAAAGAAGCAGATGGCGCTCACCCCGCTCCTCGAGACCCGGCAACCGAGGATCTATCTGATCGGCGATCTGCTCAGCCAGACCTATCTCGAGACTGACGGATTCGGCGCCTCCCAGGGGGAGTACCGGCAGGTGAAGCACCGCGGAAACATCAAGACCGCGCTCCGCGACGGCGCGTTCGTAGCGGAGGTCGTCAAGCAGCGTCTCGAAGGGCGGGAGCACGTCGACGTGGTGATCCGGGACGCCGAGCCAGCCGCCGGACGGCCCCCGGACCCGAGGGTCAGCGCAGTACTCGGCCTCACGGGCGAGGGAGGCGAAGCATCCACCGAGTCGCCCGCCGACCTTCCCGGTCGGTCGGAAGCCGCTTACCTCGTGGCGGCCACCCCCGGCGGCGTGGAGGTCGGGGAGTTCAACCTGAAACCCGAGGGGGTCACCACCATCGGTCGCGTGGACTGCGACGTGAGCTTTCCGCACGACACCCTGCTCTCCGATTCACACGCGTCGGTCTCGCGGAAAGGAGATGGATATGTCGTTCGTGACGACGGGAGTCGAGGGGGGACCTACGTCCGCGTGAAGCCGGATCGCCCGATCCCATTCCGGCACGGCGACTTTCTCCGGGCTGGCCGCCAGATCCTGGTGCTCTCCCACGCAGTGCGGGGGGGCGAACCGAAGCTCGAGCACTACAACGCCGTCGGCGAGCGAGTGGGGACTCATCGGCTCCGGGGCACGACGGTGTTCGGCCGCTCCGGCGGAAAATCCGACCCCGACGTACGCCTGGACGACCACGACCTCACGCTTTCCCGCTTCCACTTCTCGGTGGTGGAGGAAGAAGGCGTGCTGAGCGTCCACGACTTCGGGAGCCGCAACGGGACCTACTTGAAGGTGGATGGGGAGTGGACGGTCGCCCACGGTGACGTGATCCGGGTGGGTGGGCAGGAGCTGGAGATCCGGCTGCGCGAAGATCTCCCCCAGAAGACCGGCTCCCGTCCGGTTCCCGTCTCCGAGCCGGAGGCGGCCGGGCCGATCGCTGCACCCCCTCCTCCCGAGCCAGCGGGCGCCTCTGCCGAGGGGCCGCATGTGAGCTTCGCGGGCCAGGACATCTCCGGGCCGATCGACGCCTCGCAGACGCTTCTCGAATGGGCCGACGAGAAGGAGGTGTCGCTCGACTACGAGTGCTGGATAGGGATGTGTGGCTGCGACGTGGTCCGGGTCGTGTCCGGAGCGGAGCATCTGAACGATGTGGAGGAGAAGGAGGCGAAGACGCTCAAGCGGAAGGGGCTGGAAGCGGGTCCATACCGCCTCGCCTGCATGACCCGCGTCTCGGGACCTGTCGTGATGGAAACCGTCGACTGAAACAGGAGAGCCAGATGACCACCCAGGTTCCGAACGCGTCCAAAGAGGTGTCTTCCTTCATGGAGGGACTGATTCGGCGCAACCCAGGAGAGAGCGAGTTTCACCAGGCCGTGCTGGAGTTTGTCGAGACGGTGATGCCATTTGTGCTCGACAACCCGAAGTACCGGGATCATCAGGTCCTCGAACGCATCACGGAGCCGGACCGGGTCATCATCTTCCGTGTCTGCTGGCAGGACGACGCGGGGAATATCCAGACGAACCGGGCACACCGCGTCCAGTTCAACAACGCAATCGGCCCATACAAGGGGGGGCTGCGCTTCCATCCGTCGGTCAACCTCTCGATCCTCAAGTTCCTCGGGTTCGAACAGATATTCAAGAACAGCCTTACCGGGCTCCCCATGGGAGGGGCCAAGGGGGGGGCGAACTTCGATCCGAAGGGGAAGTCGGACGGGGAAGTGATGCGCTTCTGCCAGTCGATGATGACGGAACTCGCCCGCCACATCGGCGAGGACGTCGACGTGCCGGCCGGGGACATCGGGGTGGGCGGGCGCGAGGTGTCCTACCTCTTCGGACAGTACAAGCGGATCAACAATCGCTTCACCGGAACCATCACGGGAAAGGACGTGAGCTTCGGCGGTTCCTGGATCCGGCGTGAGGCCACGGGTTACGGGGCGGCATTCTTCGTCCAGAACATGCTGGAAGCCCGCGGTGACGGGGTCGAGGGGAAAAGCTGCGCGATCTCCGGATCGGGGAATGTGGCGATCTATGCGGCGGAGAAGGCGCGAGAGCTCGGAGCACGGGTGATCACCCTCTCCGACTCCGGGGGCACGGTCGTCGACCGAAGTGGGATCGACGAGGAGAAGCTGGAGTGGATCAAACAGCTCAAGGAGGTGCGACGCGGCCGGATCTCCGAGTACGCAGATCACTTCTCAGGGGTCGAATATCTCGAAGGGCAGACGCCATGGTGCACCTTCCCCCAGATCGCGCTTCCCTGCGCGAGGGAGAACGAGCTCAATGTCGAGGACGCGCGCGCGATGGTCGCCAACGGCCTCGTGGCCGTCGGAGAGGGCGCGAACATGCCCTCAACGCTCGAGGCGATACACGTGTTCCGCGATGCCCGCATCCCGTTCGGGCCCGGGAAGGCCGCGAACGCGGGCGGGGTCGCGGTCTCAGGTCTCGAGCAGAGCCAGAATTCCCTTCGCCTGAGCTGGACACGGCAGGAGGTCTACGATCGTCTCGAAGCCATCATGAAGGGCATCCACGCCCAGTGTCACGAACACGGATCGGACGGGAATGGATACGTGGACTATGTGAAAGGGGCGAACCTCGCGGGCTTCAGGAAGGTGGCGAACGCGATGGTCGCCCAGGGTGTCGTCTGAGGGAGGGGGCCGCCGGACGCAGCCCGCCTGCTAAGTCGAGAAGTGGATCAGGTGGGGATCGCCTTTCTCGATCTCCTGGCCCACGCTGATGATCCCGGTTCCGGTGAGGGCGACCTCCTCCCGGCGGAGGTAGATCGGGTCCTGGCCCGCGATCTGAACCCACGTGCCGTTCGTACTGCTGTCGGCGAGCACGAATTTGCCGCGGCGGAACTCGATGTGGAAGTGGTGCCGGGACGCGACCTCCGAGAGAATCGGGAGGGCGGCCATGCGCGAGTCGCGCCCCACCACGAAGCGGCCCGACTCCGGCGTGACGACGATCCGCCGGTCGGCGTAGGCGAGTTCCAGGCGGGTTCTCGCCGGTTCGGATGCGGCGTCCTCATCGACCAGAGCCGAGATGACCTGTGTCGAGAGGGACCCCATCGTCCCGCCCTCCTCTTCCCACTCGAGGCGGTATATCAACGTGCTTTCGCTCGCCCCCTTGAGCTGGACGCGGTCGAAGCGGTGGGCCCGGGCCCGAAGGTGATCGGGGAGCTCCAGCACCGTGTCGCTGCTGGAGATGATCTGCCCGGCCTGGGCGATCTTCACGAGGAAGGCGGCGTCGTTCACGGCTTCCCCGAATACATCGTCCCCCTGTCGGAGTACCGGCCCGAAGTGGACGCCGATACGCACGTCGGTGCGGGGTTCGGAGTCTGCCCGATCGGACTGCATCGCCATGGCCGCGAGGATCCCCGCTTCGGCCGTGGGAAACGAAGCCATGACCTCATCGCCGATGGTCTTGACCACGCGCCCACCGTAGTCCAGGGTGACGGTCATCATCTCTCGGAGGGCCGATGCGATGATCTCCTGCGCGCGGGTATCGCCCAGCTCCTTGTAGAGCCGGGAACTCCCGGCGATGTCGGCAAAGAGGATTGCGGCGGTCTGCAGGTGGGTCACGGAGGTGGGCCGGTTCGGATGGAACGTGTCCCTTCGTCACAGCGGGAGCACAATAGACCGTACCCGGTCGGGCGGCAACCGGCGACGGCCCGGATCCATCCTCCCCCCGTTGCGCGCGGTGCGCACTGCACCTATCGTGCGGTAACGGCGGTCCTGCGCTGGCGCCAGCTCGAACGACCGGTGCCCCCTGGACCCGCCAGGCACAACTACCTGGAGGTCCTTCTTGCCCTTCTACTCGCACGTCCCGACGCCCCTCCGGCCTGACGCGGTACGCACCGGGATCCGCTGGCTCGCGTTCGCGTCGCTGTTGGCGATGGGTGCCTGCGCCCCCGCACTGCAGCTCGGTCCTGACGTCGCTCCGGCGGAGATCCCGGCCCTCGAAGCCCGCGTTTCCGACACACCGGGCTCGG
>JBGTMU010000010.1:0-3764 GCA_041743405.1 Longimicrobiales bacterium | reverse complement strand
AGTTCCTGCCGCGTGAACGCGCGCTCGCGCCGGCGGAGCTGCTGGCCTCGCTCGAAGCACGCGTCCGAGCCTGCCTCGCAGACCGGGGCACCGACCTCGCCGTCTCAGGTCTCACGACAGTTGAGAGTGCCGACGATCTGGAGGCCTTGAGAATCGCACTCCAGGCCCCCGCGCTTTCGTTCCTCGCGGGCAGCTACGGTACCCATCTCGCGCTCTCGACCGCGCGCCGCCACCCGCACGCCGTGCACCGGTTGGCCCTCCTCGGCGTGGAGGGGCCCGATCACACGCTGAAGCTCCCCTCGGCCGTCGACGCAGTGATCGCCACGATCGCGGAAGCCCGACGGCCGACAATGATCGACGAGATTCGGAGGCTGCGGGCCCGACTCGAGGAAGAGTCAGTGCAGGTCACCTTCCCCGGTGGGCAGTCGATCGTGCTGAGCGCGTGGGACCTGCAGAGGTGGGTGGCCGAGTCGCTCGACACCAGCCGTGAGATTGACGCGATGATCGGGGCTCTGCCCGCGATGCTCGACGGCGAGTATGGGCCGCTGGCACAATCCGCGCTGAGGGAACGGATGCCGCGGCCACTCAACGTCATGAACCTGGCCATGGACTGTGCGTCATTCGCGAGCGCCGAGCGACTCGAGCAGATCCGGGACGAAGCACCGCACTCACTGCTCGGCACCGCCATGGGCTTTCCGCTCCCGGATCTGTGCGCCGTGGAGGGACTGCCGCGCCTTCCCGACGACTTCCGGGAGCCCCTGCGGTCGGACGTGCCGACACTCCTCGTGGCCGGCACCTTTGACGGCCGGACGCCCGTCCGGAACGCGCACGAGGTCGCGGCGACCCTGACGGAATCGCGGGTGTTCGTGGTGGAGGGGGCCTCGCACGACCTGTTCCGCTACAGCCAGGTCATGGACGAGGTGCTCGCGTTTCTTGCGGGCGGTGACAGTTCGCCGGAGTGACTTCCCCCTCGGCGACGCCGGGTAAGGCGGACCGGTGGATCCCGGCCCGCCTCACCCGGCCTGCCTGTCACGCCTGAGCGTCTTTCCCTCCACCTTCCTTCTTGAAGGGAGACCGTGCCACCACCTTCACACCGTCAATCGTCGTGTCCAGGATACTGGAGACGGAAGTGACGGCCGACTCGGAGACATCCCGGGCCGCGTGGAGGGCACCGGTGGCCGCAGCGGAGGCCGCGTCCGAGGTCTGGAGTCCGACCGATCGAGCTGTGGCGATGGCACCCTCGACCGCACTCCGGGCCACGCCCGCCACATCGCCACCGACCTCAGCCGTTCCCTTCACGAGTCCGCGAGCCGTCCCTTCGATCGCCTGGAGAGCGTCCCCGCCGATCTCCTGCGCTCCAAGAATCGTTCCCTTCATGGCCTGCTTCGCGGTGGACCCGAGGTCGGATCCGATGTCGCGGGCACCGCGAATCGCTCCGACAGCCACACCGGTCGCTGCATCCATCACTGAAATCGACAGCTCGCTTGTGGCCGCAAGGGCGCCCTGGACCGCATCCCGCACCGTCGCGCCCATGTCCCCGCCCACGTCGCGGGTTCCCTTGAGCGCTGCTCGCACGGTGTCGCTGAGGACGCCCACCGTCACGGTACCGACCTCTCCGATCCCGGTGATCACTCCGATCAGCACGCCCTTCACTACCGAGCCTGCGCTGGCGCCCACCTTGAGACTGGCTTCGAGTGCTCCCTCCAGCACGTCGGCGGTGACCCCGGTCGCTTCCTTCGCGATCTCACGGGTGCCGCGAAGGGCGCCGACGACCACACCCTTCACAGTACTTCCGGTACCGCCGACTACGTCTCCTGCACCCTTGACTGTCCCGACGAGCCCATCCCTGACCTTGGTACCGAGATTCCCGAGCGCCATACACCCTCCTTCGAAGAGATTGAACATGGGTGAGCGCTTCCCTGATCCCGCACATGGCTGGGGGGATCGTCACCCGGCGTGAAGGAGGGTATGCCTCTGATGAGGGGAGGTTCCGGGGCCGGTATCCCGGGTTCAGTCCTGCCCGGATTTCTCCGGTGCCGCCTGGAGCAGCGTGCGGAGTGAGGCGACGAGTCGAGAGGAGTTCCCCGCCAGCATCAGCCGCCCTTCCTCAAGGAGTGGGTCCACTTCACTCCCATCCAGCTCTTCGGCCACCCCCCCGGCCTCCGCGAGGAGGGCGAGCCCTCCCGCCACATCCCACGGGCTCAGACCGTATTCCCAGAAGATGTCCAGCGACCCCTGGGCCAGATAGCAGAGATCCAGCGCGGCCGATCCCCATCGGCGTACCCCTGCCGTTTCCCTGACTACCCGTTCGAGCTGGGGAAGGTAGGTGGGAAGGTATTGGAGGTGCTTGAAAGGGAAGCCGGTTCCGACGAGCGCGCCCCGAAGCGCGTCCATGTTCGAGACGCGCACACGTGTCCCGTTCCGGAACGCACCGCCTCCCTCCAGCGCCCACCACCGCTCTTCAGTGGCTTGGGCCGTGATCGCTCCCACCACGGGCTTCCCGTTCAGCACCACCCCCACCGAGGCACAGTGAGCGGGGTGTGCGTGGAGGAAGTTTGTGGTCCCGTCCAGAGGGTCAACCACCCAGACCGGAGTCGATCGATCGCCCCGCGTTCCGTCTCCGTCCATCGCGCCCGCTCCCTCTTCCTCGGCCAAGATGCGATGGTCGGGGAAGGCGGAGCGGATGATCCCGAGGGCGGCCTCCTGGGCCTCCAGATCGACCCGGGAGACAAAGTCGGCGGCACCTTTCAACTGAGCGTCCGCGATGGCCACCTTCCCGTACTCGACCCGGTGAATCCGGGCGGCGGAATCGGCGGCGGCGCGGGCTGTGACGAGGAGTTCCTGCATGTCTGTGTGGGGCGAGAGGATGGAAGGGGGTGACAGAGTGGGTAGCTCCCGATCCTGTCCTTCAAGTCTAAACCCTGACCTTCCCGGCCACGACCCTCGGCGACGCCAGGCGTTCGGTGTCCGGCTCGGAGCCCCCCTCGATTTCTGCGCCTGCCTCGTAGCTGCGGGCGACCTCGGCTGCGCGTGTAGACCAGATGACGGAGCTTGAGAGGGACAGAGACCCCTGCGTTCCGCGCTTGCCCCCGACGCCAGCGACCCGCGACCTTGCGAGACCCTTAGTAACGGACTTTTTCGCGGCCAGCATGCCAGCCCGGCCGTAGATGTAACGGGAGGCCGACCGGTGCCGAACCAGACCTCACTCCTTCCCCCCGCCCCGGACTCCCTTCTCACCTTCGTCCGGGAGCATTGCCTCGATGGCTCGGAGCCGATGGAACTCGGGGATGTCCCGGTCGCGGCGCCAGCGAGAGGAGGCGGTAAGGGGCCCGGGGGTGGGGGCGACCGCAGGTCGGTGCTCCGCCGCAATCCCTCGTTCTGGTCCCTCGGCCATGTCCTCCCGACCGGTCGCACCCCCACCTTCGGTGGCTGCCGCCGCTGATTCTGCCGCCGCATCCGCATCCCGCACCCCCGCGTACCTGCCGTCGAAGTGCATCCCGCCCCGTGGGTCGTGGAAAACGGGGCGTCCCCGCCCCCACCACTCGAGCCGCCATCCTCCCTCATGGACCAGTCGGTGGTGATGCCGGCAGAGAAGTACGCAGTTGCCGAGGCTCGTTTCGCCTCCATCGGCCCAGTGGCGCACGTGATGCGCGTCCGTGAACCGGAGTCCGCAGCCGGGGAACCGGCACCCGCGGTCGCGGATGTCGAGTGCGCGTCGAAGCGCAGGCGAAATCGTCCGCGTGCGGCGCCCCACTGAGAGGAGG
>JBGTMU010000009.1:0-21476 GCA_041743405.1 Longimicrobiales bacterium | reverse complement strand
GGCGGCTCCGATGCCGCGGCCGCCTCCCGTGACGAGGGCCAGGCGGTCGGAAAGCGGGCCACGGTCAGTCATTTCGCACCTCATGCGCGGGCCAGAGTTCGAGCACCGACTCCGCCAGAATCTCGCCGAGAATCGCGATCGTTTCGAGGCCCTCTTCGGCGCTCGCCTCTGCGGGCCAGCCGAAGTAGGCGGATTCACCCCCGGCGGCTTCGAAGCTCTCCTTTCCCTCCCGGATCGCATCCGAGAGGGAAGCGGGGTTGGGGGGAAGGTTCCTCATCACCGCGGCGTGCACGAGATCGGGCCGTTCCGCGAGGACGATCGACCCCTCGAAGCGCCCCGCGTGGCATGCCCCCGTGCGGAACTCCTCCGTGAGCCTCTCGGCGAAGCGCCTGCGGGTGAGATCCGGGAAGGCGACCGGCATCCCCTCGGCGCCGAGCGCGTCTGCGGCCTGGCGGAGCGACTCCAGGTGGCCGGGGTCGAGGTGCGCGTTCGCGATCGCGAGGATCCCGAAGCCCTGACCGTAGAGCCCCCGGGCAATGGAGATGACCGTATTCGTCACGACGGTCGGGTCCATCGGGATCGTCCCCGGGAAGCCCGCTGCGAAGGCCGCGGAGGTGTAGCTGAGTTCGGGAAGGAGGACCGCGGTGTGCCCTGCCTCCGCGAGCCGGAGGGCGCCGGAGCGCGCCATGGCCAGAGCGATGATCCCGTCGGTGCCGAGCGGCAGGTGCGGGCCATGCGCCTCGACCGCACCCACCGGAAGAATCGGAACCGCCCGGGTGGGGGGAAGCCCACGCACTTCTTCCCACGTCATTTCGAAGAGGATCCGAGGAGATGGGTGGCGGGAGGCCCGGGTCATGGCGGTCATGGCTCGATCCACGCTGCGATTCGTTCCTCGAACCCCGGCGGAACCGAGGCGAACCGAACGATCACTTCGTCCCCGTCCGGGGCTGCCCCGATCGCCTTCGCGTGGATCCCCTCGGCACCCCCGTCCTCGAGGTCGAACCAGAGCTTCACGTTCTCGAGGGCCTTCGGGAGGTCGGGACCCTGCAACCGGGCCCCCAGCGCCGAGATCCCCGTAAGCTGACCGCGTTGCGGAGGGGCCCCGTCCTCCCGCGCGTCCATCACGAGGAAGTGCACCGGTATCGGCTGGGTGACCGCGGTCAGATTCAGGTCCACGGTGGGAAGGCGCAGCTCTCCCTTTCCGGTCGATACGCCTATCACTTCATGAATCCGGATCGGACCAGACAGCCCCTTCGGATGCACCGGGAAGGATCGCCCCGGGATCGGACCGGATCCTGCCTCCTTCAGAGTGTCGCTCGACACGAGTACCTGCCCACCGACCGTGTAGGCCTCGATCCGACTCGCGAGGTTCACGTTGCTCCCCACCGCTCCGTACTTCGCCCGCCGCTCCGAGCCCACGTTCCCGACCACGACCTCCCCGGTGTGGACACCGATCCCCATCTCCAGCCTCGGAAGCCCCGCCTTCGCATTTCTGTCGTTGACCTCTTCCATGGCAAGCTGGAGGCGAACCGCACACTCCACGGCGGCACGGGCATGATCTTCGCGGGGAAGGGGGGCCCCGAAAAAGACGAGGATCGCATCGCCGATGAACTCGTCGATGGTTCCCCCGTACTCCATGATGACCCCGGTCATGACCTCAAAATAGGTATTCAGAATCCGGACAACCGCGTCCGGTTCCATCCGTTCAGCGAACGTCGAGAAGTCGCGCAGATCGGTCATCAGGATCGAGATGCGACGCTTCTCACCCCCCAGCGCGAGCCCCTTGCGATCATCGAGCAGGCTGGTGACGATCTCGTCGGTGAGGTATCGCCCGAAGATCTGTCGGATGAAGTCGTTCCGGAGCTCGAGGTCGCGCAGAAGGGCCCGATTTTCGTCCACGGCGCGCTTGAAGCCGAGCTGGGTTCTCACCCGCGCCATCACCACGGGAAAATCGAGTGGCTTTGTGACATAGTCGTTGGCGCCCATCCTGAAGGCGCTCACGATGTCCTCCGATCCGCCCCGCGCGGTCGAGACGATCACGGGAAGCGTGGCCGCATCGAGGTCCCGGCGAAGAATTTCCAGAACTTCGAGTCCACTCAGCCCCGGCATCATCCAGTCCAGCATCACGAGGTCGTAGGGAGTCGCCTCGATCTTCCGCAGGGCCTCGCTCCCATCTTCGGCGAGCTCCACCGCATGGCCCTGATTCCGGAGGCCTCCCGCGAGCATCATGCGGTTGGATTCGTCGTCATCCACCACGAGAATGAGGGAGGGTTTGGAGGCGTGGGCACGAATCCTCTCCACGGAAGGGCGCAGATCATCGCGCAGCCTGTGGAGACTGTCCGTTCCCGGTCGGTCCATCGATCTGATTCCGGAGGGGTGTGGGGTCAGGAAGGGAAGTGGATCGCGCCCTCACAAGAGAGGAAATTGCGACGGTCACGGCAAGTCGGATGGCGGCGGCACCGGGCGGATCGCCCCGTCCAGGTCCGCTTCGACAAGCCATCGCCCATCCTCCCCGCGCCGGAGCGCCAGGATGAACATGCCCCGATCGGGAATTCCCGGTTGATCCCCGTATCCGTAGGCTCCAATGACATAACCCACGCTTTCTTCGAGAGCGTAGGCCACAGCGCGAAGGCGAAGGTCACCTGACGTATTCTGAAGCGCGTCCCGCAGGCCAGCCTGGCCGCGGATCCAGCCGCCCCTCCTCGCGACCATGCCGTCCTCGGTAAAAAGGGCGACAAGCGCTTCGGTATTCCCTTCTCGCCAGTGCCGCTCATACTCGCGAAGCACTCGATCCAGTTCGGGAGGAAGCGGAACCGAGGGAAGCGAGTCGGGAGGCGGGCGTTGCGACGGATGCGGCCCGAGCTTCTGAAACACTCGAAGCGACGTCAGTTCGTTGACGCACTCCTCGCCGTCGGTCGTGCATCGGAAGGAAAACCCACCACCGCCGATCATCTGGCTCTCGGCCGGAACAAGCCGCCAAACGCCGCTGAAATCCGGACGGGCCTGCGCGGCGAGCGGGGCGGTCGCCGCCACAGTCAGGTTCAGCGCGGCGACGATGCGGATACAGTGGGTTTTCATGGCTTCCTCCCGAAGTGGGGCGCAGCACGACGCCGGTAATTATCTTCGAATCCCGTTGTACTTTCCAGCTCGGTCTCAGGTCAGCCCGGGTCGCCCGGCCCCGCCTCTCAACTTCCCACCCTGCTTCGGGTGACGGCCTCGTTCTTCAGCTCGTCGAGAGCAGGATCGGCATCGGCCCAGAGTTCCAGAGATTTTCGATAGGCGTGCGCGGCCTCGTCGAGCCGGCCCAGTGCATGGAGGATCTGGCCCCGTCGGAACTGGGCCGGGGCCAGGTAGATGGCATCGAACCCGAGATCCTCGGGGATCGCCTCGTACCAGGTGAGGGCCTCCGCGTCGCGCCCCAATGCTCTCAGGACCTCAGCGTGAATGAATCGGAGAGAAGCCCGGGGAAGAACGGGGTTGGCCGATGTGCCTTCGTCCTCCAGGACGGACGCCATGTCTTCGAGGAAGGGGAGCCCGGCCTCGGGGGAGCCCTCTGCCAGAGCGATCCGCGCGGTGAGTTCCGCAGCGGCCATCCGGAGAGCAAGGCTCGGTTCCTCGGATTCAGACGTCCGCAGGCGGGCCTCCGCTTCCCGGGCCTCCGAGAGGTCTCCCAGTCCAACCGCCAGAATCCCTGCGTGGAAGTGAAGGAGGGATGGATCCGAGCGCTCCCAGAGCGGGTTCCCCCTGTAGATCCCGAGCTCCGGGGGACGATCCGACCCCCCGAGGGACCGGAGCCTCCCGAGGATCGCTCTCATTTCAGTTGTGTCGGACGGGAAGACGGGGAGGGTCGCGAAGAGGGCGCGGGTCTGAAGACCCACCTCGGGGGCAAGCCGCTCGATCAGCTCGAGCTGTTCGAACGCCAGGCGCGCACGCCCCCGTCCCATATCCATGTGGGCCAGGAAGAGGCGAGCCGCCGCCACCCACTCCCGCGGGTCGGAAACCCTGATCATCTCCTCCCCGAGGGTGTGAGCCTCGGAAAGCGCCCCGGAGTACGAGGCCGAGCGCCAGAGCGCATCCATGAGACGCTGGTCCCCCAGACGCTCCCGCGCATCGAGGGCTTCGCGCCCCGCCCCGGTTTCCCCCAGCGCGAACGCCCTGAGCAGGCGCATCTCGGCCGTCTGATCTCCGGCGGGCGAAAGCTCGAGTATGCGGGCCGTTCGTTCATCCAGTTTCGCCGAGTCTCCCGCGAGCGCGTCGAGGCGGGCGAGGTGCACCAGACTGTTCAGGTCCGTGGGGCGCCGCACGAGAACCTGCTCGAAGGCTTCGCGGGATCCGAGGATCGACCGTCCTGCGGGAGGCCCCCCGTGGTAGAGGAGTTCGGCCAGCTCCAGGGCGGCGTCCGCGTCGTCGGGATAGCGCTCCAGAATCGCCCGGTATCTCCGGAGTGCTTCGGAAGCGGCACTTCCCCGATACTGTGCAGCGTCCACGAGCAGAAAGGCACGGCCTGACAGCCGATCCTGATGCCGCGTCGCAGCATGGAGCGCCCCGTAAACGAGCTCCATCCGACCGGCCCAGTTCGCCGCGCTGCTCAACTGGTAGTGAGCGAGGGCGAAGGTGGAATCGT
Organism: Longimicrobiales bacterium; assembly: GCA_041743405.1. Classification (GTDB taxonomy): domain Bacteria; phylum Gemmatimonadota; class Gemmatimonadetes; order Longimicrobiales; family Gaopeijiaceae; genus JBGTMU01. The sequence continues at coordinate 16,852 of JBGTMU010000009.1, read as the reverse complement.
CCTCGACCGCGGCCTGAAACCATTCGACGGCCTGGTCGAAGTTCATCGCGCGCAGCTCCTCCTCCCCCCGGAGATAGTTCTTGAGCGCAGTGAGCGAGGTCCCGCTCAGGGCGGCACTGCCAGCGAGGTGGGCCCCACTCTCCTGCAGCAGTGAAGCGAGGAGTCGGGCGGTGAGGTCGTTCACGAGCGGGATGAGGTCAGCCTCCGACCCCGTGACATCGACGCGCGTTACGCCACCCTCGCGCCCATCCGAGCTGGCGAGCGAGACTTCGATCTGAAGGGCATCCCCAGCCGAGACCACGCTCCCTCTCAGGATGCGCCCCGCTCCGGTGATCCGACCCAGCGCACTCAGGCTCTCGTCGGAGATCGGAACGCCAGCCCTCTCCACCTCGGAGAGGACGCGGCTGGGGTCCACCGCCCGGAACGCGCCCGCACCGTCAAGGGCGTTGGAGAAGAGCACGGCCAGCCCTTCGCGGAGATAGTCGAGCTCTGTCGGACCCCGGACCTCGAAGGGGAGTACCGCGACGCGGGTTGGGTCGAGTGTCTCTGAAGGGGGGGACGCGGGCCCGGGCCGGAGCGACCACCCGAGCCCTGTCACCGTTACAACGGCGAGGAGCGCCGCAGTGGCCGGAGCGAACCGGCGAGGCAGGCCGGATCTGCGCACCCTCCACATCACCCCGCCCTGCCCTCCGGCCTGCGGGAACGGGAAGGGCAGGGTGCGCGTGTCCCGGCTCGATTCGCTCCCGTGAGAGGCGGGAGCGACGGAGTCCCCCTCCTGGCGAGGTTCCGTTCTGCCCGCCGAGCCCCGTATGGATTCGGCGAGGGCTCGCGTCTCGGCTCCCGGGGGGAGTCCGAGCTCTTCGGAAAGCCGTGCCTCGAACTCCTCGAAGGCCCGGATGGCCGCCGCGCGATCTCCCGATCGGGCGAAGATATCCATCCGACTCCGGACCGCGCTTTCGCTCAAGGGGGAAAGGGCGTAGGCGTGGTCGGCCCATCGCACGGCCCCTTCCGCGTCGGCCGCGTCGAGCCGAGCCTCGGCCAGCGCCCATCCGGCGGCGATCGCCCGGTTCCGCAGGCGGTCTCGTTCCCCGTCAAGCCAGCTCTGAAAACCCGGCGCGTCCGAGACGAAGACGCCAGGGAAAAACTCCCCTGCATAAAGGCCGAGGGCGGCCTCGAGATCGCCGCGATCGAGGGCCTGATCGAAGGCCTTCAAGTCGGTCTGGACGAGTCCGCCGCCGATCCTGACCTCCTCGTCGCCCCGTCCCTCGATCACATGATCGCCGAGCGAGCGACGCAGATAGTGGAGTGCCTTCCGAAGAGCCCCTCTGGCCCGTTCCTGGTCCACTTCCGGCCAGAAGAGTCCGAGGAGGAGATCTCTCCGAACGAATCCGGGGTGGGGGCTGAGTGCGAGGTAGACGAGCAGCGCCAGTCGCTTCGGCTGCGCGAGCACCGACCGCACTTCGTGCCCCCCGGCATCTCTCAGGTCGATGCGGCCGAGCAGGCGAAGATCGAAGGGAAGAGCGGGGCTGGTGAACTCTGGCATTTCACTGAGGTCACGGTGGGGTCACGCTGGGGGGACGGCGACGATTCTACTGTAGTGCCGCGCGCTGCCCGCGACAACGTGGCCCTGCGGACGGGACCGGGGCGAGGGGCCCGGGCGGTGCGCTGTCCCCCCCGGATTCGGGATCCAGAGCACGACGGTGTCCAGGAGGACAAATGCGATCGGTATTCCAGACGACTCTCACGCGAACCCTCTCCTCTCTCCTCACTCTCACCCTCGTCCTATGGGGCTGCAGCGGTGACTCGGGCACCGACCCGGGTGGGGGAGGCACACCCCCGCCCAGTCCGGATTTCGGAATGACGCTTTCGGCCGGGACCCTTTCAATCAATCAGGGCGGTTCCGGATCCGTGACGGTCACCATCACTCGAACCGGGGGATTCGCAGCGTCGGTAGGGGTTGCGGTGGAGGGGCTCCCGCAGGGGGTCACCGCCGGTGCGCTCACCATCGCGTCCGGAAGCACCTCCGGTACTCTGACCCTCACCGCTACCTCCGGGGCTCAGACCGGAGCGGCCTCGCTCACCGTTCGCGGCACGGGAACCGGCATCCAGCCGAAGACGGCGGCGCTCGCGCTCACGGTGAACGCCGTCGCTCAGCCCGATTTCACGATCGCGCTGAGTCCGGGGTCGCTCTCGGTGAAAGCTGGGGAGGGGGGGACCAGCACGGTTACCATCACCCGCACGGGGGGATTCGCCGGTTCGGTGGCGCTCAGCATCTCGGGGCTTCCGGCCGGGGTGGCGGGAAGCTTCAATCCTGCGGCCACGACCGGGGCGTCCTCTACCCTGACCCTTACGACCGAAGCTGCTCTTCCCGCTCTCGTGACCGAGCCGGGAACCTACCCCCTCACGGTGACGGGCACCGCGGAAGGGGTGGGCGCACGCGAGGCGTCTTTCTCACTCGAGGTGACGGCTCCCGATCCCCCGCCTCCGCCCGGCGGCAACATAAGCTGGGAATTCTGCGCGGCGTCCGGTCTCCCTGAATGGGTTGCGGTGCAGGACGGAGAGGGCCCCTGGGCCCGCGTGACGGGCACCGGCGGCGTCCATTCCTTCGATCTGGACTCGGAGAAGGGGGGGGTGGCCTGGGTGTACCCCGACGGCACCGGCGGATTCACGCTCGAGATCTTCTATGGCTCGAAGGAAGAGGTCACGGTCTACGGCGCGGATCGATGCGGCGGACAGCCGGGTGCCGGGAAGACGGTCACGGCCTCGGTTCCCGGGCTGGGGGCGACGGACATCACCATTCTCTCCCTCGGCGGGAAACTCCCGGTCAGCGCCCCGACGATGGCCGGTCCCAATATCACCTTCGAGGGTGTTCGCACCGGATCCGTCGACCTCCTGGGCGGGCGGTCAGCGCTCGATCTCGGGACGCTCTCGATCGTGCCGCAGCGGTTCCTTATCCAGCGGGGACTGAACCCGGCCAATGGGTCTTCCCTCGGAACGATCGACTTCAACGGCGAGTTCGGGTTTGCTCCCGTATCGAGTCCGCTCACGGTCACGAACACCGGCGGACTGTCGGTCCTGACCACCGTGAACTACTCCACAGGGGGAATCACCTTCGGCAATCTCGCCGTCGGAATCGGGGGGAGCACCTGGTTCGGAGTGCCGGCATCGCGGCAGCAGGCGAATGAGCTGCACATTCTCACGGTCACGGCCGCGTCGCTCTCGCAGCCACTCCAGCCTTCGCAGACGACCGTCCGCATGATCCGGGAGGCCGGAGCCGTCACGGTCAATCTCGGCCCGCAACTCTCGGCGCCCACGGTTCAGCCGCTCGCCGGGGTGGGGCATGCGCGGGCACGGGCAGACTACCCGATCCAGCCCGAGTACCACCGATTCTGGCTCGCGAACTTCCAGCAGGCGGGTCCCTTCCGCGCGGCGACCATTCAGGTCACGCGCGCCTACCGCGGCTCATCCACGGGGACGGTCGGGATCGAGATCCCCGAGTTCGATGGAGTGGATGGCTGGGATGCGCAGTGGGGACTGCGGGTCGGAGGTCAGGTGACCTGGACAGTCTCGGCGCTCGGATGGACGGATGCGGGGGGGATCGCGTTCGCGCCCTTTGTCGATGGAAACAGCTACGAATCGGCTTCACGGATGGGGCAGTTCACTCCGTAAGCCTTTGATGCGCACGGAGCCGTGACCGAAAGGGGTGCGGGAAGGCCGGAATGGCTTCCCGCACCCCTTTCGCCACATCGGGAGGAAACCCCCGAAGGAGTGTCGGGTTTGAGGTAGAGGGCTGGTCGTGTCGCCCCCCGATGGCCCATGCACGTCCCTCAACACCCTTTCAACCGCCTCCAACACCTGGATTTCCAGGGGGAGAATCACATGGGCATCATCAGCTTTCTCAAGTCCGCAGGCCAGAAACTCATTCCCGGCGGGGAAGATGCGCCCGCGAAGTCGGGTGAATTCTCCGAGAAGGAGCTGGCGGATCTGACCTTCGCCAACCGGCTCGCCCGCTCCGCCATCGAACTCGGCGTTCCGGTGGAGGGACTCAAGGTTCGATTCAAGTCCGGCACCGCGACGATCGAGGGCAAAGCCGAAAGCCAGAGGCACAGGGAGACCGTGATCCTCGCCATCGGGAACACGGCGGGCGTCGAGGCGGTGGACGACCGGATGACCGTGGACCACTCCTCTCCCGCAGCGACCTTCTACACGGTAAAGCCCGGAGACTCCCTCTCGAAGATCGCAAAGGAGCATTACGGGAATGCGTCGAAGTACCCGGCCATTTTCGAGGCCAACCGCCCGATGCTCTCACACCCCGACAAGATTTACCCGGGTCAGGTTCTGCGCATCCCGGGGGAGGGTGCGGAGTAGTTCAACAGCGGGCTACGGGCGGTGGCGAAGGAGCTGCCCCGGCCGGACATCGGTGAAGGCTCCGTTTTCCACCACAGCTACCCCGTTCACGAAGACCCAGGGGATGCCCACCGGGTACTGGTGCGGCTGCTGAAAGGTGGCGCTGTCCCGCACGGTGGCCGGATCCAGGACGACCAGATCGGCCCACGCTCCGTCGGCAATGCGCCCCCGGTCGGAGAGCCCCAGGCGGTCCGCCGGGAGGGAGGTCATTTTCCGGATGGCTTCCTCCAGCGAAATGACCCCCCGCTCCCGGACGTAGTGGCCGAGGACCCGGGGAAACGTCCCGTAGGCCCGGGGGTGCGGGTGACCCACCCCGGGCTCGGAGAGGCGGGCGTCGCTGGCGACCGCTACCCAGGGGTGCGCCATGATCCGCTCCACATCGCCCTCGTCCAGCACGTGGAAGATCACATTCGCCCCGCCCCGGCCCATGGCTTCCAGGACGAGGGTGACCCCCGTCTCCATGTCCGGCTCCATCCCCTCCCTCGCAGCCCAGTCCGCGAGCGTCCCTCCCTCCAGAGTGGGGTCCCATTCCACCCGCGAGAACTGCACCCGGGAGAGATCGTTTCCTCCGCGGTCGTTCACGAGATTCCAGTGCACCCCGGCCTCGATGCTGTCTCTGAGAATGGGATCCTCCAGGCGTCGGACCAGCGCCTCCGTTCCCCCTGCCTGCGCCCACTGAGGGACCAGGATCCCGATCCCCGTGTGGGTGGCCGTGTAGGGGTACTGGTCGGCCATGATGTCCACCCCGGCCGTCCGGGCCGAGTCGATGAGTGCGAGCGTGCGCGCACTGGATCCCCACATGGGGGCACCAACCACCTTGTGGTGGGTCAGGACCACCGGAATCTCCGCTTCGGCTCCGATTCGGATTCCCTCGGTGACCCCATCCAGGAGGGACATCCCTTCGTCCCGGAGGTGGGACGTGTATATCCCGTCCATGACACCGGCCACGCGGGCCAGCGCGATCACCTCCTCCGTCGCTGAATAGGCGCCGGGAATGTAGATGAGCCCGGTGGAGAGCCCGAAGGCCCCCTCTTCCATCGCCCGGGCCACCATCCCTTCCATCTCCGCCAGCTCCTCGGCCGTCGGCGCCCGGTTCTCGGTTCCCATGACCTCCCGGCGCACGGTGTTGTGCCCCACCAGCCAGCCCGCATTCATCCCCATCCCCTGGGCTTCCCGCTCCGCCATGTATGCACCGAGGGGCCAGGGAGAGGTCCCGTCCGGACCGCCCAGCGCCGTGGTCACTCCCTGCCGGACATGGCTTTCGGCCCCGGGAAGCTCCGGGAGGGGCTCGAGGTGGGCGTGGATGTCAATGAATCCGGGAGCCACTACGAGCCCGGATGCATCCACCACCCGGACTGCTTCGTCTCGGGGGATGGGACTGCGGGAGACTCGGACGATGCGGCCATCCCGAACCCCCACTTCCCCGCCGAACCCCGGGGCACCGCTCCCATCCACCACCGTCCCCCCGACAATGAGGAGGTCGAAGGGTTCCGGGGTGGGGGCGCACGCAGCGAAGAAGGCCAGGGCCAGTGCGAGGAATCCGGAAGGCGCGAGACGGTTCATGGGAGTCATGGAGTTCGAGGTGGAGGCCATGGGGGACAGTCGTCCCTGGGCATAAGGTATGACGCCTCCTTTCCCGAACCCATGTCCGGGTCGTATGTTCGCCGGAATCCACCCCACAACCCGTCACTCCTGATCCCCAGGGTCCCATGCTTCGACGCCGATGGTTTCTTCCCGTTCTGCTCTTCCTGCTCCTCCCCTTCTCCGGCGCCCAGGCGCAGGAAGCGGATGGGCCGCGACCCATCACGATCCATGAAACGCTCTTCTTCCCCTCCTGGGGCTCGTACGAGATCTCCCCGGATGGAAGGCAGATCGCCTTCACCAAGTCGGAGCGGGACCCCGAGAGCCTGGAGACCACCGCGCATATCCACCTCCATGACATCGCGGCGGGGACTTCGCGGCAGCTCACGTACTCCGAGAAGGGCGAGAGCAACCCCCGCTGGCTTCCCGACGGGCGGATCCTCTTCAACTCCGACCGCGACGACCGTTCCCGACTCTGGGTGATCGACCCGACGGGCGGCGAAGCCATGCGCTTCATCGAGGACGACGAGGCGCCGAACGGCACGCTCTCGCCCGACTTCCGCCGGATCGCGTATACCGAGGAGACGGAGCGGGCCGACAAGGAGGAGTGGGACCGCCGGGTGAAGGAGGAGGATGACGGTTACTACTGGGAGCACAAGCTGACCTGGACCCATGTCTGGGTCTACGACATCGAGACGGGAGAAAAGCAGCAGCTCACCGAGGGTGAGTACGATCATTCCGGCCCGGTCTGGTCGCCGGACGGGGAGTGGATCGCCTTCACGTCGAACCGCACCCAGACCCGGATGGGGGATCCCAACCGCAGTGACAACAACGACATCTTCGTGATCCCGGCCGACTCGGGTGCGATGCGGCAGATCACCACGAACACCGGGCCGGACAGCGGACCCCGCTGGTCGCCCGACGGGGCCTGGATCGCGTACACTTCCAGCGACTTCGAGAACAACAGCGCGAACCAGATGCAGGTCCGCGTCGTGGCGGCCTCGGGCGGACAGCCGGTCACCCTCACCACCGAACTCGACCGGTCGGCCGGGGGGATCCAGTGGTCCCCCGATGGAAGCCACGTCTACTTCGGCGCCACGGACGGGCTTGGCGACCAGTTCTACAGGGCCCCGGTCCAGGGTGGTACGCTCACCCCCCTGTTCCCCGACGACGGGAACATCTACTCAGTCCAGAGCATGAGCGAGGACTTCTCCCGCTGGGTGGTCACCGCGAACAGCCTCTCCCGCTCGGGCGATGTCTATCTGTCCGACGCGGATGGCCGGAACCTGCGCCTCCTCTTCAGCCCAACGAACGGGATGGCCGACTATGAGGTGGCCGATGCGGAGACCCTCACCTGGGAAGGTGCGGACGGCTGGGAGATCGAGGGGATCCTGACCTACCCGATCGGATATGTGGAGGGACGCAGCTACCCGATGATCCTCCAGGTGCATGGAGGCCCGCACGGGCGCTTCTCGAAGGGTTTCAACGCCGGGGCCCAGATATGGGCGGCCCGCGGCTACGCCGTGCTCCAGAGCAACCCGCGCGGCAGCTCCGGTCGCTCCTTCGCCTTCAGCAACGCGAACATCGGGGACTGGGGCGGGAAGGACTTTCAGGACATCATGGCCGGTGTGGACCATGTGATCGAGCGGGGGGTCGCCGATCCGGACAGGATGGCGATCATGGGGGGAAGCTACGGCGGGTTCATGACTTTCTGGGCGATCACCCAGACCGACCGGTTCAAGGCCGCGATCGGGCACGCCGCCATTTCGGACTGGTTCGCCTTCTACGGCCAGACCGACATCCCGAACCTGCTCGAGTTCGGGTTCGCGGGGCTCCCCTGGGAGTCGATCGAGAACTACGAGCAGTGGTCGCCGATCCGGTACGCCCAGAACGTGACCACACCGCTTCTCATCACGCACGGCGAGCGGGATCTCCGGGTGCCGATCACGCAGGGCGAGCAGTACTTCCGCACCCTGAAGAAGATGGGACGGGACGTGGAATTCCTGCGCTACCCGCGCGAGGGACATGGAATCGGCGAGCCCCGGCACCGCATCCACCTGGACGGGGAACAGGCCGCGTGGTTCACCCGCTGGGTCATGGGGCAGCAGTCGGTGACGAATGAGGATGGCGCCGGGAACTGATCCTGTGGATGGTCACGAATCCGGAGTCGCATCCGGTCTCCCCGAACTCTTCAACCTGGCGCACCATCTTCTCGATGCGCGGGTGGAGGAGGGGCGGGGAGACCGGATCGCGCTCCTGACTCCTGAGGCGCAGTTCACGTACGCGGAGGTCCGGCGCCGGGCGCATCAGGTGGCCGGGCTCCTGCGCTCCGAGGGCGTGCGCCCGGAAGAGCGGGTGCTGATCGCGCTCCCCGACGGCGTCGACTTCGTGGCGGCCCTCTTCGGGATTCTGGAGATGGGCGGGGTGGTGGTGATGGTGAACCCCGAGCTCTCCCCGGAAGCCTACCGCTACTTTCTCCGCTACACACGCGCTTCAGCGGCCGTGACCACGCCGGAACTGGCACCGACCCTCTCCGAGGCGGCGGATGAATCGGGCCCGGTGCGACACCTCCGGGCGATGGTGGCCGTGGGTTCGGACGGGTGGATGCGGGCGATGGCCGAGGATCCGCCATCGCTCGAACCCTTCCCGACGCACCGCGACGACCCGGCGATCTGGCTCTTCAGCGGAGGGACCACGGGTGAGCCGAAGGCCGTGGTTCAGGCGCATCGATCGTTTGCGAACACGACGGAGCTCTATGGTGTGGGCGTGCTGGGGATGACGGAGGACGACATCACCCTCTCCGTCCCGAAGCTCTTCTTCGGATACGCCACCGGCTCCAACCTCTTCTTCCCCTTCCGCGTGGGGGCGCGCGTGGCCCTCTTCCCCGAACGATCGACTGCCGACGCCCTCTTCGAACAGATCCAGCGCCACCGCCCCACCGTGCTCGTGAACGTTCCGACGATGGTCCGCCACATGGTGAGCCACCCGGAGGTCGAGGGACAGGACTTCTCCTCCCTCCGGCTCAGTACCTCGGCAGGCGAAGCCCTCCCCCCTGCGCTTCATGCCCAGTGGAACGAGTGCTTCGGGGTGGATCTGCTGGACGGACTCGGGACCGCCGAGATGTGGCACATCTTCCTGTCGAATCGACCGGGCGACGTGAACCCGGGGACGCTGGGCCGCGCCGTTCCCGGCTTCGAAATCCGCCTCTGCGATGATGAGGGAAGGGAAGTCACCCCCGGCGAGGTGGGGAAGCTCCGAGTGCGAGGGGACTCGCTGGCGCACGGGTACTGGCAGCAGTCCGGGAAGACGAAGGCGGCCTTCCAGGGGGAATGGTTCGTATCGGAAGACATGCTCCGCCAGGACGAGAGCGGATGCTTCATCTATTGCGGTCGCGGCGACGACATGCTCAAGGTGGGGGGGAAGTGGCTGGCCCCGGGTGAGCTGGAAGACTGCCTGGGGCAGCATCCAGCCGTCCGCGAGGTTGCGGTCGTGGGGGCCACCGATGCCGACGGGCTGGTGAAGCCGCACGCCTTCGTGATCGCGGATTCTCCCTCTGAGGCGCTCGCCGCCGAACTCCAGGCCTTTGCACGGGATCGGCTGGAAGTTTACAAATACCCACGAAAGGTCACATTCGTGGAATCCCTCCCGCGCACTCACCTCGGAAAAGTGGACCGCGGGAAACTCGCTCGCACCCCTACCTGATTCGACCGCATACCCTTCTTCAAGGAGTCTTCATGGAGCTGGCCCGGGCGCTGCCCATTCCGGTCTCACTCTCCCGCGGGGGCCTTTCGACGCGCGCATGCGCTTCGCCCGTCGCCTGCGCCCTCGCGGTGTCCGCTTTCCTCGCGTCCTCCTTCCTCCCGGGTTCGCCACTCGCCGCCGGTGCGCTCGAAGCGCAGGAGCGTCCGCACGCCTTCGTGGGTGCGCGCATCCTCCCTGTGACCGGGGCGGAAATCCCCTCGGGCACACTCATCGCGCAGGGAGGTCGGATCACGGCGGTGGGAGCGTCGGACGAGATCGCACTTCCTCCGGATGCGGTGGTGCATTCGGTGGAAGGGAAGGTGCTCATGCCCGGGCTCGTCGACTCGCACTCCCATATCGGGGGCGGCGACGGCGGAGATGCCTCGGGGGCGATCCACGGGGAGGTCCGGATTCTGGACGCCCTCAACCCGCTGGATGATCGACTCCGCACAGCCCGCGCCGGCGGTCTCACCACCGTGAACATCATGCCCGGATCCGGTCACTTGATGAGCGGCCAGACGGCCTACGTGAAGCTCCGATACGGTCGGCGGATCGAAGACATGCTCATCTGCACCGACCCGCTGGGCGAGATCTGCGGCGGGATGAAGATGGCGAACGGGACGAATCCGATGGGGAATCCGACCTTCCCCCAGACCCGTGCCCGGGCCGCCGCGGTGGTAAGGGCGCGTTTCCAGGCGGCGCTCGAATACCGGGAGAAGGTGGCGGCGGCGGGCGACGATGCCTCCCGCCTCCCTCCGCGCGACCTCCAGCTCGAAGCGCTCGCCCAGATCCTGGACGGAACGCGGATGGTCCACTTCCACACGCACCGCCACGATGACATTCTCACCGCAATCCGGCTGAGCGAGGAGTTCGGATTCCGGGTGGTTCTCCATCATGTGAGCGACGGGTGGCTGGCCGCTGACGCGATCGCCGAGGCGGGGGTGGGATCTTCCATCATCCTCGTGGATTCCCCCGGCGGGAAGCTCGAGGCCATGAATGCCGACTACCGGACGGGCGCGGCGCTCGAGCGGGCCGGAGCTCAGGTCGGATTCCACACCGATGACGGGATTTCGGACTCGCGCTTCTTCCTTCGTCAGGCAGCAGTGGCGGTCCGGGCGGGGATGAGCCGCGAGGCCGCGCTCAGAGCCATGACGATCGAGAACGCCCGGATGATGGATCTGGGCGACCGGGTCGGGAGTCTGGAAGTGGGGAAGGACGCCGACTTCATTGTCCTCTCGGGTGATCCGCTGAGCGCCTACACGCGGGTCGAGGAAAGCTGGATCGAGGGGATACGGGTCTTCGATCTGGACGATCCGATCGACCGGGCGTACGCCGTGGGGGGATACGGCCTGATCCCGATTTCCGAGCGGATCGGACTCAACCGGGAGGGCGGACGATGAACCGCTTCATGCGAAGCACGTTGACCGGGCGGGCCCGCTCGATGGCAGCCGTCCTGTTCCTCTTCCTGGCCCTGTTCGGACCCGCCCCCGCGGCTGTCGAGGCTCAGGTCGCCGTCCGGGGCGAGATGGTTCATACCGTGGCCGGCCCCCCGATCCCGGACGGGGTCGTACTGATCGGGGCGGATGGGCGGATCGAGGCGGTCGGCCCCGCTTCGGAGATCCAGATTCCGGCTGGTTACCGGGTCCTGACCGGCCGAGTCGTCACGCCGGGTCTCGTTGATGGGCGCTCGGTGGTCGGTCTCGCCGGGCCTCTCGGGGTCCCTCACGATCAGGACCAGATCGAGACATCGAACCCCATCCAGCCCGAACTGCGGGCCTTCGACGGCTACAATGCCAGGGACCTCCTGGTGGAATGGGTGCGGGTCCACGGGGTGACCACTCTTCACACGGGCCACGCTCCCGGCGCGCTCATGAGCGGCCAGACGATGATCGTGAAGCCCGTCGGCACGACGGTGGGGGAGGCGATCGTGGACTCGGCCACGATGGTCGCGATGACCCTCGGACCCGAGGTGGCCCAGCTCTTCTCCGGACGGCCGGGGACCCGCTCACGCGGCGTGGCGATGGTGCGGCAGGAGCTGATCCGGGCGCAGGAATACGCGGCACGGCACGCGGCTGCCTCCGAGGATTCCCGCCCTCCCCGGGACCTGAAGCTGGAAACCCTTGCCCGGCTGCTCGATGGCGATCTCCGGGCGCTGGTCACCGCGCACCGGGTCCCGGAGATTCTCGCCGCGCTTCGGCTCCGCGAGGAGTTCGGACTGGACATGGTTCTGGACGGCGCCGCCGAGAGCTACCTGCTCCTGGATGACATCCGGGAGGCCGGGATTCCGGTCATCCTGCACCCGCCGATGGCCCGCCATTCCGGCGCGATGGAGAATGCAACCTTCGAAACGGCCCGGATTCTCCGCGACGCAGGGATCCCGGTCACGATCCAGAGCGGGTACGAGCCCTACGTTCCGAAGACCCGGGTGCTCCTCTTCGAAGCGGGCCCGCTCGTGGCATACGGGTTCACGATGGAGGAAGCGCTCGCGCTCGTGACTATCGACGCGGCCCGCATTCTCCGGCTCGATGACAGGGTCGGATCGCTGGAGGTGGGGAAGGATGGCGATATCGCGATCTTCGACGGCGACCCCATGGAGTACACGACCCGGGTCTGCGCCGTGATCATCGACGGCATCCCGGTGAGTGAGGAGTGCTACTGACCGATGGAGCTCACCGGGATCCACCACCTGACTGCAGTGTCGGCCCGCATCCGTGAGAACTACCGCTTCTACACGAGCGTGATGGGGATGCGGCTGGTGAAGCGCAGCGTCAATCAGGACGACGTGAGCGCGTATCACCTCTTCTACGCCGATGCGCTCGGATCTCCCGGTACCGACCTCACCTTCTTCGACTGGAATGTGCGGCCGGAACGGCGGGGCACGCACAGCATCATCCGGAGCTCACTCCGGGTCACGGGGCTGGAGTCCCTCGAGTGGTGGAAGGAAAGGCTGGCCGCGGAAGGAGTTACCGCCGGCGAACTGCTCGAACGGGATGGTCGACTCACGCTCGACTTCGAGGATCCCGAGGGGCAGCGCCTCTCCCTCGTGGATGACGGCGGGGGAGGGGACCCTCCGGTGCCCTGGGAGAACTCCCCGGTCCCCAACGAGTACCAGATCCGCGGGCTCGGCCCGATCGTCCTGAGCGTGCCCGATCTGGAGCCGACCGCCTCGTTACTGACCGCGGTCATGCAGATGCGAAAGGTGCGACAGTACGAACTCGACGGTGCCCCCACCCACGTGTTCGAGATGGGAGGCGGGGGTGCTCATGCCGAGCTGCATGTGGCCGTGGAACCCGGGCTTCCGCAGGCGGGGCCGGGTGCGGGGGGCGTGCATCACGTGGCCTTCCGCACCCCCGATGACGAGGGATACGACGGCTGGGCCGAGCGACTCAACCGGCTCCGGGTGCCCAACAGCGGGAAGGTGGATCGCTACTACTTCCGTAGCCTCTACTTCCGCGAACCGAACGGGATCCTCTTCGAAATCGCGACCGACGGACCGGGGTTCGGGGTGGATGAGGATGAGGCCACCCTGGGCGAAGCGATCGTGCTTCCGCCCTTCCTCGAACCTCGCCGGAAAGAGATCGTGGCGAATCTCAAGCCGATCGACTGACCGGGGTCAGGCGCCGGCGTCCACGCCCCGATCACGATCGAGCCGCATGCTCTGGGCCCAGCTCGTGGCTCGCATCTACGAGGTACTCCCTGTCCTGTGCCCCGCCTCCGGGGGCGAGATGCGGATCATCTCGTTCATCACCCTCCCCGCCCGTTCAGAACCTCTTCCTTCACCTCGACCTCCCGCATCGGCCTCCCCGGGTGTCCCCCGCCCGGGGCCCATCGGAACATCCTTCGGGCCCCGATTCCCATGGAGACTTGCCCGCCATACCGCTCCGGTTCTCGACGGCACCTCCAGATTCTCCGAACTCTCTCCCTGGCTACCTGGACAGCTGATTGCACGGCCTGAGGCCGCACTCTACCTTGCCTCTCCGTCCACGGAGGGCCTTTGAAACGCCAGTCCTTCCCCGCGAGGCGCCGCCAATTCCCGGCACGCGACGTCCTTCCCGCGGCTTGATCAAGTTGTCCTGCATTCCGAGCACGTAGACCGCGGCGATGTGCTCGTGCGTCGAGACGAACTCCGCGACCGCACGTGACTCCTCGGCAGAGAACGGGTGCAACCCGGCGTTCTCGGAGAAGAATCGGTAGTTGTTCGCGAAGTGCTTGGAGCTGTCCGTGCCGCCGAGGCGGACTCGGTGCATAGGGCGTCGCCCCGGGGGCGTGGCGCGCGTGTGTCGGGCATCGTCCAGTGGGAAAAGGGGACAATGAAGTCTACGCCGCTCCGGGGGCGGGTCGTTGGATGAGCACACCGTCTGTGCGTGGAATAGTCTCGCGTGCTTCGCGACCTCGCCGTACTTTCGTCGAGTCGCCTGACCCCCTTCGTCGCGTCGCGCATCCAAGACAGTTGAGAGGAGCCCCCCGATGTTCGTCGGTCATCTCGCAGTGTCGTTGGCGGCCAAGCGGCCAAGAGGCAATACTGCCGTGTCGCTCGTGTGGTTCGTGCTGGCGGCGAACTTCATTGACCTCATCTGGCCTCTTCTGCTCCTCGCTGGCGTTGAGGTTGTGGCGGTCGATCCGGGGAACACGGCGTTCACTCACTTGGACTTTGTGTCGTATCCGTGGACGCACAGTCTGCTGATGACAGTGGTCTGGGGTGCGCTCCTCGCCGCGCTCGCCGCGTGGCGAGGTGTGCCGCGGCACGCGTGCTGGTGGATTGGCGCGTTGGTCGTCAGTCACTGGGTGTTGGATTTCATCACGCACCGTCCTGACCTCCCGCTCTGGCCCGGCGGCGATGGGCGCTATGGACTTGGACTTTGGAACTCCATTCCCGGCACGTTCGCGGTGGAGGCCGTGCTCTGGGTGGGCGGGATCGCCGCGTTCTTGAGCGTGCGGCGCCCGCGCGGCGCGTGGGGGCACGTGGCGTTCTGGTCCTTTGTGCTGGTGAGCACGGCGATGTGGGCCGGGTCGCCGTTCCAGGCGCCGCCACCGGACGGACGCGCGATCGCGCTCTTTTCGTTGATTGGCTGGATCATTGTGCCGTGGGCGTACTGGATAGAGAAGACGTCGCGACCGGTGCAACCCTTGGGTTCCGCGGCGTGACTCAGTCGGCATGGGTATCTGCACGCTGAACGGAACGCGCACCGCGCTACTGACGGTCCTGGCCCTCTCCGACGGGTACGACACCCAGGTGGGAGAAGGCGGATCGAACCTGTCGGGGGGGGGGGCAGCGCCAGCGGATCTCGATCGCCCGGGCGCTGCTCCGGGAGCCCGACATCCTCCTCCTGGACGAGGCCACGTCGGCCCTGGACCCGGGCACCGAGGAGGCCGTGAATGCGGAGCTCCACGCGTGGGGGGCGGGCCTCACGATCGTCACCGACGGCGCGATGGCGGAGATCTCGCCGGCGCTCCGCGACCGCATCCGCCAGGCCATCGAGGTACGCCTCGCTGGCGCGATAGGTGACCCCCTGCCGAGTGGGGCGAGCGTTTCCCGGACGCGAGTTGGGTGAACGGGGCGGCCGTGGCGCCCTGCGGCCCAGGGCCGAATCGAAAACTGGTATCTCAAAGGATAGGCATCATACGACCTGGTCTACCGGCTCCCCGAGCCCGATGTGCATGGTCGTGAGGAGCTTCGCCCCGCGGCCCCTCGCCCCAGGTCGTCATCAACCGCCCATCGGAACATCCTTCGGGCCCCGATTCCCACGGATACTTGCCCGCCGTACCGCTCCGGTTCTCGACGGCACCTCCAGGATTCTCCGAACTCTCTCCCTGGCTACCTGGACAGCTGCTTGCACGGCCTGAGGCCGCACTCTACCTTGCCTTTCCGTCTGCGGAGGGCGTTTGACGCACCTATCCTTATCCTTGCCGGATCGATGGGCTTGGGCGCAAACTGACAACCTGGGAGGGGAGCGGGGAGAGGTACTGGGGAAGACTTGGGAGCGACGCAGCCTGATCCCCCAGAACTGATGCACCCCGGATCTTCACCCAAGTTCAAACAGGTAGACTCAATCGGATCCCCCTCGGACTTCCCTCCCCTGCCCGTCAATGGGATGAGGTTCGAGAGCGGCTCTACAAGAAGTACGGGTGAATCGCCGGTTTGAAGTCAGGCCGCAAGCGGACGCGGAGCTTGATGAGGCAGCCGCCTGGTACGCCTCTCGATCGCGGGGACTCGGAGCCGAATTTGTTCGGGTGATTGATGCCGCGTTCTCCTCGATCCAAAGGAACCCACGGCAGTTCCCCATCGTGTACCGCGAGTTCCGGTGTAGGCGGCGGTGTCGTGGGCAGGGTGAGGAGGATCTCGTAGGGGACTTCCTCGACTGTGGGGGGGGCGCAGGCGGTGGCGAAGCCGGTGAGGGCGAGGTGGAGCTCGGTCGTGGTCTCGGAGGGTCGGGCGGGAAGCGGGAGCGCACGCTGGAAGCTGGAGGGAAGCGGGCCCCGTTGCCAGTGCGCGCCGCCCCTGAGCCCGGCGGACGCCATTGCCCTGTTCCCCGGCCCGGCCTACTCTGGACATGAGACCGGTCCTCGACGCACCGAGCCCATCCCTGTCACCGGGGGAACGACCCTGGACGCTCGCACCCTCGACCCCGCTGAAGCGGAACACCGTGGGCGCCTGCAGCGCGGCCTCGGCGACGACTACGAGCTGCGCGAGCTTATCGGGTCCGGCGGCTTCGGCGCCGTCTACGCCGCCGAGGACCTGAAGCTGGAGCGTGACGTCGCGGTCAAGGCGCTGCGGCACGACGTCTTTCCCACCCCGGCCCTGCTCGAGCGCTTCCAGAGGGAAGCCAAGGCTGTCGCCAAGCTGCACCATCCCAACATCCTTCCCGTCCACACCGTCGGAAGGGAAGACGGCATCGCCTTCATGGTGATGCCCCTCGTCGAAGGCGAGAGCCTCCGCCAGACCATGGACCGGGAGGGGCCGCTGCCCGCGGAGGAGACGGTGCGCATCGTCCGGGACGTGGCCGCCGCCCTGGAGGCCGCGCACAAGTGCGGCTTCGTCCACCGCGACGTGAAGCCCGCCAACATCATGCTCGAGGGAGCGGACCGGTGGGTGTGGCTGATGGACTTCGGCATCGCCAAGGCC
>JBGTMU010000008.1:0-1632 GCA_041743405.1 Longimicrobiales bacterium | reverse complement strand
ATCTTCAAAGGAGCGGCGACCACGGTGATCGGGCGTGCGGAGGACGACCCGATCTACCGGCACTACCTGGGGCTGCTGGACGGCGGCACGAAGCCGAACCTCGCGAGGCTCACCATCGCGCGGCAGATCGCCTCGATCGTGCTGGCCCTGTGGCGGACGAAGGAGGTCTACGACCCAAGGAGACTCGAGAGCGCAGCAAGAGGAGACTGACCCGGGCCGAAGCAGCGGAGGAGAGGGAATCGCTCCGAGGTGTCGGTTCCGGGATCCCAACGGTTCAGGGGAGAGCATCCATTGAATTGCTGGTCCGGGCCCTCGGGCCCGAGTCCCCCAGGATAGGCTATGCCCCCCTGGAGAGCCGAACGAAGCAATGGGCCCAAGAGCCCCCGATAGAAGGATGGTTCCCGCTCTCGAGCGGAGAACAAATCGGCTACGATAGAACCCGGAGTCTCGTCCCCCGAAGGGAGAGAGCCACCCTCGAGCCTTCCACCTCACTCCGCGAGCGACCGTCCCGGGCGGCGGAAACAACGAACGCTGGCCGTCAAAACGACATCGGACAGCGTGTAGGGGAGTTGTGTCTTGACAGCCTGCCCCATAGAAGGAGTTTCAAACGCCCTCATGGGGGCGGAGGCAAGGTAGGGCGCGGGGTTTGGCCGAGCAAGCTTTCGAAGAGTCGGGGATGGCGGGGCCTGCCGCGAGCCCGGGAGGCGCCGGAGAGCAGCCGAAGCCGAAGTGGACGAGGCGCCATGGGAATCGGGGCCCGAAGGATGTTTGGATGGGCGGTTGGAGGAGGTCTGGTGCCAGGGTCCCGGTGGAGGGGCGGGCGGGGACGCCTCCGCGCCTCAGGCCTCCCAGTCATGGGGAGCGGACTGATCGAACTCGAACTCCGGGATGGCTTCTGGAGCCGCGAGGTCGAAAGCCGGGGTCTGGTCGAAGTGGAGCTCGGCCTGGGGAGGACCCCGGGCGGAGGACACCCGGGGAGGCCGATGGGGCAGGTCGAGGTGGAGGAGGATGTCCTGCACGGTGGAGGGGAGGGTGATGAAGGGGATGATCCGCATCTCGCCACCGCAGGCGGGGCACAGGAGCGGGAGCACTTCGTAGATCCTGGCCAGGAGCTGCGCCCACAGCATGCGGCTGGATCGTGATCGCGGCGTGGGGCCGGTCGGACCCGGCTCATCAGAGCGGTCCCGCGGAGGCACGGGGTGGGATGCGTGACTGGGTGAGGAAGGAGACGCCACGCCGACAGGAGTATCGTCGGGCTCGGGCCGACCCATCGAGACCACGGTGGATCTGAGGCGCGCGTTGGGTGCCAGGACTCCGTGGTAGCGATGGCGATGGATGCGAGGGGGTGGAACGAGCCGGGCCAGGCGGTCGAGCAGGTCGAGGGGAGTGAGGCGAAGCACTTCACGGCCGTGCATATCGGGCTCGGGGAGCCGATATACCAGGCGAGCCTCCGGCGAGGTGAGCGCATTGATGCCCTCGGGGACGTGAAGTCGTTCCAGGGCGAGAGGCCCCCGCGCACAGTACCGAGCGAGCCGCTCGAGACCCGCTCGGTCCTCGCCCTCGATCCGGACCGACGCGTCGACGGAAAACCCGCCGGTCCCCCGCCACGAGCCCATGTCCGCCGCCGCGGAG
>JBGTMU010000007.1:0-4214 GCA_041743405.1 Longimicrobiales bacterium | reverse complement strand
CTAGCCGCGGCCGAATCAACCCCAGAGCCGTCAAGCGAAAAATGAGCAAATTCCCCACCAAGTCTCGCAACCCGCAACGCGGAACCGTCCGTCAGGACCCCGCGCCGCGGCTGCTTGTGCGTGCTTAAGGCAACGGTATTGGTCTTAAGAGGCCCCGAAAGGGCCCGATTCTTGTCCCAGGAAAGGTTACTGTTACGCGCTGTCACGTAGAATCGTCGCCTGCGGGACGGATCGGGCGCCGGTTCTTCGGGGGAACATCGGGGGCTGAGGGAGCGTCCGCCACTTTCCACGGCCCGCTCGCAGGGGGATGGTGGACTCTGCGAGCAGTGCTCGCTGGAAAGCGGCGGTGTCACCTGCCACGACACGTGTATCGACACCTCCCCAAGACAGGGCCATTTCACCGATGAATGTGGTGCTCTGGAACATCCAGTGGGCTCGGTGGCAGAGCGGCCGAGGTTATCTGCCTCAATGAGGGCCACCTCGAACCTCCGCCGGGGCTGGGAGGTCATTGGATTGCCTCGGAGGCCGGCTCCGGGTACCGCCGTCGGGGCGGAAGGTCCTTCTCTGGAGCCGGGAGCCCTGGAACGAGGTGGACGCCGATGGATCTCCGCATCTTCCCGGGGGCCGGTTCGTGAGCGGAGTGACGGAGACCTCCTCGCAGTGATTGTCCGCGTCAATCGTGGGGCGGCCGTTCGGCGTTCCAGGCATGCGGCCGCTCCTCAACGCCCTGAAGACCTCCAGTTTCATGGGACCCTGCCGAGGGAGATGAGGGTGTGATGCTATCGAGACCTTCCCATGGGGCGCTGACAAATGAAGATGATTGGCCGACGAGCTTTGGGTTTATCCATGTTCGCTGGGCTCGTGCGGTTCTGGCCAGTGCTTCTAGCGATCGCCGCCTGCGATGGCGAGACCCCTCCTTCCCCCGTCAACCTCGAGTATCAGATCGAAGCCATCTACGGGCCGGAGCTGGACTTGGATGGGAGGCTGTATCCCATCACCCCCGATCCGTTCATGGGTAGGCTGGGGATGGTGCGGGACGGAGCGGGACGGATCGTCCTCAGGCAGGCCATGGAGGGGCAGGTGAAGGTAGTCTCCCCGACTGGCGAGCTTCTAGAGGTGATCGGGCGGCGCGGGGACGGTCCCGGGGAGTACCGTCAAATCGAGCGCATCGGCCTTACGGAACGCGGTCGCCTCTGGATCTTCGACGGGACGAACCGCCGGGTTACCCTCGTTCCGCTGGACAGGTCCCCGGAAGAGACGCTCAGAGTCCCACCCGTACCCGGAGATCGTGGCGGGTCGCTTTCAGTGTATCAAGTCTGGGATGATGGAAGCATGCTGGCGGATGAGGGGGCTCGCGTCAGCATCCGGGGAAGGGCGGGACAGACGGCCTCTCGCATCTGGTCCGTCAACCCGGAGGGCGAGGTCGAAGGCCCCCTCGATGCAGTCGACCTGACGGGAGGGGTCCTGTCGTTTGGAACTGATCCGTCGGTGCACATGGCCCAGCCGATCCGAACGAACGAAGTGGTCGGTACGTTGCCAAGAGCCCGCAGGGGCGTACTCGTCGAGCGATACCGGCCGGAGGCCCCCGATGAGGTACGGATCCGGATCTTCTCGCTCGACGGATCAGAGATGGACGAAGTGACTTACCGACGCGGTCCGATCCGCATCCCCGAAACGCTCGTGGACAGTCTGGTCGCCTCGGTCTCTCGCGCAGCGCTGGAGTTCTACCCCACAGAGGCGCGCACGCGTCGCGCCGTCCGTGACTCGCTCCTCTTCGGAGAGTTTTGGCCCGGCGCCCAGCGGATCGTGCCGAGCCTCGATGGCCTCCTCTGGCTTGAAGTAGGGAGGGATGCGTCAGGCACGTCGATCTACGAGCGGATCGGGCGGCGTGAGGACGGAACCGTTTACGCACAGCGCGTCCATGTTCCGGCTGGCGTCGTGGTGAACGTCTTTGGCGCGGACGACGCCTGGGGAATGACCCGCGACGCGCTCGGCCAGGATCTGATCGCGAAGCTGGTCCGGATCGGTCCGCGGCCGCCGCCGCTGGGTCCGCTGGTGCCGTGAGTCCTCGAGGGAGCATCAGACAACGACACCAGCGTTTCGGCGCCCAGGAGCTCGCGTTGGAATGCGGAGGCTCCTTGGTCGCTTTAGCGGCAGCGGATTGGCTCCACTCTTTTGGCTTCTCTCCGAATGGGCCCGATGCTCACCCGTGCCGAGGCGGGATTTCCCTCCCCCCTTCCATGAAAAAACTCCGAAATCCGCATCGGGCTCGCCGTTCTTGACGAATGCAGTGTGGCACGCCATTGTTTCCTAGTGCTTGATTGTTTCATGTATACGAAACGGTTCCCTTTAGATGAAACGATCTTCGAGTCGAATAGCGTCAGATGCGCTGCTGCTACTCAAGCAGGCGCTGGCTCCCGCGGCCCAGGTCCAAGCCGGGCAGGACTCGGCCACCGACGCTGTCGTGGAATTGAAAGGTGGGAGGAGGCTCTCATTGGACCTCAGGATGTGGACGGAAAGCGCAGCGAACCGCCGCCAGTCTGAAAACACCGTTTGGGTAGTACCGCGCACAACCCGGCAGCTTCGAGAGCGATTCCGCAGAGCCGAGGAGAGTTATGTCGATCTCCGCGGAGCGGTATTTCTCTCCCTTCCGAACCTCCTCGTGGACCGGGAAGGCCTGCAGCCTCCCCTGCGTTCGACCGCTTCCAGGTCATTCGACCCCTTCGCCGACCGGAGCAGCCTCGTGCTTCGCACCCTTTTGGAGCCGCGCCACGCGGAGCGGGTCTGGGGAGTCCGGGAGCTGGCTGGAGCAGCCAGCGTAAGCCCTGCCACCGTGACCCGATCCGTCCGCGAGCTCGCGCGATACGAAGTCGTTCACGTCCTGCGCAGCGGTCGGGAGTCCGAGATAAGGCTGATCGATCCGAAAGCGCTCTTTGCCCTTTGGACCGCCGCGTACGAGTGGACCAGGAATCAGAGCCTTGCTGTTCATGCCCCGATCGGCAATCCAATCCGGTTTCTCGAGCGATCGAAAGGGCTCTTCGAGGCGCACCGATGGGCGCTCACACTACAAGCTGGTGCCTCCCTCGTCGCTCCACACGCAGCGTGGGAACGCCTCCACGTATACCTGGACGTGGGCGAGGCCGATGGGCTTCTGAAATTCGCCCGTGAGCAGGAGTGGCCGGTGGCTGACGATGGGCGACTCGTCCTCCTCAAGCCCTGCTACCGCGATTCTGTCTGGTATGGGAAGAGAATGGTAAACCGACTGCCGGTAGTGAGCGACCTCCAGCTCGCGCTAGACCTCTGGGCCTATCCATTGCGGGGGCGTGAGCAGGCCGAACGCCTCATCGCGTCCCAGCACGTGCTCGGCTGATGGACCCGTCCAAATATGAGAGGGCGTTCAAGCAGATCGTCTTCGAGCTGCGTCCGTATTTGGACGAGATCGTGATTATCGGCGGCTGGGTGCCGTACCTCTACAAACGCTACGGCGGGTTCGAGTCATGGCAGGCGAACACGTCTCTTACCGCCGACGTTGACGTCTTGGTGGACCGACCCTTTCCGGCTGGGACCAGGCCTCCCCTTGCCGATCTGCTCCGGGAGGCTGACTTCGATCCCGTCAAAGTCGGCAGCCTGGCCGTTTTGGGAAAGAAGCGTGGAGTTGGGAGAGAAGATCGAGTTTCTAATCTCGCACGAGGGGACTGCCGGGCAGGCCGGTCGGGTTGTCCGGCTCCGGGAGCAGGAGGGGTTGGGTGCAATCTCACTCGAAGGCGTTGGCATACTGAGGCGGTTTCGACGGCATCTGACGATTCCGATCCCAGGCCGAGGTGCCGCACCGCTGGAGGTCTGGGTACCTGCGCTCGGTGCCTATGCGGTCAGCAAGGCTCCCACTTTCGCATCACGTGCTGGCGACCCCAAGTCGGCCAAGGACCTGCTCTATCTGCGTGACCTGATGAAGGCCGGCCCGGAGGTCGTGGCCCGCATCGACTCGGACCTTGGTGAGATGGGGGGGGACTTGTTCAGCGGTTCGCCCGCTCGACCCCAGATCCGAGATGCCAGGAATACCCTGTCCCTTGCTCTAAGCGCAATACCGTTGCCTTAAGCACGCACAAGCAGCCGCGGCGCGGGGTCCTGACGGACGGTTCCGCGTTGCGGGTTGCGAGACTTGGTGGGGAATTTGCTCATTTTTCGCTTGACGGCTCTGGGGTTGATTCGGCCGC
>JBGTMU010000006.1:0-10861 GCA_041743405.1 Longimicrobiales bacterium | reverse complement strand
GAGCCGGTGCGCCGCCAGGTCGAGACCGTGCTCGCGAGCGGACGGCGGCTGGGGGAGCTGGTCGAGCAGCTCCTGGACGTGGCGAGACTCGAGTCCGGTGAACTGCGCCTGGACGTGCGGAAGGTCGACCTCGCTCCCCTCTTCGCACGGATCACCGAGGGGTTCGCGGCCCTCGCCCGACAGCGGGGGATCGCGTTCGATGGCTCCATTCCGACGGGATCGATCCGGGCGAAGGTGGATGCGGACCAGATGGAGAAGGTCTGGGTGAACCTCCTTTCCAATGCATTCAAGTTCACGCCGAGGGGAGGGCGGGTTGGCATGCGGGTCGAGGCGGTCGGGGGTGACCTGGTCGTGACCGTGGAGGACGATGGCCCGGGGATCCCGACGCACGAGCAGGAGCGCATCTTCGAGCGATTCCATCAGGTGGACGCCTCGTCGAGCCGGGCTCATGAGGGCACCGGTCTCGGTCTCGCACTCGTGAAGGAGGTCACCGAGCTGCACGGGGGGTCCGTGAACGTGCACTCGGAGCGGGGTCGAGGGAGTCGATTCGTCGTGCGGGTGCCCGCGGAGCCGGTGATCGGGGAAGCCGAACGCCGGCGCTGGACCGAACCCGTTTCCGAGCCGCCCTCCCCCCCATCCCTCTCGCCTTCGACTCCGGCAGAGGACGACGCCGAGCGGAAGACCGTTCTCGTCGTCGACGACAACGCGGAGCTGCGGGGCTACCTCCGGCGCCATCTCGAGGGTCGGTACCGGGTTCTCGAAGCGGGGAATGGCCGGGAGGGGCTGGCCACCGCGAGGGCGTCCGTGCCGGACCTGATCCTCTGCGACCTCATGATGCCCGAAATGGATGGGGACGCGCTCTGCCGTGCGGTCCGCGCGGATCCCGAGCTGGCCTTCCTCCCGGTCGTGATGGTCACCGCCCGTTCGTCCCGCGAGAGCCGACTCTCGGCGCTGGAAGGCGGGGCCGACGACTACCTCGTGAAGCCCTTCGACCCGGAGGAGCTGCGTCTGCGCATCGGCAACCTGCTCGAAGCGCGGCGGCGCCTCTCCGAACGACTGCGCGAAGAGGGGAATCCGCTCTCCTTCGTCGCGCTGGCAGGGCGGGGGGGTGGCGGGGACAGGGACTTCGCCACGCAGCTCGAGGCGGTCCTGAAGGAGCACATGGCCGACGAGGACTTCGAGGTCGAGGGGATGGCCCGGGCAATGGCGATGAGTCGGGCCACCCTGTACCGGAAGGTGGATGAGGAGTTGGGGAGCTCGCCCAAGGAACTCCTCTGGGAGTACCGGCTCGAGCAGGCGGCTCACTGGCTGCGGGAGACCAACGCCACAGTGAGCGAGGTGGCGTACGGAAGCGGCTTCAAGACGGTCCCGCACTTCACGCGGCGGTTCAAGGACCGCTTCGAGACGACGCCGGCTGCGTGGAGGAGGAAGGGGTAGCCGCCGAAGGGGCGATCGTCACAACCAGATCCCCTGACTCCACCACCTCTCCCTCGCCAACGGCGACCGCCTTCACCACCCCATCGACCGGTGAGGTGACCCCCGTCTCCATTTTCATGGCCTCGGTGCTGAAGAGGTTGTCACCCTTCGACACGCGATCTCCCGGTCCGACCTTGAGCGACACGACCGTCCCGGGCATGGAAGCTCCCACCTGCCCGGGGGTGGCACGATCCGCCTTCGGTCTGGCAGCCACCTCGGCACGGGCCGACCGGTCGAGCACGCGCACCGTCCGGGGCTGACCGTTCAGTTCGAAGTAGACGCGCCGCCTCCCCGTGGGGTCGGGCTCGGCTATGGCCACCAGACGAATCACGAGCGTCTTGCCTTCCTCGATCTCGACGGTGGCTTCCTCGCCGATCTCCATTCCATAGAGGAAGTGCACGGTGTCGAATGCTCGATATTCACCGAACTCCTGGATCGTGCGAAGGAATCCCTCGTACACGCGGGGGTAGAGGGCCCAGGACAGCCGCTCCCTCCTTCCCGGGCTCCGTCCGAGAAGGTCAGCCAGACCCTGGTCCGCGACCGCCCAGTCGTAGTCGGGGAGCGTGCTCCCGGGGCGCCCGGACATCGGCTTCGCCCCCTTCAGCACGATCCTCTGAAGCTTCTCCGGGAAGCCCCCGTGCGGCTGGCCGAGGAGACCGGAGAAGAACTCCACCACGGACTGCGGGAAATCGGTGTCCTCTGCCCGTTCGGCCCGGGCATAGATCTCGTCGAAGGTGAGGTCGTTTCGCACGAGGAACATGGCAAAATCGGCCACGACCTTGCTTGTGGGCGTCACCTTCACGATGTCGCCGAGCTCCCGGTTCACCCTCCTATAAGTCCGCTTGATCTCGCCCCAGCGATCGCCGAGGCCGAGTTCGATTGCCCGCGGACGAAGATTCGAATACTGCCCCCCGGGGATCTCATGGTTGTAGACGTCGGTGGTGCCTGCCTTGAGCCCCGACTCGAAGGGGTGATAGACCTCCCGCACGAGCTCCCAGTGATCGGCGAGTTCCTCCAGTCGATCAGTGTCCAGCGCGGGGCAGCGCTCATCGCCCTGAAGAGCGGCTGTCAGTGCATTCATCGAAGGCTGGCTCGTGAGCCCCGACATGCTCGAGATCGCCGCGTCCACGATATCGACCCCCTCCTCGGCGGCGGCCAGCAGCATCGCCACCCCGTTCCCGGCGGTATCGTGCGTGTGGAGATGGATCGGGAGCTCCGTCACGTCGCGGAGCGCTCGAACGAGAGAGCGCACCGCCCGCGGCGTCAGCAGCCCGGCCATGTCCTTGATCGCAAGAATGTGCGCTCCTCTCGCCTCGAGCTCGCGTGCGAGCCCCTGGTAGTAGGCGATCGTGTACTTCGTCTCGGCGGGATCCGCGACATCCCCTGAGTAGCAGATCGAGGCCTCGGCAATCTTCCCCGCACGCGCCACCTCCTCGATGGCGAGCTCCATGTTCGGGAGATAGTTGAGGGCGTCGAAGATCCGGAAGACATCGATCCCCGAATCCGCAGCTTCATGGACGAACTCGCGCACGACGTTGTCCGGGTAGTTCGTGTACCCGACTGCGTTCGCACCGCGCAGAAGCATCTGGAAGAGTCCCCCGGGGATTCGCTCGCGAAGTCGGGCCAGCCTCTGCCAGGGATCTTCCTGGAGGAAGCGCAGGCAGACGTCGAAGGTCGCGCCTCCCCACATCTCATATGAGAACAGTCCGGGAAGAGCATGTGCGGTGGGAGCGGCTATCTCCAGCAGATCGCTCGTGCGAACACGGGTCGCGAGGAGCGACTGGTGGGCATCACGGAAGGTGGTGTCGGTCACGAGAAGGGCGCGCTGATCGCGGATCCACCGGACCAGCCCTTCGGCCCCTTCCTCCCGGAATACGGCGTACGCCGGGGATTCAGGGGGGGTACCTTCCACCGGAAACGATGGAGCATTCGGCACGAGAAGCGGTGTGGGACGGGCGAAGCGGCGCGTGCTCCCGGGAGGACCGTTCACGGTGATGTCCCCGAGGGCTCGCAACGCCTTCGTACCACGGTCGCGCCGGGCCGGATAGCGGAAGAGATCGGGGGAGTCGTCGATAAAGCGGGTGTGCGTGGTTCCCTCGATGAAGGCCGGGTGCCGGACCACATTCTGAAGGAAGGGGAGGTTCGTCTTGACGCCCCGTATCCTGAACTCGGCCAGGGTTCGATCGAGGCGGTGCGCCGCTTCTCCCATCTCGCGGCCCCACGCTGAGACTTTCACGAGCAGGCTGTCGTAATGGGGAACCACGTCCGATCCTGCGCCCCCGGTGCCGGCGTCGAGGCGGATTCCGAACCCTGCCGCCGAGCGATAGGTGATGATTCGCCCGGAATCGGGGGCGAAATTCCGCTCGGGATCCTCGGTGGTGACCCGGGCCTGGATCGCAATTCCGTTGGTCGTGATGTCGTCCTGGGAAGAAATCCCGATTTCGGGGTCTGAAAGTGCGTGCCCCTCCGCCACCCGGATCATCGCCTGGATCAGATCCCGCCCCGTGATCATCTCCGTAATGGTGTGTTCGACCTGGATCCGGGTGTTCACCTCGATGAAGTAGATCCGGGGCCCGTCGGGTCGATCTTCCACCAGGAACTCCACCGTGCCCACGCTCGAGTACCCGACAGCTCGAGCCAGGTCGAGGCTGTGCCGAAAGAGCTGGTCGCGAACTTCGTCGGACAGATTGGGGGCCGGAGCCAGCTCCACGATCTTCTGAAGGCGTCGCTGAATGGAGCAGTCCCGCTCGTGGAGATGCACGCAGGTCCCCTCGGCATCGGCCAGGAGCTGGACCTCGATGTGGCGAGGGTTCACGACGTAGCGCTCGAGGAACACCTCCGGGTGCCCGAATGCGGCTACCGATTCGCGCCGCGCCGCCTCGAAGGCCTCGTCCAGTTCATGGGCCTCGTGGACCACCCGCATTCCCCGGCCCCCGCCCCCGTGCGCAGCCTTGATCAGGACCGGATAGCCAATCTCCCGCGCCAGCTCGCGGGCCTCACTGGCGTCGGAAATCGCACCGGGAGAGCCGGGCACGACCGGGATCCCGGCCTCCTTCGCCACTTTCCGCGCGGAGATCTTGTCGCCAAGGGCGCGCATCACCCGCGCGGGTGGACCAATCCAGATGAGACCGGCTGCTTCGCACTTTTCCGCGAACTCCGCATTCTCGCTCAGGAATCCGTAACCGGGATGGATCGCGTCGACCCCCTTCTCCAGGGCGAGACGGATGATCGCGTCGCCGTCGAGGTAGGCGTCGACTGGGCGCCCCCTCTCTCCCACAAGGTAGGCGCGGTCTGCCTTGTAGCGGTGAATGCTGAGGCGATCTTCCCAACTGTAAATGGCCGTGGTCGCTATTCCCATCTCGGTGCAGGCGCGGAATATGCGGACGGCAATCTCGCCGCGGTTGGCAGCGAGGACGTTGCGGATCGTGCGGGGCATGAGGTGGTTCCGGTGCTGCGGGACAGAGGAGGTCGAGGCTGGTGCGCCACTCCTAATATATGGGCGAGGCGCACTTGAAAGGCCAACCTGGCACGGGGCCGTGGAGCTGCGAGACGGAACCCGTGCCCGGTGGCGACGTATCGGAGGCGTGCCCTGCGCCCGGTTCCCTTGAATAAGAAGGATCCCCCGATGCTCGAAGCGGTCTCGACGAAGTGCGTTCCGGCGGTGCCGGCGGGAGATCGGGGTGCCACCCGGGGCGCCGCGAGATTCGCATTCCTCCTGCTGCTTCTGATGGGGCTCGAAGGACCTGGGGCTCTTCTCGCACAGGCTGTCGCCGAGGAAGCTCCAGCGCCCATCCGGATCGCACTTCAGGCGGGACACTGGCTGTCGGCCGAGGCCCCGGATGAGCTTCGCCGCATCCGGACCAACGGGACCCGAAGCGGGGGACGGGAGGAGTGGGAGGTGACTCTCGAGATCGCCCAGTTGACCGCGCTCCTGCTCGAAGAGCGCGGATATCTCGTTGAGGTCCTGCCCGCAACGATTCCACCCGGGTATCAGGCAGACCTGTTCATTGCCATCCATGCAGACGGGTTTCACAGCCCGGACGCGTCCGGATTCTCGGTGGGGGCCCCCCGCCGCGACGTCACCGGGCAGGCCCGCGGCTTCGCTGAGATGCTGGGGAATCACTATCGAGCCGCGACGGGTCTTCGGCACCGGGTGGCGACCCGACGGATGGAGCGGTACTACGCCTTCAACTCGCGTCGGTACAGCCACGCGCTCGATCCCAGCACGGTGGGGGTGATTCTGGAAGCGGGATTCATGACCAGCCCGGTCGATCAGGCCCTTCTCTTTCAGGCTCCAGAGCGCTCGGCGCGGGCGATCGTTGAAGCAGTGGCGGAGTTTCTCCCGCTTGAGGTTCGGGCTGAGGCCGAGGTGGGACGCTGACGGCTGGTTGCACTTTGTAATATAAAGTACTTGACCCCACGGCATCGGGGCATCATCTTCCCTTCATGATCGACTCCTCCTCATCCGCCCGACGGGTGTCAGAGCCCGTCGCGCTGGGCGACCGCGCGATGGACGACCTTCGCTTCATCCGTCGCACGATGGAGAACGGTCCCGCGTTCACGGCCGTTCCGGGCTGGGGGGGCGTGGCCATGGGGGTTACTGCCCTTGTCGCCGCGGCCGTGGCGTACGGACAACCCACTGCGGCGGGATGGCTGGTCGTCTGGCTCGCCGAAGCGGTTATCGCCGTGGGAATCGGATTCTGGGCGATCCGTCGCAAGGCAGCCGGGGCCGGGCTCCCGATCTGGTCCGGAGCGGGGCGAAAATTCGTTCTCAGCTTTCTCCCACCGACCATGGCGGGTGCCGTTCTCACGTTCGCGCTCTACCAGTCCGGAGCCGTTGCGCTGATTCCCGGCACCTGGCTTCTACTGTACGGCGTCGGCGTGGCGGCGGCTGGCACTTTCTCCGTCAAGGTCGTGCCCGTGATGGGCCTCGGCTTCATGGCGGTCGGGGCCATTGCCCTCGTGGCGTCGCCGAGCTGGGGGAATGCACTCCTCGGGGTAGGGTTCGGGGCACTTCACATTCTGTTCGGGATCCACATCGCGAGGAAACATGGCGGCTGAACCGGCACGGGCCAGAGATCGGGGAGAAGGCGGACCCCAGGGCGACGACGACGTGGACACCGCCGGGGTCTCGAGCGCGGGGTCGAACCCGGTCGAGCTGGACCAGCTCATCCATGGGCGGGTGCGCCTGGGCATCGTGAGCGCGCTGGCCGTGAACGAGTCCCTGAGCTTCAACGAACTCAAGGATCTCCTGGATACCTCCGACGGGAATCTCAGCGTCCACGCTCGGCGGCTCGAGGATGCCGGATACGTTCTTTGCAGGAAGTCATTCGAAGGGCGAGTCCCCCACACCGAGTACAGTCTGACCGGACCGGGGAAACAGGCGCTCGAGAAGTATATCGATCATATGGCGGCCCTGATCGAGCGCGTCCGCGAGTCCTGACCGGGGGCTCGTCCGCTAACGGCTCAAGGCCCATTCCTCAATGCAGATGACAGCCCTGGATGGAATCAACTACGGATCGGACTTTATGATTCAAAGATCTTTTCCTCCGACAGACGGCGAACAGGCTCTTCATGTGGCCATCATCATGGACGGCAATGGCCGCTGGGCGCGCAAGCGCGGGCTGCCTCGAACGGTAGGGCACCAGGTCGGAGCGTCGGCAGTACGTCGGACCGTATCCGCTGCGCCTTCTCACGGGATCGGCACCCTGACCCTGTATGCCTTCTCCTCGGACAACTGGCGCCGACCGCCGGGAGAGGTGAAACACCTGATGCGTCTCTTCCGGAGTCACCTCCGCTCGGAGGCCGATCGTCTTCTCGCAGAAGGGGTGAGGGTGAACGTCATCGGGCGGAGGGATCGACTCCATCCGAACCTCGTATCCGAGATCGAATCCCTCGAAAATCGGACCCGTGAAGGACGGACGCTCCATCTCCAGATCGCCGTCGACTATTCCGCACGGGACGCAGTCCTCGAAGCGGCTCGACGGTGTGAAGGCGGGATGGACACGACGCGAGACGACTTCCGGGAAATGATCGCCCGGGCACTCCATCTCGAACAGGCCATTCCCGACGTGGATCTCCTGGTCCGGACCGGAGGTGAGCAGCGTTTGAGCGACTTCCTCCTCTGGGAATCTGCCTACGCTGAGCTGGTCTTTACCCCCTGCCTGTGGCCCGACTTCGACGAGGGGCGACTGGAGTCCGTGATGCGCGAGTTCCACGGAAGGGATCGCCGCTTCGGGGGCGTGCGGGAGGAAGGAGACTCGCCGGAGGTCGAGTTACCGGACTGTTGCCCCCCCGTAGCGATGCGGAAGCCGGGTGGAGATCGTATCTTTTCCGGGGTTTCCGATACTGGTGGGTGAAAGGAGCCGGCGACCTCATTACCGCCTGCATGACACCCCGAACCCGGTGAGGCCGCAGCGTGAAGCGAAGGGATCTGCTCAGGCTCGGGGCGCTCGCTGGCGCGGCCGCCACGACCGGAGTCGGGGCTCACACCCTGTTCCGTCCTGCCTCGGCCGAAGGCTCCCTCACGGGCAGGCGCCGCATCCGGAACGTGATCTTCTTCGCGTACGACGGCACCGGCTACGAAGACTTCGCCACCGCCGACTACTTCGCACGAAGGGTGGTGGGTGAACCCCTCCGCTATCACCGGTTCCTCTCCGAGGGGCGCACCGGAGTGATGATCCCGGCGAGCCTCCTCGCCTGGGTTACCGATTCGTCCGCGGCCTCGACCGCGTGGGCCACGGGGCGGAAGATCCTGAACGGAGCCGTGAACCAGTTTCCCGACGGAAGGGAACTCACCCCGATCCTTGAGCTCGCCCGTGCGACGGGCCGCGCGACGGGCCTGGTCACCACGGCCCGTGCCACGCACGCAACGCCCGCCGCGTGGGTAGCGAAAGTGCCCGTGCGTGAGATGGAAGACGAGATCGCGGCCCAATATCTGACGTCAGGAACCGACGTGATTCTGGGAGGAGGGCAGGGCCATTTCGACTCCGCTTCCCGCGCCGACGGCCGTGACCTCTTCGCCGAGTTCGCTGCTGCCGGGTACGACGTCGTGAAGACCCGCGAGGGGATGGCCGCAGCCTCCGGCTCGAAGCTCCTGGGGATCTTCGCTCCCTCGACCCGCCACGTGGCCTACGAGATCGATCGGCGCTTCGGCGGAGTGGCTCAACCCTCGCTGGCCGAAATGGCCCAGGCGGCGCTCCCCCGTCTGGATGCGGCCGATGGGGGGTTCGTGCTCCAGGTCGAGGCCGGACGGATCGACCACGCGAACCATGAGAACGATGCCGGCGCCATGGCCTGGGAGTGGATCGCCGCGGATGAGACGCTGGGGGTGCTTCTCGACTTCATTGCCGACCGGGACGACACCCTGCTGATTCACGCTCCGGACCACGACACCGGAGGCGGAGTCACGTACGGATGGGGGACCCGCTACGGCCGTACTGACCCTGCGCTCATGACCTTTGCCAACGTTCGCTGCTCCTACGAGCGGCTGCTCCTCGACCTCATGCCCGAGAACCCATCTCCCGCCCAGGTCAGGGAACTCGTCGAGGCACAGATCGGAGTTCCCGTGGCGGAGCCCACCGCCGAGCACCTCGCGGCCATCGTCTCCGGCACCGACATGGCGGGTCTGCGGTGGGGGCACCGGAACGCCGTATCCGGCGACACGAAATACCAGCTCGCCCAGCTTCTCTCGCAGAGCGAGCAGAACCGGCCCGAGCGGCCCCCGATTTCCTTTGCGACCAGCAACCATACCGCGGGCTTCGTGCCGGTCGTTCTGGCGGGTGCGGGGATCGAGGCCGGCAACATGGGCGTGATCGACAACACCGCGCTCTTCGGGGTGATGACCGAGGCGCTTGGCATCGATTTCGAGAATCCGATGATGACCCCGGGGGAAGCGCAGCGGATCGTCGATGCGCTCTGAGCGGACTCAGGGATCGGGCTGGGAAGAGCGGATGTGAAGAATCGCCCGGGCACGGGCCCCCGCGTGCACCCTGAGCGCCTCCCGGGTGGCGACAACCCCGAGGAGCTCGACCCCCAGAACCTCGCCCGCCACGCTGACCTCGTCAGATAGATCGCGGTTGAGCCCACGCTCGAGCTGCTCTGCCGCCAGCCTCAGGACTTCGTCCACGGGAATCCGGGCGCGCTCCCGGAGGAAGTCTTCGACGTTGCTTCGGCCGAGCCAGGCGAGCCCTCCCACGAGGAGGTTCCGGGTCTCGACGTCGAACCGCAGGTCCGGCACGTGCACTTCTTCACGTTCGACGTCCAGCGCCGGGGTACCGACCAGATAGACCCACCCCCGTGCCGATCCGTCGAACCGTACGCCGAGCGCCATCTTCCCCTGTCCGATCCCCTCCAGGCGCAGCTCACGGATCCGGAACCGGTTGCCGGCTACGATGAGCTCCTCCCCCTCGAGCTGCTCCGAAAGGCGCGCAAGCGCTGATCCGTAGTCCGAGATCGCCTCCAGAAGGATGTTGGCGTGGTCGTCCACCCGCCCTTCCGCGAGGGGAGGAAGGTCGGTCAGCTCGAAACCGGGCTCCGGTCCGAGAACGATGCGCGGGCGGGCGGTGAGGCCAACCTGAATCGTCAGGGAGGTCCCCGAACCTTCGGTGCGTCCCCGCGTGACCCCCTGGGGATCTATCACCAGCCACACATCGTCCGTGAGTCGGACCGGCTCCTGCAGCGTGTGCCAGACCCCCTGAAGGCGGGATCGCACGTCGACCGAGGCGACCTTCTCGTCGATTCTGCGCCCGTTGCGCGCAAGGAGTCCGCGCGCGGCACCCATCACCGTCCCCGTCACATCGATTCCGAGAGCCGATATCCGACACTGGTCCCGCTCGGCCCCCGAGAAGGGCTCGAGGCGCTCGACCCGGGTCCGGGAGCGCAGGACCCAGTCGGCATCGAGGGTCAGCGGTGATACCAGTTCCAGCCTGGCCCTCGGGCGAAGCTCACCCTGACCGGTTCCGCAGCTCACGCTGACGCTCGGGAGAAGTGGCGGATCGTACCATGCTCTCACCTGATATTCCAGCGTAGACGAGATCCAGGCATCCTCACCCCTCACCTCGGCCCGAAAGGGGCCTCGCTGGGCCTGATAGGCGACGGTCACCCGGCTCCGGGTCGGATGGTTGTGCCGCTCGTCCATCTCTCCGAGCACGCGTGGGACGGCATCCTCGAGATCCAGGAGCACGCCGCTCAGGTCGTAGACCACCGGCGCGGCGAGCGTCGTCAGGGCCAGCTCGGGCATGGAGGGGTCCTCCCCTTCCACGACGCCCGGTCCAGGCGCCTGGACCTCGGGGGTGCGGTCACACCCCCAGGCCCCGAAGGCCACGGCTGCGAGGACGAACCAGCGCTGCAGGCTGGTCATGGGCTCGCCCTTTCGAGCGCCCAT
>JBGTMU010000005.1:0-8475 GCA_041743405.1 Longimicrobiales bacterium | reverse complement strand
ACCGCGGCGCGCTCATGCGGGAGCTGGATGGGCTCACCCCCGAAGGCGCCGGGGCCGCTGCCTCGGCAGTCGAATTCGTGGCGTCCCGGATGCCCCGGCGGGGGCGCCTGATTCTCCTTTCGGATCTGCTGGGTCAGCCGGGAGAGAGCGAGGCGGTCGTTTCCGCGCTCGGGGCGGTCGCCGCGCGGGGGGGAGAGGCCATCGCGATCCGGGTCGCCGACCCCGTAGAGCTCGGGATCGAGGCCCCGAAAGCCGGTCTGTACGAAGATCCGGAGCACCCCGGGACTTCGACGACCGCCGACAGCGATCCAGCCTCCTTCCGGGACCGGGTCGAAGGCTACTTCGACTCGCTCCGCAGGGATCTGGAAGCGAGAGGGGTCGAGGTCGTCCATTTCACGACGGATCTGGCGCTGCTCCCGGCGCTGAGCCGGTGGCTAGGGTCCCGGTGAAAGGCAACCGATCATGCTGGAGGTAGCGCGCCCGATCTTCCTCGCCGCCGCCGCCGGAGCGGCCCTGATCCCGGTGGTCCTCCACTTCCTGGCGCATCGGGAAGGCGTGCCCGCTCCGCTTCCCACGGCGCGCTTCCTCTCCGGCGAACTCCGGCGCCGCCCGCGCTTCCATCGACGACCTTCGCACCTCCCGCTCCTCCTGCTGCGCGTGCTCTTCGTCCTCCTTCTCGGAGCCGCCTTCGCAGGCGTCCGCTGGGTTCCCGACGGGGAAGCGATCGGCGATGTGCTGGTGGTGGATCGGGGGGAGGGAATGGGGGCGCTGGGTGAAGAGGGACTTCGGCTGGCCGACTCGATCGCCGCAGGATCGGCCGACGCCCGGGTGGTTGTCGTCGGACAGGGGGCGGATGGGGAGTGGGAGGGCGAGGTCTCGCTGATTGAGCTTCTCGAAGCGGGGCGCGCGACCGCGGCGGAAATGGACGCTCCACGGCTCCGGCTGACCCTGTTCACGAGGCTCCGGGACGGGTCGTGGACTCCCGATCTCCTCGTTCACCGCACGGATCTCTGGCCCGGTCAACTCCGGATCGTGGTCCCGAGCCTCTCCGGCGCGCCTCCGGGCGAGAGCGCCGGACCCTCGATCCGGGTCCACGTCACCCCCGAGGCGCGGCCCGCCGCCGAGAGAGCGGCTCAGGTGCTGGGTGTGTCCTCGGTCGAACGGGTCGAATGGGTCGAGTGGGTCGAGAGGATCGGAGCCGGGGCCCCGTGGGACCTCGACGGGTCCTGGCCGGGCGCTCCCCCCCGGGCACTCCTCCTGCCCGATGGCTACCGGGCCTTCGGTCCATGGAGTCCGCTGCGAGGTACTCCAAGCGATGCCGACGAGACCCCGTTTCTGTGGGAAGGAGGGCGCCCGGCGGGTTCAGTGCGCCGGGGCGAAAACGGGGGTGCGTGCGAAGTCGTCCTCGGCTGGGAGTGGGATGTGGAGGAGGGCGCGATCCCACCCGATCCCGAATGGATCCGGGGGCTGGCCGCTCTCCTTGACGCCTGCACGCCGCTCGCGGATCGCCCCTCGTGGGATCCGCTTCCTTCGCTCAGAGCCCGGATCGTAGGTGAAGGGCTTCCGGAAGAGGTGTCCATCCAGGGGCTCGAAGGGGAGGAAGTGGGGCGCTCGCTCGACCGACTCCTCCTGGCGGTCCTTCTCCTCCTCGCCGGGGTAGAAGGGGTCATGGCATTCCGGGGAAGGGCCCACGAATGAGCCGGCCGATGACGATGCGCCCACGAGGGCGGGCGAGCGGGCGCCCTCGAGCGAACCGGGCGATGAGAAGCGCCCTCGAAGGAGGTGGGCGATGAGCGCGGGTACGTCGAACGGGGTGGACTCGATCATGCCGGGCCCGACCGTGCCGGACTCCACCGTGCCGGACTCCACCGTGCCGGACCCGATCGTCACGGTGGTCCGTGACCTCCGCCGCCGCTGGCGTGTGCGGGAGGGTGTGCGGGGAGCGCTCCTGGGAGTCATATGGGGTGCTGGCGTGTTCCTCTCCCTTCTGTTCGCGGACGCTGTTGGTCTCGTTCCCGAAGGGTGGCACGGCGCACTCCGTTGGACACCCCTGCTCGCCGCCCTCGCAGCCTGGGCCCTGGGGTTTGTCCGGGTAGTCCGTGCCCCGGGGGACCGGGCGTGGATTCTGCGCATGGAAGAAACCCACAGCCAGCTCGAACACATCGTGAGTGCCGCCGCGGATGCCAGGACCGATGACCGCGTGGGCCGCGCGATCCGCCGCCGAGCCGAAGCGGCACTCGCCATGGTATCGCCTCCGGCGGTCGTCCGCCTCCGACTCCGGCGCGAGCTGGGGCTGGCCACCGCCTCGGGCATCGCTCTCCTCGGGCTCTTCCTGGCCAGCGGGCTCACCCCCGGCGATCTCTTTGCGAGCTGGGGCGATCGGCCACCAGAGACTCGGGCGACGGCCGCTCCCGGAGCTTCGGTCGTGATTCACCCCACCGATCCGCCCGATGCAGGCTCCCCGCTGGATGACCTGTGGCTGGAGGTCGTCCCCCCTCGGTACTCCCGCCTGCCCACCGAGAACCTTCCCCTCGATGGAAGCGAGATCACCGTGCTCGCAGGGAGTCGTCTCACGCTTCGCGGCCCGCAGCGAGCGATGGAGGGGGAGATCCGCGTCCAGCGGGTGACGATGGTTGCCTCGGGAGCTGCAACCGAAGAAGGCCGCCTGCGCCCGGTGGCTGTGGCGAGTGACGTCGCGCCAATCGGCGCCTGGACGGCACAGTGGGTCGTCGCCCCGGAAGATCGCGGGCTCTCCGTCGACTGGGTCGAATCGGAAGTTCTCCGCTCCCAGCGCGTGATCCCGATCGGCATCGTCCCGGATTCCCCCCCGGACGTCGAACTCATCGATCCGGCGGAAGACCTCGTGCTCGCCACGGGAAACGGGAGGGTCGAGGTTCGAGCCCGCGCGCTCGACCCGTTAGGGCTCGGTGCCTTCCACCTGGAGTGGGTCCACTCCCGCGGGAGCGGCGAGTCGTTTGCATTCCGGGAGGGCAAGTTCGAGTGGGAATCCGTGCGCCCGCTGGCGGGCGGGGTGGAGGGCGTGATCACTCTCGATCTCTCCACCCTCGACATGGGTCCGGGCGATGTGGTGCACCTGCGCGCGGCGGCCCACGATCGGAATGATGTGACCGGGCCGGGAGAAGGTGTCTCCGGAACGCGTCAGCTTCGCGTGATCCGCGATGGCGAGGAAATGCAGGTCACGGCACTCACCGGCTTTCCCCTCGAGGTCGATCGCGACCCGATCCTCTCCCAGCGAATGATCCTTCTCATGACTGAACAGCTCGCGGCGCGCCTCCCCGAACTGGACCGCGGTGCAGTGCTCGATGAGTCATCCAGGATCGCGAGGGAGCAGGCACGCCTTCGGGCCGAGGTCGGAGAACAGGTCTACTCGCGGGCGACCGGGGCGATGCAGACGCTGGAGCGGCACCTCGGGGAGGAAGGCGCTCTCGCGGTGGCGACACCGACCCGAATCGGGGAGGACGGTCAGGCGCCGGAGCCTGCGCCCGAGCCCGGGCACGCACACGAACCCGGCGAGGAGCCCATGCCGACGGGGGGCACCCAGGTGGGCGCCGTGACGATAGAGGGTCCCGGCACGGGTCCCATCGGATTCGGAGTTCTCGAGGAGTTCGGCCACGCCCATGACTCGGACCCCGTCCTCTCGGTCAACCGGGAACTCCTCCGGATCAGCGATCTCATGTGGGAGGCCGAGCGGCACCTTCTGGTAGGCGACCCGGTCCGGTCGATCCCCGTGCAGGAGGAGGCGCTCGCGCGGATTCAGGCGCTCCGGGAGAGCGAGCGCCTCTTCCCCCGCGGCTTCGTCCAGGCGCCCCCCGTGGACGTGCAGGCAACGCGGGGCACCGGGGACCTCGACGAGGTGGACCCGGCTCCCCGGGGTTCGGGGGATGCCCTGGTTTCAGCGGCAGACCGGGTCGCGGAGATCGATGCACTGGCGGCTCTCCTCCCCGACCTTCCCCCGGACGAGGCCGCGCGGGAGTTCTCCGCGCTGGCTCTCCGATTCCTCGTCGATCCCGCGATACCCGGAGACGTCTCAGCGCTACTGGCCCGGAGCGCCGATCGACTCCGCGAGGCGGTGCGGCAGGGGAAAGCCCCGGCAGATGGCCCCGCCCTCGTTTCGGTGCATGAGCTTCTGACCGAGGCGCGCAACCGGCTCGCGCCTGCGCGCCGTTTCGTGGAAGGGGGAGTTGGCCGGCCGCTCCCCCGGAGCTCCGCCGGCTCCCTGGATGCGGGGTCCCACCCCTCAGCAGAACAGGCGACAGGCTCCGCAGCCAGCCCCGAGGGTCAGCGGGCCGCCGATGCGCGAGCCACTCCCGCGCCCTTCGAGTTCGTCACGCTCCGATACGAATCCGGGAACTGGGACTCGGCCCCCCTCGTCCCGACCAACCTCATCCACTCGATCGCGCGCTACACCGAGATCCCCGTCGCAGCCGAAGGGTTGATCGTGGATCTCTCGTCCCCGGAGCTCTTCCGTCATCCCTTCGTCTACCTGACCGGCCACCTCCCCGTCCGCTTCTCCGCTGCGGAATCGGAGAATCTGCGTCGTTACGTGGAACGGGGGGGATTCGTTTTCTTGGACGACCACAACCACGACATCGACGGGGCGTTCCACCGAACGGCGGTCGCGGAGCTGGCGCGGATCTTCGGGTCCGAAGCGCTCCAGCCCCTTCCGAATGACCACGAACTCTACGGCACTTTCTTCCCCTTCGAAGACGGGCCGCCGCTGACGAGCCACGAGCTCTCGGGGTGGGGCGATGGGCTCATCCATCCGGAGCTGATGGCGGTCACAGTGAGCGGGCGGATCGGGGTGCTCTACTCGAACAAGGACTACTCGTCCGAGTGGAACTATCATGCGGTCAACAAGCGGTTTCTTGCGGTGGACAACACCCGATTCGGCGTGAACGTGATCCTTTACGCGATGACCCGATAAGAAAGGCTCCTCGCCATTCCGTGCCTCGGCAGGGTCCGCCGGCCCACAATGGGAGGACCGCGTCCCAAGCTCCACCGTCGATGTTCCGTTCGTGTCCGCGTTCCGTCGTCAGCGGAACATCCACGGTCTCCACGACGGTCGATCCTCCACTCGTGAGCCCGGCTCGATCGACCATTGGTACATCCACCGTCACCACGACGGTCGATCTTCCAGAGGTGGCCACACAATGTCACGAGTGGAAGATCGACGGGTGCTCTTCCCCCTCGAAACGGCAAGGAGCCTGGAAAGCCGTGGAAGAAGGGCAAGCCGTTGGAGGAAGGGGAGCCGTGGAAGAAGGGAAAGCCGTGGAAGAAGGGGTGAGCCGTTGGAGCAGGGGGGAGGGCCGTGGGAGAGGAACAGGCCGCATGAGAGGTAGCGCCGAACCCGATCTACCCCGGGGCCAGCTCCCGGACATGATGCACCCACCAGAGCCACGCCCCCATCACGATCATCGCCATCGCCTGATGGGCCACTCCGAGCGATACGGGGACGCGGAGCAGCAGGGTGAGAACCCCGAGCGCGTACTGGCTGGCGATCAATGCGAAGAGGATCGAGTTGAGGCGAAGTGAGCCCCTGTCCGCTTCCGCCTTCCGGAGCCGAAAGTAGAACCCACCGGCAACGAACAGGAGGAGCGTTCCGAGTAGCCGATGCATCCACTGCACCGCCGGAGGGTTCTCGACCAGGTTGAGGAGCGCCGGGCTGAGGCGAAAGAAGTCCGGCGGAACGAGGCCTCCCGCCATCAGCGGGAAGGTGTTGTAGTAGAGTCCCGCCTTGAGCCCTGCCACGAAGGCACCCCATACGATCTGCACCGCGAGGAGCCCGCCGACCCAGGCGAGCCCGCTGCGCATCGTGCGAAGGACCGGCTCCGGCACCTCCGCCCGTTCCCCCCCCACCGCCAGCTCCCGCGCCAGCCAGAGCGCATATCCGAAGATCACGAAGGCCAGGGTAAGATGCGCGGCAAGGCGGTAGTGACTCACCCGCGGCGAGTCCACGAGCCCGCTCGACACCATGAACCATCCCATGGCGCCCTGACCTGCCCCGAGCGCGAAGAGCAGCAGTGCGCGCCGGAGAACGGGGCGAGTGAGAACCACCCGGACCCAGAAATAGAGGAAGGGAAGGAGGAAGACCAGCCCGATCGCCCGCGCGATCAGGCGATGGAGATATTCCCAGAAGAAGATGAACTTGAACTCATCGAGCGTCATCCCGCGGCGCAGCGCGAGGTACTCAGGGAAGGCCCGATAGCGCTGGAACGCCGCGTTCCACTGCTCTCCGTTCAGGGGCGGGATGACCCCCATGAAGGGATCCCAGTCGACGATCGAGAGCCCCGACTGAGTGAGCCGGGTGATTCCTCCCACGATCAGCGTGAGGAGGGTCATTCCCGCGATGCTCCAGAACCAGGCGCGCAGGAGCCGCCGCTTCGGTTCTGGAATCGCGAGGCGCCAGTCGGAGACCGGCGTGAGAGGCGCCGATGTACCCGTGCGGTTCATTCCAACACCCTGCTAGGCCCCTCCGGTCACCGTAAGGAGGATCGCGGTGTCGTCGACCGCCCGGATGTCCTGGGCCTGGCCCCCCCCGAAGAAGAGGAGTTCTCCCGCGCCGATCTCGAAGCTCTCCCCATCGATCCGATAGCACAGGGTGCCGGAAAGGCACTGGAGCGTCATCGGGCTCTCGGCATGGTGGGTCCCGACCTCGGCTCCATCGCGGAGAACCAGGAGAGTAAGGCGGAGGGGTCCATCCTTGGCCAGCGTCTGACCCGCCCGACCACTCCGCACATAGGCGTCATCGGCTCGGAGTTCCTCGACCTTTTCCGAGAGAAGGAAGGTGAGGTTCGGGCCCGTCAGGGGGCGGGACAGAGAAGACATCGGCGGCATCCTTTCAGAGAACGCGACGGGATCCCTCGGCCAGGAGGGATGCGGGGCTCGGTTTACCCTGCTACTGATTCATGTCTCCAAGGTTCCGCGACCCGTTTCGGCGCCCCGTCGCCCGAGGGAAGAATCAGGGGCACGGTTGGACAGGGGGAGGGGATCGTTCGATCTTCGCAGCATCGAAAGTCCTACGCGGAGAAGGGGGCGGGCTCCCGAGTCCGGTCCTCGCCGCACCCCCTGCAGCCCCGGCGAGTATCGTTGAAACTCCGTCTGGCCCTGATCGCCGCGCTTGCGCTCCTGCTGCTCACCGGCCTCCCCGGGGGTCGGGAGCTTCCGAGCAATCCACCCCGACCGCTCGGTCTCACCGGTGCGCCTCCTCCTGTTGCCCTGTCGCTCCCTCAGCGCCTTCGCGCCGGGGTGCCCGCCGCGATCGATGTGTTTCTGGCGGGCGAACCCGGGGCGACCGGGGAGCTTCGGCTGACCGGCGACGCCGGCGTCCGGGAAACACACCCTCTCACGCTGGACTCGGAGGGGCGTCGGCACGTGGCATTTCGCCTGATCCCGAGCCGGGAAGGATGGCACCAGTGGGAGGCTTCGTGGGAAGCGGGCTCTCCGACGGGCGATCTCGGGTCTGGCGAGTCTCCGGTCGGCAGTTCGCGGAGCCCCCTGGCCGGCGATCCCGCGGCTGGCGACCCCCGAGCCAGCGACCCCCCGACGCGTTTCTCAGCGTTCGATGGCCTGTGGGTCGAGCCTGCCCGACCGCTTCGCCTCCTCGCCCTGGGCGGAACTCCCGACTGGGAAGGGCGTGATGCGCTCCGGGCTCTGGAAGAAGGCGGAGTCGACCTGGAGGCCCGGTTTGCGCTCGGGCGGGGGATCACGATCGGAGACGCGTCCGACCTGGCGAGCGCGCTCACCGATCGGGATGTGATCCTCCTCCTGTCAGAGGCCGCGCTCCCAGATGCGGAGGTAGCGGCTCTCGCGCAGTGGGTCCGCGAGGAAGGGGGTGGGCTCGTCCTCGCCGGAGGGGCTTTCTCGACATCCTTCCGCAGCGCCCTGGGACTCCCGCCGGGTGAAGGGGAGGGAAGGGAGCTTTCCCCGGATGACTGGGCGTTCCCGGATCTCCCCGAGATCACGCCGCTTCCTCCCCCTTCAGCGGCGGTATCCATGCGGGGCCCCACCCCCCTCGAGCTGGCTTCCTCGGGGCGGGGGCGCATCGCCGTCCTCGGGATCGCGGAAAGCTGGCGCTGGCGCATGGACGGGGAGCTCGACGCACACCGTGCGTTCTGGAACGATCTCGCGGTCTGGGCCGCGGGAGGAATTCGTGAGCCCGTGACCCTTCTTCCGGATCGGCGCATCGTGCCAGTCGGGGAGCGACTCGCCCTGCGGGTCGTGTCTGGGAACGGAGAGGCCGTCGATTCCCTGCAGGTCACTGGGGAGGAGGGGACTCAGTCGATGGAGGCGCGGAGCCTGAGCTTCCTGGTTCCCCTTGATACCGGGGTCGTCCTAGTCGAGGCATTCGTCGCGGATGAACCCGTGGCGCGGGGGTGGTTCCGAGTGGTTCCGGTCGAGGCGCCAGGCGCGGCCGGCCCCGGCGGGGCGACCGAATCCCGGGCGCTCACTGTGGTC
>JBGTMU010000004.1:0-6580 GCA_041743405.1 Longimicrobiales bacterium | reverse complement strand
ACCCCGAAGCGCTGCTGCGCTACCCGGCGGTCTACGCCGACGGGGTGCGGGCCGCCGTGGCTCGCCGCTACGGGGTGCCCATCGAAGCGGTGGCCACGGGGTGCGGTTCGGACGATATCCTCGACTCGACTTTCCGCGCAGCGGGAGAGCCGGGTGATCGGATCGCCTACCTTCCCCCCACCTTCTCGATGGTCGAGATCTTCGCGCGAATGAACGGGATGACCCCGGCACCGCTGGAGTGCGACGGAGCTGAGCTTCCCACGCCGGAGGCCTTCCTCGAAGGAAGTCCGGCGCTCATCTACCTCTGCCGGCCGAACAACCCCACCGGTGACTCCGCTTCACGCGAGTGGGTTACCCGCCTCCTGGACGCTGCGGGTGCCGACGGGCCGATCATCCTGATCGACGAGGCGTACGCGGACTTCGCATCGGACGATTTCCTCCGGGAAGCCGTGGGATCACCCCGGACGATTGTAGTGCGGACACTTTCGAAAGTCTTCGGGCTGGCGGGGCTCCGGGTGGGGTTCGCGGTCGGCGCTCCGGAGGTGATCCGCGAGGTGGAGAAGTCGCGGGGGCCCTACAAGGTGAACCGTCTGGCCGAGGCGGCGGCCATCGCAGCGATCGACGACGCAGAAGGATGGATCCCCGGAATCGTCCGGGCAGTCCGCGAAGGCCGGGCCGCCCTGGCGGAGGGGCTCTGCGAGCGTGGCCTCTCCCCCCTCCCCTCCGAGGCCAACTTCCTTCTGGTTCCGATTCCGGAGGGCGGCTGGAACCCCGGGATCGAGGCGAGCGCCGCCGGAATCACCGCCGGGCTCCGGGAATCGGGAGTCGCCGTGCGCCCCTTCCCCGATCTTCCCGGGAGGGGCGACGCGATCCGTATTTCCGTGGGACCGCCCCACGAGATCGACGCCTTCTTCGCGGCACTCGACCCACTCAGGGCCAGCCGATGATCCACGTCGCTCTCTTCGACTACGGAGCGGGAAATCACCACTCGCTCAGGAAGGGGCTGGAGACTGGCGGCGCGCGCGTCACCATTACCGCCGACTGGGACGAGGCGCTCGCCCTCGATGCGCTCGTGCTCCCCGGGGTGGGATCATTCGGGGCCGCGGTAAGGGGGCTCAAGGGCGAGGCGCCCAGGGTTCGCCGGGCACTCGAGGAGGGACTTCCCGCGCTTGGGATCTGTCTCGGAATGCAGCTCCTTTTCCCCACAAGCGAAGAGGCACCCGGTGACGGGATCGGCCTCATCGGGGGCCGCGTGCGCCGGATCCGGGCCCGCACCGTGCCGCAGATGGGGTGGAATGACGTGGAAA
This sequence comes from Longimicrobiales bacterium, assembly GCA_041743405.1. Taxonomy (GTDB): domain Bacteria; phylum Gemmatimonadota; class Gemmatimonadetes; order Longimicrobiales; family Gaopeijiaceae; genus JBGTMU01. The sequence goes on along the minus strand of JBGTMU010000004.1, from coordinate 5,273 downwards.
GCGGAAACGATCCGGCCTTCGAAGGCACCCGACCGCTCACCGCTTACTTCGCCAACTCCTTCGCCTGCGAAGTGGAAAGCGAACCCGGGGTCGCCATCGCCTGGTCCGACTACGAGGAAGACCACTTCCCCGTGGCGGTGAGGAAAGCGAACACCTGGGGGTTTCAGTTCCACCCGGAAAAGAGCTCGCGGCCGGGGCTTCGGATTCTCGCGAACTGGGTGAGAGCGGCTGAGGGGGCATCATGAGCCTGTCCATCCGCTTCGCCGCCATCCCCGCCGTCGACCTGAAGGGCGGCCGCTGCGTCCAGCTCGTGGGCGGCGACCCGGGCGACGAGCGTGTCTCACTCCCCGACCCCATAGCGGTAGCGCGCGACTGGCGATCCCGGGGGTTCCGGGCACTCCACATTGTGGATCTGGACGCAGCCCTCGGCTCGGGAGAAAACCTCGAAATCATCGCACGCATCGTCCGCGAAGCCCCCGGGGAAACCCAGGCCGGAGGCGGAATCCGGGATGACGAACGCGCGGAATCGCTCCTGGCAACGGGGATCGATCGGATCATCGTGGGCACCCGCGGGGTCTCCGATCGCGAGTGGCTCGCGGCCCTCGCGGAACGGCATCCCCACCGCGTGGTGCTCGCCGCCGACATCCGCGACGGGATGATCCTCCGGAAGGGCTGGACCGAATCGACCGGCCTCGAAGTCGAGCCCTTCCTCGAGGCGCTGGGCGCCCTCCCCCTTGCAGGTGTGCTCTGCACGGATGTGGGGCGCGAGGGGCTGATTCAGGGGATCGATCGAACCGGCGTGAGCGGAGTGATCCGCGCTTCCTCCCACCCCGTCTGGATCTCGGGCGGGGTCACGACCGAAGCTGAACTGCGCTTCCTCCGGGAAAAAGGAGCCGCAGGCGCAGTACTCGGAATGGCGCTCTATACCGGAGCGCTCGACGCAACCCAGACAGCCAGGGAGTTCGGAGGATGAGCCGGATCGAACGAAACACGCGGGAAACCCGGATCACGCTTTCCGTCCGGAAGGGGAGCGGCAAGTCCACGATTTCGACCGGGGACGGCTTCCTCGATCACATGCTGACGACCCTTTCCCGCTACGCCGCTCTCGACCTCGAGCTCGAGGCCACGGGCGACATGCGCCACCACCTCGTGGAAGACGTGGCGATCGCCCTCGGCACCGCACTCCGGGAAGAAGTGCCAGCGCACGCCGAACGCTTCGGCTCGGCGCTAGTCCCGATGGACGAGGCGCTCGTGCAGGCGGCCATCGACGTGGGAGGGCGGGCCTTCTACGTCGGGAAGATCCCGTCCAGGCTCTACGAGCATTTCCTGCACTCCCTGGCGGTAAACCTCGGGGCCACCCTGCATGTGAAGGTGATGCGGGGGCGCGACCGCCATCATGTTGTGGAAGCCGCGGTGAAGGCCGTGGGGCTCGCGCTTCGCCACGCGCTACGCGAGGGCGATCAGGTGTTCTCGACGAAGGGCGCCGTGGAACTCCGGAGCGAGGAATAGCCGGATGCTCAGACCAAGGGTGATCGTCTGCCTGGATGTGAAGGACGGGCGTGTCGTGAAGGGAACGAAGTTCCAGAATCTGCGCGATGTGGGTGATCCCGTCGACCTGGCACATCGCTACGAGGAGGAGGGGGCCGACGAGATCGTCTTCCTCGACATCTCGGCCTCGCACGAGGGGCGGGGAACCCTTCTCGATACGGTCCGACGCACCGCCGAGGTTCTGTTCATCCCCCTCACGGTGGGGGGTGGAGTGCGGACCGTGGACGACATGGACGCGCTCCTTCGCGCCGGGGCCGACAAGGTGAGTGTGAACTCGGGTGCGGTGCGCAATCCCGGGATCCTCACTGAGGGAGCCGACCGGTTCGGCAGCCAGTGCGTGGTGCTCTCGATCGATGCCGCTCATGCGGAAGGGGGCGCTGAGGGCCCCGGCTGGTATCACCACACCCATGGGGGTCGGCACCCTACCGACCTCGAGGCGGTAGCCTGGGGCCGCGAAGGGGTGGAGCGGGGTGCCGGGGAGATTCTCCTCACCTCGATGGACCGGGACGGCGTCCGCACGGGCTACGATCTCGAACTCACGAGGGCGGTGGCCGAGGCGGTCACCGTTCCCGTCATCGCCTCCGGGGGCGCCGGGAGCGCGGAGCACCTGCGCGACGGCTTTATCCATGGGAAGGCCGCCGCAGTGCTCCTGGCCGGGATCCTGCACGACGGCCTCACGACCGTGGGCGCACTCAAGACCTCGCTCGCCGAGTGGGGCATCCCGGTACGGGAGCTGATCCAATGACCGAATCCATCCCTCCCGGCAGCCGCCGCATCACCGACCCCACGGGGCTCGCCGCCCTCCGCTTCGACGCGAACGGGCTGATCCCGGTCATCGCGCAGGACGAGGGCGACGGGACGGTGCTCATGGTGGCGTGGGCCAACCGCGAAGCACTCGCCCTCACGATGCAGAGCGGCTCGATGCATTACTGGTCGCGCTCGCGCGGTGAACTCTGGAGGAAGGGGGCCACGTCGGGCCACACCCAGACCCTCGTTTCCCTCCACATGGACTGCGACGCCGATACACTTCTCGCGCGCGTGCGCCAGACTGGCCCCGCATGCCACACCGGCACGAGGAGCTGCTTCGCGGTCGAACCGGAAAGCGGCGACGGCCTGGATCGCCTCTGGCAGGTGCTCGAGTCGCGGGCTCGCGAACGGCCCGAGGGGAGCTACACTTCCAGGCTGCTGGACGACGAGAACCTGCGCCTCAAGAAGCTCGGGGAAGAGACCGCCGAACTCGTGACCGCGCTCGCAAAGGGGGAGGCGCGGGCCTCCGAAGAAGCGGCGGATCTCCTCTATCACATCATGGTGGCGCTGCTCGCGGCGGGGCGGAGCTGGGACGAGGTCCTCGAGGAAATGGCGCGGCGGGCGGGGTGAGCCGTACTTTGGGTGCGTGCGCCGTCATGGCGCGCGCACCCAGTGACTGACCCCCGACCGGAGGTGTCCCGTGATTGCCATCCCCGAACTCTGGCTCCCCATCCTCGCGGCGGCCGTCCTCGTCTTTGTCGCCAGCTCCGTCATCCACATGTTCCTCGGGTACCACGCCGGAGATCTGACGGCCGTCCCCAACGAAGATCAGGTTCGGAGCGCCCTCAGGGAGGCCGGAATTCCTGCAGGCGACTATTCGATTCCCGCCGCATCCAGCATGAAGGAGATGTCCGATCCAGCTTACATCGCCAAGCAGAACGAGGGGCCGGTGGCGGTCCTGACGGTCATGCCGAACGGACCGACCAACCTGGGAAAGCTCCTCGGCCAATGGTTCCTCTTCATCGTCGTGGTGCAGGTGGTCGTCGCGTACCTGGCCGGGCGAACGCTCCTGCCGGGCGCCGATTACCTCTCCGTGTTCCGCGTGGCCGGAACCGTCGCCTTCGTGGCCTTCGCCGTGGATAGCTGGCCTCAGTCCATCTGGTTCGGGAAGAAGTGGAGTACCACCCTCAAGAACACCTTCGACGGGCTCGTCTACTCCCTGATCACTGCGGGGGTGTTCGGGTGGCTCTGGCCTTCGTGACGGGAGGGCGCTTCTCCCGTCCCGGACCTGCGGCCCTTCTGCTGGCGCTCGCATTCACCCTCCTCGCTCCCGCAGCCGGGGCCACGCCCGCACTCCAGGATGACGAGGAGCAGGAGTGGAGTCTGGCCCTCTATGACGTCGAGATCCGGGTCCAGGACGATGGGCGTTACGAGGTCACGGAGCGGATACGCTTCGACTTCCGCTCCGGAAGCTTCACCTTCGCGACCCGCGACATCCCGTACCGGAGGATGGACTCTCTTTCGCTGATCCAGGTCACCAGCCCTGACCTGGGTCCGCTGGACGTCACGAGCTCACGAAGCGATGGAAGAGAGCGGGTCCGTTGGGAATTCGATCGCCGTTCGGCCCCCGGCGAGGTGGTCCTGAGCTACACGGCGCATGGGGCGCTCCGCGAGATCGGGGATTGGAACGAGATCTTCTGGGCGGCCATCGGAGAGGGGTGGGATGTCCCCGTGGACGACGCCAGGGTGACCCTCTACCTCCCCGGCTTCTTCGCATCAGAGGCTTCGGAACTCCGCATCGACCCGGCCTCGGATGTCGCCTTCGCAGACGGCCTCTGGCGGATCACCTTTCCTGTGGAATCGCTGGAACGGCGTCAGGCCTATCAGATCCGCGTGGGGTTTCCGAAGGTCATGCCCGGGCGGAAAGTCGGGATCGGGCGGACCGAAATCCAGATCTTCATCTTCTCGCTTCTCCTTCTCCTCATCGGAATCATTCGAGCCGTGTTCGCCGCGGGGAAGTGGCGCACAGGCAACGCGCGCTCCGTCTCACAGCCCCCCACGCTCACTCTGGAAGAAGGCGCCGTCCTCCTTCACCGCGGAGGGGGAGTCGAATCCGCGATCCCCGCCACCCTCCTGCAACTCGCGCGCGAAGGCATCGTCACTCTGGTTCGAGGCGAAGAGGGGAACCGGAAGAAGGATGACGACATCCACGTGGAGGTCGCGCGCGACTTCCCACGGAGCCTTTCGGTGTTCGAGGCCGCAGTGCTTGAGGAAACGGGGCGCTGGGAATCGCTCAAGGAGTTCGGATCGAAAGGGAAGAAGGGGAAGAAGGCGCTGGTCGATCTGGCCCGGGATCTCTCGCTCGATCGGGGGTTCATCGTCGGGCGTCTCGAGGAAGCGCGCGCGGACACCGTCCGCGGGTGGCAGACGCTGGCTCTCGGCCTGCTCGCAGGACCGGCCTGGTTCGTGATGGGCCCCTGGGGGATCGTGATTGCGGTGCTCGCCTTCACCCTGTCGATCGTTCCCTTCACTTTGGGAGAGAAGAAATACCTCCTGACCTCCGACGGGGTGCGCGCGCAGGAGGAGCTCACGGGGTGGCTCCGCAGAGTTCGGTCGGAGCTCAAGCGCACTCTCGATCAGGACCCGATCGAAGCCGCATCCCGGTTCTCGCAGGTGTTCCCCTGGCTTCTCGTGGATCCGGAAGAGACGGGAGGACTCGGGCGGAAGGTTGGGAAGGCGCTGAAGAGGAAGAAGGGAGAGGAGACGGCCCAGGGCGAGTTCCATCTCCCCGCATGGCTCGAGGATCGCTCGACGAAGGCCGAGAAGCGATACCGGAAGGAGACCGCGGCCTACGCGGCCTTCGCGACCACCCAGGATGTGGACACGTACACGACCGCCTGGCTCGTTCCCCACATGGCGGGCTCGAGCGGAGGCGCGTCGGCCGCCAGTGCTGCAGGTGCCGCGGGGGGCGGGGCTGC
>JBGTMU010000003.1:0-2909 GCA_041743405.1 Longimicrobiales bacterium | reverse complement strand
CCCCGGCGGCCACCCAAACTCCTCCACCTGTGGCCCCCTCAAAATCCCCCACCTGAGGACAGCTTTAGCGCCGTAGGGTAGGCGCGAGGCGGCGGGACGTACACTCCTCCCCAACCATCACGGAGGGGAGGGAGGATGAACGTCTTGAAGCCACATCTTCGGACCACCATAGAGACGCTGCTGTCAGCGGGTGTGGGGCAGCGAGAAATCGCGCGGCGCACGGGGATCGATCGCAAGACGATTCGGCGCTATGCGGGGGCGTCAAACTCCCCCACCCCGGCCACCGGCTCGGAGCAGGGGGCGGTCCAAACTCCTCCACCCTGGCCACCGGGTCCGGGGGTACCCGGGCGAGGTGATTCGTCGACGGCGGGTGGGGCGGACCCCCCGGGTCGCGGGGCCTCCGCGGTCTCCGCCTGCGAGCCGCACCGTGCGTGGATCGAGGCCCAGGTGAAGTTGGGGCGTAACGCCATGAGCCTCTACCAGGATCTGGTCGAGATCCATGGCTTCACACATGGCTACAACTCGGTGAAGCGCTTCGTGGCGCGGCTTCGTGCCCGCGACCCCGAGCGCTTCGACGTCCTGGAGTTCCTGCCCGGGGAAGAGGCGCAGGTCGATTTCGGGCTGGGGGCGCCTACGCTCCATGCGAGCGGCCGCCACAAGCGTCCGTACCTCTTCGTGATGACGCTGAAGTATTCGGGCAAGAGCTTCCGGACCACGGTGTGGAAGGCGGACCAGGAGACGTGGGCGCGCCTGCACGAGCAGGCCTTCCACGCCTTCGCGGGCTGCCCCCGCTACGTGGTGCTCGACAACCTGAAAGCGGGTGTCCTGCGGCCCGATCTGTACGAGCCCGAGCTGAACCCTCTGTACGCGGCCCTGCTCGCCCATTACGGCGTGGTGGCGGATCCCTGCCGGATCCGGGATCCGAACCGGAAGGGCACCGTGGAGAACGCAGTCCAGCACACGCAGACCACGGCGCTGAAGGGACGGCGTTTCGAGCGCATCGAGGCGCAGAACGAGTGGCTCGCCCACTGGGAGGAGCGCTGGGCCGCCCCGCGCATCCACGGGCGCAAGAAGCGGCAGGTCCTCGAGATGTTTCGCGAGGAGCAGCCGTACCTCGGGGCCCTGCCGGCCGAGCGCTTCCGTTTCTTCAAGCAAGGCACCCGGACTGTGGATGACAGCGGCCTCGTGCAGGTCGAGGGCTCCTACTACGCCGCGCTGCCGGCGTCTCCGCACAGCCAGGTGATCGTCCGGGTCTACGACCGCGAGATCGAGATTTTCGGTGCAGCGGGTGAACCCGTGCGCCGACACGAAAAGGCGCCCCGCAAAGGCGCCTTCGTCCTCGAAGGCGGCGACCGCCTCTTCAATCCCTCGCGTGAGACGGCGCGTCTGCTGGGCAAGGCCAGGCGGATCGGCCCGCACACGGCCGCCTTCGCCCAGGAACTCTTCGCCCGGCTTGGCCGCCCCGGACAGCGTGCCCTGTATGGCCTCACCAACCTCGCGCGCACGTACCCCCGGGCGGACATCGAGACCGTCTGCGCCCGCCTGGTCGCCGGGCACTGCTTCTCCTACGGGGCCCTGAAGCGGGCTCTGGATCGCACGCAGACCGTCGTCGCGGCGCCCGAGCCGGGACTCACGCAATCCGGGCCGGCCATCCGCGACATCGCCGAGTACCAGGCCTTCTGGGACTCGTATTCATGCACCCTCACCCCCTGAGGACTCCCGATGCCCATGTCGATTCCCGAACTCGAGCGCGCGCTGCGCACCCTGCGCCTCTCCGGCATGACCGCCACACTGGAGGCCCGAGCCCTGCAGGTCGCCGCGCAGGAGATGGACTTCATCGAGGCCTTCTCCTGGCTCGTCCAGGACGAACTCGACCGGCGACGCTCCCGTCTGCTCGATCGGCGCCACACCCAGTCCGGGCTGCCCGACCAGAAGGACCTCAAGAGCTTCGACTGGAGCTACAACAGCCGCATCCCGAAGCGGGACATCCTCGCACTCGGCACCCTGAACTTCATCGACGCCCGTGAGGATATCCTGATCCTCGGTCCACCCGGTACCGGTAAGAGCCATGTTGCCAAGGCCCTCGCCACCACGGCGGTGCAGCGGGGCTTCAAGGTCCTGTACCGGGAGGCCCACCAGCTCATCGAGGACGTCACCGAGGCCCGCGAACTCGGCACGATCCGAAAGCTGCGGGCCGCGCTGGCCGGAGCCGAGCTGCTTCTGATCGACGACCTCTTCCTCCGGAAGCTTCCGCCCCACGCCGGAGACGAGCTCGCCGACGTCCTGATGGCCCGCTACGAGAAAGCATCCACCATCATCACCTCGAACCGGCCGCTCGAAGACTGGACGCGCCTGCTCGGCGACGTGGTGGTCGTCACGCCGCTGCTCGACCGGCTCCTGCACCACGGCCACCTGCTCCGCTTCGAAGGCAAGAGCTGGCGCCTGAAAGAAGCCGCCGCACGGGCTGCACAACGATCCGCCATGCAGTAGCTTCTCGACGTACGGCGGCGCCTCCCTGCAGGCCCGCCGACAGCCCTCCGGAAGGTCCGATCCGGCTCCTCCGGGGAACGAAACATCACTCAGATCTGGTCTCGATACCTACGAACCAACCACCTCAACCGACACGATCTCGCCGCCCCTCAGGTGGGGGATTTTGGGGTGGCCACAAGTGGAGGAGTTTGGGGTGGCCGCCGGGGCCGACGGGATTCCCAGGCCGCGTTCAGTTCGGAGGCAACCGCCTTGATGTCGTCGGTACTCTCCCCCAGATATTGAAACTCGTCGATCGTCACTACGAGCGGGTCCGGTGATGCATGTTCGAGGAGGAGACGAAATACCGTACGCCACGTCGGGTAGTCTTCGGGATGGATCGTTTCGCCCGACCATTCTGCAAAGGCGGAGAGGAGCGCCTG
>JBGTMU010000002.1:0-7299 GCA_041743405.1 Longimicrobiales bacterium | reverse complement strand
ACGCCTCCCGGAGCGGCCTCGTGCTCGAGGAACTGATCGACGCCCTGCGCGAGCTCGGGAACGGAACGGAGCGCGCCGACGAAACAAAGGAGGACGCACGATGAGCGCGACGACCATGGCCGGACTCCCGGTCGACCTGGGCGGTGGCCCGTTCGCGGTAACGACGACGGGACTCGTCAAACGGTACGGACGGGTGTCTGCGCTGGGCGGGCTGGACCTCCAGATCCCCACGGGCGCGGTCTACGTCCTGGTGGGACCGAATGGCGCCGGGAAGAGCACCCTGATCCGGATTCTCATGGACCTGGTCCGGCGCGACGCCGGCGGGGTGGACCTCCTCGGCGTCGACCCGCGACTGAGCGGCGGCGAGGCGCGCGCCCTCGTAGGATACGTCCCGGAGGGGCACGACCTCGGCTACCCGTGGATGACAGTCGGCCGCCTGATCGAGCACTGCCGCCGCTACTACCCGACTTGGGACGACGCGTACGCCCGCCGACTCGCCGACATCTACGCCCTCGATCTCACGCGGAAGTGCCGCCAGCTCTCGAAGGGTCAGCGGCGGCGGGTGCAGCTTCTCCTCGCTCTGGCTCACCGCCCCCCGCTCCTCCTGCTCGACGAGCCGACGGACGGCCTGGACCATCTCGTCCGGGACGCGACCCTGACCGTCCTGAGTGAACACCTGACCGACTCACCGACCACCGTTCTCATCTCCACGCACCGGGTCTACGAGGTCGAGCGCCTCGTGGACCACGTCGGCGTCCTCTCGGGAGGCCGACTGCTCGGCCAGCTCCCCCGCTCCGAGCTCGAGGGCAAGCTGAAGCGCTATTCGGCTGACGTGCCTGAGGGATGGGGCAGGGCCGATATCGGGGGGCGCGTCATCCGGCGCGCCGACCGTTCCCGTGAGATCGACTGGACCGTCTGGGGTGAGGAGGACCGGGTGGTCGGAGACCTCGCGCGGGCCGGGGCGACGGTCCGTGAGGTATCCCGTCTTTCCATGGACGACGCAGCGACCGCGCTCCTTTCGACGACGGAGGCATCATGAACACGACCACGACGGCAGTACGAACCCCGGCGCCCCGAGCGGCGGCGGTCGAGCAGGCGCGGGTCGTGGGCCTCGCAGTGAAGTGGGAGGTCCTCGCGATCTGCGCTCTGCTTGCTTTCGGGCTCCTCGCCGTTCCGATCATGGAGATGTTCGAGACGTACATCGACGGCGAGCCGATGACGGCGCTGAACCCCGCGGATCTCGGCTTTCTCGCCGTGATGTTAGCGCTCGTGATGCCCCTCGGGGTCTGGAAGGGCGAGTCGCGGTTCGGCGAAAGCCAGCTCTGGTTGCTCCCGGTCGATCACGCCCGCCACGCGCGGATGAAGGTCGCGACAGGGTGGCTCTGGCTGATGGCGGTCGTGGCGGTCGGGCTGCTTTCGATCTGCGGGATGGTGCTCATGCTCGAGGACGGTCAACTGGGTCTCGACGTTACGCGCACCCTCCTGGCCGACCGGGCGGGTGTCACGGCTGGCCGGCCCGATGCGCTCCGCGAAGTGGCGTGGTCCACTCCGTGGTGGCAGTGGCTGATTCCCTTCACGGCCGCGACCGCGACCTACCTTGCCGCAACGGCCCTGTGGGTCGGCGTGAAGCGGCCACTCTGGTGGGTCGGGGGCATCTGGATCTTCACCATGGCCTTCGCCATCGTCGGAGAGTCGGGGCGGATCGACTGGGCTACGGCGTCGTACGAGGGATTCATGGCGACCCTGGACACCCTCTTCACCGGGGGGAACGACTCGCTCCGAACGAGCGTCCAGTTGCCCTCGCAGGATTGGACGCGAGTGTGGACCGCGATGCCGGGGCCCGGGCGCTGGATCGCGATGACGAGCGGGTGGATCGGGGCGGGGCTGCTGGCGGTGTGGGCGGCCACGGGAAGACACCGCGAGGCATAGCTGCCTTCCTTCCGAAGAATGGATTGAACTTTTCCTGAGAAGGCGCGTCCTCGCCTGTGACAACACTGTCCCGTTCACAGGAAAGGACCCGACTCCATGAACAGAGCGCTCATCCTCGGAAGCATCCTGGCACTCGCGCCGGCCGTGGCCAGTTCGCAGGTCGGAGCCGCCCTGACTTCGGATTCCCTGACCGTCACGGTGGCAGATGGCACCCCACTCCTCGTGGAGGCCGGAGCGCTACGGGTGCCGGAAACCCGCCGAGGCGAGCCGGGCCGCACGCTCTCCATTCCGTACTATCGGATCCGCTCGACGAGCGATACCCCTGCGGCTCCGATCTTCCTTCTGGCAGGCGGGCCGGGGGCGTCCTGGCTGGACCAGTTGGAGCGCTACGAAAGCAGCCTGAAAGAGGTGCGCTTCTACCGCACCCTGGCGGACGTCGTGCTGTTCGATCAGCGCGGCGGGGGCAGGGCGGAGCCCGCCATGAGCTGCGAAGAAAGCCGCGCCCTGCCGTCGAACCAGCAGTTCGATCTGGATTGGGTGGCGGCCGCCGGCCGCGAACTGCTGAGCGCTTGCCGTGACCGATGGCGGGACGTGGGCGCCGACCTCTCGGCATACAACACTGTCGAGAACGCAGCCGACGTGGACGCGCTCCGTCGAGCGCTCGGATACGACCGGGTCACCCTGGTCGGGGGCAGCTACGGCTCGCACCTGGCACTGGCAGTCATGCGGGCGTATCCGCAGTCGATCGAACGCGTGCTGATGTTCGGAGTCGAGGGCCTCGATCACACGTGGGACGACCCGGCCGCCCGACTCTCGACCCTACGGCGCATTGCTGCGACGGCGGAAGCCTCACCGGAACTCGCCTCGCACATCCCAGAAGGTGGGCTGCTCGCAGCCCTTCAGATGGTGCTCGATCGGCTCGAGGCTTCCGGCGCGCAGGGTTGGAGGCCGACGGACCCCGGCGCCGCCGTCAGTCCTGCGCTCGTGCGCTGGCTGGCCGGGCACCAGGCGGGCAACCGCAACCGACCGAACGCATGGCCGGAGTTCATCCTCGACATGTATCATGGCGACTTCTCCGTGGCTGAGGACGCGGCCCGGTCTCTCGGTGACCTGAGCATGGATGATCCGATGCACTACTCAATGGACTGCGCATCCGGCATCAGCCCGGAACGTGCGACGCGCTATGCGGCCGATCCCGCTCGCGCGCTCATCGGGGATGTGAACTTCGAGTACGCCGCGTTCTGCGCTGTGTGGCCGGCACGCGATCTTGGCGCGGCCTTCCGGGCACCGGTCGTCTCGGACATCCCGACGCTGATCGTGCATGGCACGTGGGACACCTCGACGCCCATCGAAAACGCGCGCGAAGTCGTGGCGACGCTCCGCAACGGCTGGCTGATCGAGGTGGAAGGAGGCACGCACGGCGCGCTCGGCAACCTCTACAGCCATTGGGAATCGGCGTACGACAGCGTCGGCGCGTTCCTGCGCGGTGAGACCGTGTCATTTCCGACCGCCGTCACCCTCCCGCCCGTCCAGTTCAGCGTGCCCGGCGCGGCGCACTGAGCCGCATGCCGGAGGAAGGCCCTGCGGAAGCCGGTGCGCTCGAACAGCTCCAGGTGCTGCGAGCCCAACTGGGCGATCGCGGTGCTTTCGCGCGCCTGTTCGAGCGCCATCACGTGCCCGCGCTCCGTTACGTCCACGGCCTGCTCGGCGACGGCGCGGAAGCGGAAGACGTGATGCAGGACGTCTGGGTCACGATCGTGAGGAAGATCGCCACACTCGACCACCCGGCAGCATTCCAGAGCTGGATGTACCGCATAGCCCGGAATCGCAGCGTATCGCGCCTGCGCAGCTCACGCCGCCATGTGGCGCTCGACGATCTGGCGGACGATGAGCAGTTGACGAGTGCCGACGATGAGGACGATGGCGACGATCCGTCCTTCTCACTGCAGGACGCGGCGGCGCTCGAGGCCGGGCTGGCACGGCTGTCCCCAGCACACCGCGAGGCCCTGACCCTCCGGTACCTGAGCGGAATGACATATGAGGAGATCGCGACCGTGACGTCGTCCAGCATCGGGACCGTCCGGTCGCGCATTCATTACGGGAAACGCGCACTGCGCACACACATTTCACCCGAGGGAGAGACGCCATGACGAACGACTTTCTGAACGAAATCATCGAACGGGAGGAAAAGTTCGAAAAGCGGGTACGGCGCGCGGCGCTCGTGGCGTGGTCCGCCACTTTTGCGCTGCTCCCCCCCATCGGCATCGCGCTATTCCTGATCGAAACAGGGGGCGGGATGATCGTGGATCTGGTGCGAACGGTGCTGATCGTGCTCGGCATGGCGGCGATCCTGAGCCTGTTCGCCGCTTCGCTTACGACGATTGGCTGGCTCTTTCGCTCGAAGGCACCGACCCTCGCGGCGATCGACCAGCGTCTCGCGCTTCTCGAAGCCGTCCTGATGTCGCGTCAGTAGGCGGACTCCCCCGGACCCCCGTGGAGATCCGGGATATCGGGACGCGAAAGTCCCCGGACTTGGGCCGAGCTACCCCGCCCCCGCCCCCGAATCAAAGCTCCCCGTCACCACCCCGCCCCTCGTCGAGAGCACGGTGAACGTCCCCCTGAGTCGATCAGTCCGCCCATAAGTCGTTATCTGGAAAACCGCTTCCTTCCGCTCTCCCCCCTGCAGGTATCCTTCCAGCTCGAAGGTCGAGCCCGATGGTTCCACGAAGCGCGCCTCCGGCTCCGCTCCGCTGGTCTCGAGCCCGGCAAGCTGGAGCACCACGCGGTCCGGACGCACGATCTTGACCAGATCGGCCTGCCTGAGCGCGGTCGGAAGGAAACCATCGTTCCGCACGGGGATCCGGACCTCCCAGGTCGTGCTGTCCGGATTGCTCTCCAGCCGCCGCACCTCGGGGGCCTCCGCCGCCAGCTCAGGGAGGCTCTGCGCCATGTACAGGTTGAAGAGCGCCTGATTTCCGGCCCACTTCCCCAGCACTTCGGGCGGACCATTCTGGGAGAAGAACTTTGGGTGCCATCCCCCGATCTCCACCTCGCCGAGCGTCGGGTGCTGGAAGGTCGTCCACTCCTTGAACGCCCTCCCTCCGGTGATGCTGTCAGACCAGACGAGCCGGTCCAGCTCGTCCACCTCGCCGTCTCCGTTCAGGTCTTCCACCACCCCGCCATCCCAGAGCTCATCCCCGTACCAGATGGAACCGTAGAAGAAGTAGCCGAAGTCGGGGCCATGCCCGAAGAGTGGATTCCCGGTTTGACGAGAGCCCCGCGTGGCGTAGTCGAAGAAGACATCTCCCGCCCAGGGGTAGCCGGTGATGCTCACCCCGACCGAGTCCATATGCAGATACAGCTCCAGGTCCTCGGGGAACATCGAATCTTCCCCCTTCGACGTGGAGGGGGGCCGAAGGTGCATGGGCACCCGCGTATCCATGGAGTTCACCACGCCCACATTGGGGTTCTCCAGGAGGAAGAGAACGACGCTTCGGGTCTCGGGCTCGGAGAGCGGATAGGCTCCCGCCCCGGTCTGCGTGTATCCGCGCCCGGTATGATCCCGCCCCGGCATGGGCCGCCAGTTCTCCGGGTAGTTCCGGTGCAGATCGAGCCCCCCGATCCCATCGTTCCCGCTCCCCTCTCCGGACATCGACCAGCTCCCCGTGCCTTCGTCGACCTCGATCATGGCTCGACCGGTCGGATCGCGTGGATCGATTTCCCAGTCCCCGTCTTCGTCGCGCCACCGCATGCTCAGGACCGCGCCGTCCGCATCCAGGTCCACCGCCGGGTTGTTGTCGGTGAAGCCGTCGCGGTTCTGATCGATGGGGCGGACGGAACTCCGGTTCGTCTGCGCCGTGTGGAGATAGAGATTGGATCCGTCCGGGTTGTTCTGCGGGCGCGCGTAGACTGCGGCCCGGTCCAGGAGTTCGGTGATCTCCGGGTCATTCCCGTACCCTTCCACCAGGTGCTGGATCAGCCAGAGGACAGACTCCGACGCCGTGATCTCACCGCTGTGACGGCCCCCCTCGAAGTAGGCGGCCGGCTTGTCAGTGGCGGGCCCTGTGGCGCGGTTCGTGAGCGTCACCTGCATGATCGGGCGTCCTTCGTAGCTCGTCCCGACCTGGTAGAGCTCGACGATCTCGGGATAGCGAGCCGCCCATCGCCGAAGCCACTCGTACATCACATCGACGGTGTGATACCGATCCCATGCAAGCACCGCTCCGGCCTCATATTCCACCTCCGGGTGCCGGACCCGGGGGAATGTGCTCGGGCCGTGTCGTCCGTCCGGGACCAGGGAATAGATCAGGGAATCCCGCTCCGACTCGGGAGGCATCGTCGCCGGGATGAAGTCCGGGGGAGTGGTCTGGCCCTGAAGCGCCGGGGCTGCGAGGAGGAGCAGCGGGACGCAAAGGGCAGCGAAACACGAACGGATCCCCACCATCCGCAGCGCGCGGAAGGCAGGATTGATGCGGTGAACCATGGTGACTCCGAAGTTGGGATCGTGCCGACTCGACGACCCGGTCATTGTATCCCCGCCGATACGGGGTGGAAAGCCGGACTGGCGCCGCGGTCCTCTCTCCCTTCTACTGAGGGCAGAGGCTCTCCCGTCTGCACACCCATTCCAAGGAAGAAGGAGGTACTCCGAATGCCCTCCCGCACCGAGACTCCCCACCTGGCCTGGCCGCCTCCCGGACTGGGTCGCATCCAGGGCGATCTCTGGGCGCTGGCGCGCCTGCACCTGATCGGGGGACTGCTCCTGGTGGTGCCCCTGATTCCCGCCCTCCGTGCAACGGACGGGCTCGGGCTGGAGAATGGGTTCGGTGAGTCGTGGTGGGTTCCGCTTGCCACCACCGCGCTGGCCCTCGTCGTTCTCCTTGCGGCCTACGTCGGTACGGTCCGCTTCTTCCGGAGGTGCCGCACGGGTGCGCGAATCGGGTACGACTGGCAGATGATCGGGATGGTAGCATCCGACAAGGAGCGCGACGGGGGCCTTCTCCTGCAGGGGCTTCGCTACTTCTCCGGAGCCTCCAGGTCCACGCTGGCCACAATCCGGACGATGCGCCTGGTTGCCGCAGTCCTCGCCTTCGTCGGGGCGATCTGGCTGTCGGCTGGCTTCGCCATCGGAGTCCTGCTGGCGATGCGGGGTCTCGTGCCCGGTCCGGGCACGCTTTCATTCATGGCACTGGTGCCTTCGGGACTGCTCGTCCTGCTCGGTGCCTTCCTCGTGGTCCTGGAGGGGGGCCTGGTTCGGGAGCTCCGGAAGAAGTGGTTTGCCGCTTCCCCCGGGAGTGACCGCGCGTCCGAGCGGGTCGAGGCCTCGGCGTGGATGGCGGCGCTGAAGGGGGAAAATGCACCGTCGCTGCCGCC
>JBGTMU010000001.1:0-2278 GCA_041743405.1 Longimicrobiales bacterium | reverse complement strand
GGTGGTCGGGACGATCGTGCGCGCGATCCCGGGGTCTTCCTCGTGGAGGACGGACCGGGCACCCGGGCCCGGGTCGAGGCCCTCGCGGGGGAACTCGGATTCCCCGTCACGGCGCTCCCCGCTCGACCCACCGGCGAGATCACCCCCATCCGTGCCCCGCGCCTCGCGATGTACATGCCCTGGACCGGGAACATGGACGAAGGATGGACCCGCTTCGTCTTCCACTCCTTCGGCTTTGCCCCGGATACGCTCCGCAACGCCGACCTCCAGTCCGGAGATCTGTCGCAGTGGGATGTGATCGTCTTCACCGATCAGACGGCGCAGTCGATTCTCGGTGGGCATGACGAGGGGAGCATGCCCGAGGCGTTCGTGGGGGGCGTGGAAGAGGCGGGGGTCGCAAATCTGCGACGCTGGGTCGAAGCCGGGGGAACGCTCGTCACATTCGACGGGGCGAGCGACTTCGCGATCCAGGCGCTGGATCTTCCGGTGGTGAACGCCACCGCCGCCCTCTCGCGGGAAGAACTGTTCATTCCCGGTTCGGTCATCCGGATCGAGGTCGATCCCACGCATCCCGTGGCCTTCGGGATGCAGGAGGAAACCGGTGCCTTCTATCAGGAATCAAGGGGGTTCACAATCACGGATTCCGCACGGGCGGAGGTCGTGGCCCGCTACGCCGACTCCGATCTGCTCATGAGCGGCTGGGAGGTCGGGGCCGAGACGCATCTCGCCGGGCTGGCCGCTGTGGTGCGGGTTCCAGTGGGGACGGGCGAAGCCGTGCTGATCGGGTTCCGTCCCCAGTTCCGCGCCCAGCCCTCGGGCACGTACAAGCTCTTCTTCAACGCGATTCACGGCGCAGGTCGGAGATGAGCGGCCGCGAGGGCGCCGATGGATGAGCGCATCTTCACCGTGGAAGAGGCCAATGCCCTGATCCCCACGCTCGAAACGGCCTTCGAGGAACTCGAGGGAATTCGCGGAGAGCTGGACGATCGCATGGACCAGATGAAGATCCTTGATGCGCTCTGGGGTCCGAAGGTGCAGGATCCCTCGAACCCCGACCGCGAGGAATTCCTGACCGCGCGCGCGGATATCAGGAAGGTGATCCGGAGAATCGAGCGGCTCGTGGATGAGCGCATTCTGGTGCACGGGGTCCGATTTCCCGCAGGCGGACTCGAGAACGGGCTCGTCGACTTCGCCACGACCTTTGAAGGCCGGACCGTCTACCTCTGCTGGCACCGGGGAGAGCCGGAGCTGTCGGCCTGGCACGAGGTCCACGGGGGGTTCGCGGGTCGCCGGCCCCTGACCACGGAGCAGTCGGCACGGATGGGACGGGGGGGGACCCCGGACTGAGAAGGATCGGAGCATGAAGGGGCTCGTCCGCGGTTCGGTGGAGCTGCGCCCGACGCGCGCCGACGCGCGGGCCGTCGTTCAGCTTGCCCTTCCGGTAATCGGTGTCCAGCTCGGGATCCACGCGCTCGGGCTCGTGGATGTGATCATGGTGGGCCGGGTCTCGGCTGCGGACCTCGGGGCGGTGGCGCTCGGCAACATCGTCGTCTTCATCCTCATCGCCTTCGGGATGGGGGTCCTGATGGCCCTCGATCCTCTCGTCGCCCAGGCCGTGGGAGCCGGAGACAGGGAAGGGGCCGCACGGGCCATCCAGCGGGGGCTCGTGCTTTCGGTGGGCCTCGGAGTGCTCGCCTCCATCTTCCTCGGGATGGCCGGGCCGATCCTTCGCCTGGCCCGGCAGCCCGACGATGTCGTGCCCCTCGCCACGGCCTACGCGCTCTGGTCCATCCCGGGGATGATCCCGCTCCTCTTCTTCGCGGTATTCAGGCAGTCGCTCCAGGCGATGGGACGGGTGCTCCCGATTCTCTGGACGGCGCTCATTGCGAACGTCGTGAATTTCGGACTGAACTGGGTGCTGATCTGGGGGAACCTCGGATTCCCTCGGCTTGGAGCCGTGGGGTCGGCAATGGCATCGAGCCTCTCGCGGGGGTTCATGGCGGTCGCGATCCTCGTGGTGGCCTGGCCCCTTCTTCGCGATTTCCTGGTCCCCCGTCGGGCACGCATCTTCGCGCCGGGCCCCCTCTTCCGGATGGCCCGCCTCGGAGCCCCCATCGGATTCCAGTTCCAGCTCGAGTTCGGCGCCTTCGGGCTCACGGGGCTTTTCATGGGAATCATCGGCACCGTGGCCCTCGCCGGGCACCAGATCGCGATCACGATGGCCTCCTTCACCTTCATGATTCCCATGGGGATCTCGGCGGCCGCAGCCGTGTGCGTC